>JANTGS010000004.1 GCA_024762795.1 Flavobacteriaceae bacterium | reverse complement strand
ATTGATCTCTATTTATATAAGAAATATTTTTTAGCCTTTTTGCGGAAATTATCAATATCATTAAACCAATAGCCTTCAATATCTTTAACCAGCCACCTTTGGGTAAAAGTCTTACGGATTTTATCGCTTCCGGAAACCTTATCAAACATGCTGAGTCTTGATTCATCACAAAGTTTAAAGACGTCTTTGTCGGGCCAGAGTTTATGAATTTCCTGTAAAACATAAAACTGGATCAATGATAATTGAGCTTTCTTGTAATCGGAGAAATATATTTGTACTCCGTGTACCATTTTCCCCTTTGAAGTACTGTAATAGGGTTTGTAATGAACAGGACGGAAAATAATACCGGGAAGATGTAATGAATTTAGGTTGTTAGTCAGTTTTTCAGCATCTATCCATTCTCCGGCAAATAATTCAAAAGGCAGTGGATAACCAACCCCGATACTAAGTACATATAATTCGCCAAGAATTCCGGAAACGGGATAAAATTTTGCAGAATTGGCATTGGGAATATGAGGAGAAGAAGGTACCCAAAGTAAACCTGTTTCATTAAAGGTCATTGAACGTTTCCAGTTTTTCATGGCTACGACTTCCAGATCACACTGAACACCTTCTTTCAGCATTTTTTCTCCATTAAGAAGTAATGCCAGTTCGCCAACAGTTAGTCCGTGGATATAGGGTATGGGGAATTGACTCACAAAAGAGATAAATTCCGGTTCCGTGATCATTCCTTCCATTTTTTCTCCCCCCAGTGGATTCGGTCGGTCCAGTATTACCATTTTGATATTATTTTCTGCGGCAGCCTCCATGGCCAGACCAAGCGTACTGATATAGGTATAAGATCTGGAACCGATATCCTGAATGTCATATACCAGAATATCAATGCCTTTGAGCATTTCTTTGCTTGGTTTTTTATTTTTACCATATAAACTAAAGACAGGTAGACCTGTTTTAGGATCTTTAAAAAAATCTACATGAGCTCCTGCTGAATAATCACCTCTGACTCCGTGCTCTGGTCCGTAAAGTGCTTTAAGATTTACATTAGGAGCATTAAAAAGAATGTCTGCAGTAGAAATTAGCTGTGAGTTAACGCCTGTAGGATTAGTGATCAATCCTACGTTTTTTCCTTCCAGAATTTTAAAATTTTCTTCCTGAAGTACTTCCAGGCCTGTTTTTACCTTTTGTGCGTTAAAAAATTGAACGCTTAATAATAATGTTAAAAATAAAATAGATTTTTTCATGATATGTTTGTGTTGGCTTTTCTGAAATGCAAATATACCACTCATCTTTAATTTTTACCCAAAAGTTTACGGTTTTTGCATATTTATATTTGTTTTTTCGTGTTTTAGCTCTGTATCAATGCTGATATATGGATTCAATAGAATTCAAGTATTGAGACCGTTGCAAAAGGCGATTAATTGTTTGAATTCGACGTTTAAGGAATTTTCAACTCGCAGTAAACTCTTGTTAATAAGGACTTAAAATTCTAGGGAAGGAAGAAGCTAGACAAAGAATTACCTTTATTTTATAATTCTATATAGTTTTGTAACGGTCTGGCATCTATTTAAAAGAACTACTTATAAGGAGCTGATTCCTGAGTATGCCCAAGAAAGCGGATAGTGTAATTATGCGCTAATTATGTGATATCCTGAAGCTTTTGCAGCTTATTATTTCCCGAATAATTTTAGATTTTAAAAAGAGTAATATTCAGTTTATGCTGATAAAACATGTTAAACCTGTCCGGGTAGTGATTTTTTTTGCATATTTTTGCAATGTTTTAAAAATATCTATAAAATAAACAAAAATAATTATAAAATATGGATGCCAAAATAAATGTATTTCTACCCTATGTTGATGAGAATCAGGACGAATTAATAAAAGAACTCGAGAGAAATAATTTGATTAAAAAAATCTTTCTTGTAAGTAAAGAAGATATTTTATTACCCTCCTCTAAATGTGAGGTATTAAAACTGAATGATATGGTTTCTTCAGCTTCAGTTAAGCGATTTGCTGAAAAATCAGATGCAGAATACAGTATCATTATTAGTAAAGAGGTCAATGTTAGTTTTGGATATTTTTCCATAGAAAGATTTGAATATATAGCTTCAAGTACCAAGGCCGGTATGGTTTACTCACACTATTTCGATAAGTTGAACGACAAACAAATAAATCATCCGGTAATAGAATATCAGGCAGGATCGTTACGGGATGATTTTAATTTCGGGCCACTTCTGTTTGTCAGGTCTGAAGCATTAAAGGAAGCTGCATCTAATTTTACAGAAGAATATAAGCATGCTGGTATTTACAGTATGAGACTTACTATTTCAAAGAATTGGGATCTGGTTCATATTCCGGAATATTTATATACTCAAACTGAAGTAGATACACGTAAATCCGGAAAAAAGATCTTTGATTATGTTGATCCGGCAAATCGTGGAGTACAAATAGAAATGGAAAAGGCGGTAACCAAATATTTAAAAGAAGTAGGAGCCTGGCTTAAACCGGAATTTAAGAAAGTAAGATTTGAGGATGCTGATTATCCTGTTGAGGCTTCTGTGATTATTCCTGTTCGAAATCGTGAACGCACTATTGAAGATGCTGTCCGTTCGGTTATGGCTCAAAAAACAGATTTTGATTATAATCTTATTGTAGTAGATAACCATTCAAATGATGGCACCACTGAAATATTGCAAAAATTATCGGAGGAATTCAGTTCATTGATACATGTGATTCCTGAAAGGACTGATCTTGGAATTGGAGGGTGCTGGAATTTAGGGGTTCACCGTGAAGAATGTGGTAAATTTGCCGTTCAGCTGGATTCCGATGATGTTTATACTCCGGATGGAAAAACCCTTGAAAAGATAGTCAATGCTTTTTACAAAGAAAATGCCGCTATGGTAGTTGGTTCTTATACGATAACCGATGCTGATCTGAATGTAATCCCCCCGGGATTGATCGATCATAAAGAGTGGACCCCTGAAAATGGAAGAAACAACGCACTCCGTATTAACGGACTTGGTGCTCCCCGTGCATTTTATACTCCGATCTTGCGTGAAGTGAAAATTCCTAATGTTAATTATGGCGAGGATTACGGTCTGGGACTTTCCATTTCCAGAAACTATCAAATCGGTCGTGTTTACGATTCAGTATATTTGGTGCGCCGTTGGGAAGATAATTCAGATGCTTCACTTAGTATTGAGCAAATGAATGCTCATAACGTTTATAAAGATCGTCTTCGCACCTTTGAATTTAAAGCACGTATAGAGATGAATAGTAAAGATGCTCATTAACCATGAATTACCAGGAAAAAGCAACAAAATTATATGAAGATCAGTTGAAAGACTGGTCTTTGTTTGAAGATAATCGTGAAGGTTTAAAACAAGCTAAACTTAAAACCTTTAAATTTGATGGTTTAAATATAAATGTACAATACAATCCTAAGCGACTGATCTCATCAGCTGCTAAAGTGGATAAAAAGTCAATTGAGGAAAGAAAATGTTTTCTTTGCAAAGTAAACCGTCCTCAGATCCAGGAAGAAATCCTTTGGGGGTACAGTTATGAGATTTTAGTAAATCCTTTCCCTATTTTTAAAAAGCATTATACTATTTCTAACGTAGTTCATAGAGATCAGCAGATCAAAACTGAGTTCTTAAATTTTATTTCGATCAGTAAAGATTTGCCTGAACTCGTTTTGTTTTATAACGCACCAAAATGTGGTGCTTCAGCACCCGATCATCTTCATTTTCAGGCGGGGAATCATGGTTTACTAACAATTGAAAAGGACTGGCAGTATATCAGTTCGGCTTTTGGAAAGGAAATAACCGGATATAAAAATGTGCAGATAACCGCTGTTGATGATCATTTACGCCGGTATATTGTACTGGAAAGTAAAGATAAGGAAGCTTTAAACAAAGTGTTCCAGAAAATTCATAAGTTTGCTGAGGAGCTGGAAAACGGAGAGGCTCCTATGTTGAACCTGCTTTCTTATTATATGGATGGAAAGCACAGGGTTTTTATTTTTTTAAGGAGATTACATCGTCCGTGGCAATTTTCTGCTGAAGGAGATGAAAATATCTTATTAAGCCCGGCTTCCGTTGATATGGGAGGTACTTTGATCACTCCCCAGGAAAAGGATTTTAAAAAAATCACCAAAGAAGATATATCAGATATTTTTAATCAGATTACAATTTCTAAAGATAATTTTTATAAACTGATTGAAATTTTAGAATAGTTGAATTTATATTATTTACTATGACAGAAACTCCTAAAGTAGAAGTAGGGATATTATTGAGCAGTGAAATCGAAGTGAACTTTAATGGAATTTTCAA
This sequence comes from Flavobacteriaceae bacterium, assembly GCA_024762795.1. GTDB lineage: Bacteria > Bacteroidota > Bacteroidia > Flavobacteriales > Flavobacteriaceae > Namhaeicola. The sequence continues at coordinate 64,059 of JANTGS010000004.1, read as the reverse complement.
GAGTCCCAAGCATGGATATTCATTTACAAATAAATGTACATTCTTTGTTGATGGGGATAAGATTGTAGTGAATACTCAAGATAAAAAAATTGAATTATCGAAAGATTTCACATTATTTCCGGAAGATTTTACTGCAAACTCCTGTACTGTAAATGATGTGGTCATTGGAATAGGATTTCACTGGGAACAAAAAGAAGTTCAGAAATTTCAGGGAGAGATTAAATTTATGATCATTGATCGTCAGTTACAACTTATCAATATTCTTCCGATCGAAAATTATCTTTATAGCGTTATTTCTTCAGAAATGAGGGGTGACAGTTCTCTGGAATTATTAAAATCTCATGCAGTAATTTCCCGTTCCTGGCTTTTAGCGCAAATTGAAAAACAAAAAGAGCTTTCTGAAAGTAAAAATGATTATCAAATGATTTACCAAACGGATAAGGAATATATTCGTTGGTACGATAGAGAAGATCATACCGAATTTCATGTTTGTGCCGATGATCATTGTCAGCGTTATCAAGGGGTTACAAGAGCTCATAATCCTAATGTGATCAAAGCTATTAAAGCTACAGAAGGTGTGGTTTTGATGTATAATAAAAAAATTGCCGACGCACGTTTTTCTAAGAGTTGTGGAGGAGTTACAGAGACATTTGAGAATTGCTGGGAACCGGTAAATCATCCTTATTTACAGTCGTTTCCTGATCTTGATCCGAAAGAGGTAACCTCAACTATTGATCTGACTAAAGAGAAAAATGCTGTTGATTTTATCAATGGAAATCCCCCTGCTTTTTGTAATACTACTGATGCCGGGATCCTGAGTCAGGTTCTGAATGATTACGATCATTCTGCTTCCGATTTTTATCGTTGGACAGTTGATTATTCGCAGGAAGAATTATCTGCTCTTATTAAAAAACGTTCGGGTATTGATTATGGAGATATCATCGATCTGATCCCTGTTAAACGTGGAGATTCAGCCCGTTTGATTAAGTTAAAGATTGTTGGAACTAAACGAACAATGATCATAGGGAAAGAGCTGGAGATCAGAAGAACCCTGAGCGAATCGCATCTGTACAGTTCGGCATTTACCGTTGAAAAACAAGGGGAGACAGAAGGTATTCCTCAAAAATTCATCTTACGTGGGGCAGGATGGGGACATGGTGTGGGCTTATGCCAGATCGGAGCTGCAGTAATGGGAGAAAAGGGATATAATCACAAAGAAATCCTTATGCATTATTTTAGAGGTGCTGAGCTTAAAAAATTGTATTGATTATTTAAGAAATAACTTGTAACTATGAGAGATAAAACCAATTAGAATATGACTGATAAAAATGAGAATCCGATGAAAACAGCCCCAAAAGAATCTTCTATCTGGGCATGGATCCCTTCTTTGTATTTTACAATGGGAATTCCCTATATCGTTGTGATGAGTGTTTCAGTTGCAATGTATGCGAATCTGGGACTTTCAAACACCCAGATAGCACTTTACACCAGTTATTTGAATATTCCATGGGTAATTAAACCTGTTTGGAGTCCCATAGTAGTGGCCTTAAAAACCAAACGCTGGTGGATCTTTACCACGCAATTGATAATGGGGGCTGCCTTTGCTTTAGTGGCTTATTTTATTCAAAGTGATAGTTTTATTGCCCTGACTCTTTCCGGACTTGCACTTGTGGCGTTCAGTTCTGCAACGCATGATATTGCTGCAGATGGTATTTATATGGACGCCCTAACCGAAGAAAAGCAATCTTTTTATGTGGGAATTCGCTCTTCTTTTTACCGGGTAGCCATGATTGCCGGTCAGGGGGGGCTTGTTTGGTTATCGGGTTATTTGTATCATCATAACGGCGGTAATTATTTTAATGCCTGGACAATGGTTTTTGCCGGCGTGTCGGTCTATTTGATTCTGGCAGGGATTTATCATATCTGGAGCCTCCCCAGAATCGAACAATCTAACTCGGATGTTTCTTTAAAAACTGTTTTTGAGGATTTTTATAAAACTTTTATTACTTTCTTTAAGATCGATAATATAGGAATTCATATTTCTGTGTTGTTGTTATTCCGGCTGGGTGAAGCTCAATTAGTAAAAATAGCTCAACCCTTTTTGTTTGATGATATTGCCAATGGCGGACTTGCATTAACCAATGAAAAAGTAGGTATTTTTTATGGTACAATTGGTGTAATCATGTTAACGGTAGGAGGAATACTGGGAGGTGTGATCGTTTCAAGAGATGGTTTAAAAAAGTGGTTCTTTCCTATGATTCTGGCTATTAATATACCAAACAGTATGTATTTTTTGCTGGCCTATTTTACACCGCAATCAAATTTTCTGATTGGTGGAGCTATCGCACTGGAACAATTCGGATATGGTTTCGGGTTTACGGCTTATATGATGTATATGATCTATATTGCACGTAACAGTGGTAAATATAAAACAGCTCACTTTGCTTTTACTACCGGATTTATGGCTCTGGGAATGACACTTCCGGGGATGATCAGTGGCTGGTTACAGGAAATGATGGGTTATAGTAATTTTTTCCTTTGGGTGTTGCTATGTATGCTTCCTATGGTTATTCTCTATAAGTTTGTATTTATTGATCCTGATTTTGGAAAAAAGGGAGATTAAATGAGATTTCCCGGTTGGTATTACAAATACCTTATTTTGAGGTCTTGGTATGAATATAAACCAGCATAGCGCTGATAATAAAATAGATAATTCCTATTTTATAGTTGGTCAGATAACCAATCAGAATACTTTGTAACAGGTAAAAAATTGGATAAGCTGTAATAGCTACCGTGTATTTAAAGGTTGAAATAAATTCTCTTTCTTCGATGTTCGGTTTGATCTTATTCCAGATCATAAATGGAATAAAACTGTTTATTTTTATCAATGAATATAAAAAACTATTCTTCTTTTTTGCAGTTTTGGGTAAGGGTTGATCGAGGTCAAGGGTCTTTAGTTTTTTATTAACTTGAATAGGATCCAGGAAATCATCTTTTTTAAAGTGACTGACGATCTTATCGTGATCTTTTGAATTTTCAATATGAGTGGTTAATTTTTTTAAGGCCTCGCTCACTTCATCACTTAAAACCTGAATGGCATCATTCTCAGGCAGATCATTCCAGTAGTTCTTTACAGAAATAGGTTTACCATAAACCAGGTTTACCTCAGAGGGATATCCTGTTGGATCGGAATAATTCATACCTACAGGAATTATTACCAATTCGTTGTTGGGATATTTATCTAAGGATCCGTAAACAATCCGGGTAAAGCCTTTGCTTAGAGACCTTACTCTTCTCTGTAAATTATGATTTCCTTCCGGAAAGATAAGGATTGCTTTTTCATCGTGTATGATCTCGAAACATTTTTCAAAAATAGCGGCATTTTTATTAAGCTCCGTATATCCGTCTCTGATCCTGTAGATGGGGAGCATATTGACCGAATATAAGATTTTTGCAATAAAATGATTATTAAAAACCTGTGCACGGGTAAGATAATACATTTCTCTGGGTGTATAAGCACCTATAAGAAGAGGGTCGATCAATGCGTTCTGGTGGTTCGAAACAAAAAGAATAGGTTTTGATCTTGGAACATTCTCAATATTGGTCTTAATCACTTTTTTATAATAAAAAGTAAAACCGATCCTCATATAATATTTTACAAAATAATACCAAAGCCGTTTCATATTGAATTTGCTTTTTTAAGTTTATAAGACCAGTATGAGGCCAAAATTAATCCTGAGAACATATCCCAAACGGCCCAGAAAGCAACGAGAATGGCCATACCTCCAAGCGTATTAAAAAATGAAAAGACCAGCAGGAGTCCCAGTCCGGAGTTCTGAACTCCGGTTTCAAATGTAAGTGTTTTTTGGTTAACTTTTGATAAACCGGAAAATTTAGCTGCATAATACCCCGTAATCATTAGAATTATATTGTGAGCAATCACTAAAATCAATACATAATGTATGTGATTTAAAAAAACATCGAGATTATTGTAAAAGGCAACAGCTATAAATATTGTGAAGATTATTATGGATATGGGTTTAAGAATGTTTGAAGATTTTACTGAAAAAGCAGGGAAATAATAATTTACAATCATTCCTGCTATAAGAGGTATGCCCAATATCATGACCACCAGTTTTGCTACATCTGTGGGATTAAGTGAGACTTCCTGAAGGATCTTTGAGGTTGGAGGATAGAAATTACTCCATACGGAAAAATTTAAAGGGGTCATGATCAAAGCGAACAATGTGGCGAAAGCTGTCAGGCTAACCGACAATGCCGAATTCCCTCCTGATAATTTTGATAAAAAATTTGAAATATTCCCTCCCGGACAAGCGGCAACCATAAAGAGGCCTAAAGCAATACTTGGAATCGGATTGATGGTAATTACTATAATGTAAGTAACTAAAGGAATTAAAAAAAATTGAGATACAATGCCAACAATCAGTGGTTTAGGGCTCTTTAACAGATTGGTAAAATCACTTACCTTGATGTCAAGAGCGACACCAAACATAACCAGAGCCAGAGAAATATTGACGATCCACAGGTTGTCAGCATTAAAATGTATTTTTATTTGATCAATTTCGTGAGGGGTAAGGTTTTGCATAGATCAATTAATTTTTAAAAGCATAAGAAATAATATTGGCACCCATTTGCAGGGCTTTTAATCTGATCTCATCAGGATCATGATGAACTGTTTTATCTTCCCAGCCATCGCTCAGATCACACTGATAATCGTAAAAACAAATAAGGCGTCCCTGATAGAACAATCCAAACCCCTGAGCGGGTTTGTTGTCGTGTTCATGAATTTTGGGAAGTTCTTTAAAATTGTATTTTTGATGATAAATGGGATGATCTAAGGGAACTTCCCTGAAGTCGAGATCCGGGAAAACCTTTTTCATTTCTCGTCTGATATATTTGTCTATCCCATAATTATCAGAAATATGTAAAAAACCACCTGATTTTAGATAATTTGCAAGGTTTTCAGCATTGATCTCATCAAAAAACACATTTCCGTGCCCAGTCATAAAGATAATCGGATAGGAAAAGATCTCTCTGCTTCCGGCCGTGACGGTCTTTGGTTTTTCAAATATATGCGTGTTATTATGTTCATTACTAAAACGGATCAGATTTGGTACTGAGGTGGGATTAGCATACCAGTCGCCCCCTCCTTCATATTTTAAAATGGCAACATTTTGAGCCTCAATATGAAAGGTAGTAATGATTACTGTTAAAAGAAGAAAATTAACAGATCTGTTCTTTGAATTTTTCAGTAAAAAGGAAGCAAACAGGTGCAACATAATTAAGAATTGATTAAAGAAACTGAATTACAAACCACAATACCGGCAGTTTCAGTTCTTAGTCTACTTTCACCCAAAGATAAAGGAATATATTTATGTTGCAAAGCCTTGTTGATCTCTTTGTTTGAAAAGTCACCTTCCGGACCAATCAATACAAGTATATTTTCCTGAGGTTTTACCAGATCTTTAAGGTTATTCTTTTGTGTATATTCGCAGTAGGCAATGAGTTTTTTACCTTTAAAATCCTTTAAGAGAAGGTCATTGAATTTTGTAAGCGGATTAAGTTTTGGCAATTGGTATTTTAATGATTGTTTTACAGAGGAGATAAGTACTTTTTGTAAACGTTCTTCTTTGATCACTTTTCTTTCTGAATTATCACACAGGATTGGCGTAATCTCGTCAATACCGATCTCGGTAGCCTTTTCAAGGAACCATTCCAGGCGGTCATTATTTTTGGTAGGGGCAATTGCGATATGCAAATAGTAATCCCATGGTTTTTCTTTTTTTTCTGAACCTAAGATCTCTACGCTGCATTTTTTATCACTGGCATTGATAATTTGAGTGGTAAATAATTGGCCTTTTCCATTGGTAATAAAGATCTTATCTCCTTCTTTTTTTCTCAGAACCCTTATAATATGCCTGCTTTCTCCCTTGCTGAAAGTGAGCAGTCCGGTATCCTTATCGATATTTTTGTTATAGAACAGTTGCATGAGGAAAAGAAGTTTTAGTATTTGATATCCTTTCTGTAAGTGCTTCTTTTTTTATGATAGACTGGATTGAAATTTTTCCAGAGCAGATGTATTTCGGTATTGTCTTCCAGTTCGGCCGAGCGGTAGGCAATTTCAATTCCCCGTTCATGATAGGTTTTGTGAAACTCATTCAGGATGATCGCTGCCGGACCTTTTCTCTTATATTCTGGTAAGATTCCGATAAGGTAAAATAGAACTTCCTTACTGTTCTTTCTGGCTTGTAAGAGATGCCAGAATCCAAAGGGAAATAATTTTCCGTTAGCCTTTTGCAGAGCCTTTGCAAATGAGGGTAAAGTGATGGCAAAAGCAACCATTTTACCTTCTTCATTCATAACAAATTTGATATATTCAGGATTGATCAGGCCAATAAATTTCTTTTTAAAAAAGGCTTTTTGTTTATCGGAGATCGGCACAAAAGACGATAATTTTGAATAGGTCTTGTCAAAAACATCAAACATTTCATCCACATAAGGGAAAATATCTTTCGATCTTGTAAAATTAAGAGGTTTTATTTTATAACGCTCCTGAACCAGTTGAGCTGTTTTTCTGTAATTGGTAATATCAACATCTTTTACTGAAAAATAGGATTCGTCAAAATTCTTTTCTTTGCGATACCCCAGTTCTTCGAGATGATCTATATAATACGGAAAATTATACCAGGAGATCATAGTGCCTAAATGATCAAAACCTTTGGTAAGTACACCCACTTTGTCGAGGTTTGAAAAACCTACCGGACCTTCAATATATTCAAGCTGATGTGATTTGCCAATTTCATAAACTTTCTCGAGTAGTGCTTTTGAAACTTCAATATCATCGATAAAATCAAACCATCCAAAACGCATTTTTTTGATTTTCTGGTCGTTAACCTCAAACCAGTTGATGATAGCAATAACTCTTCCAACAATTTCATGTCCTTTGTAGGCGAGAAAGAAACGGGCTTCGGCATGTTCAAAAACAGGATTCTTATTCTTATCAAAACTATCTACTTCGTCTTTGATAAGAGAAGGTACCCAATAAGGATTATCTTTATAGAGTTTAAAAGGAAATTTTACAAATTGGGTAATATCTTTCTTTGATGAAATTTCTTTTATTGTGACCATTGGCCAAAAATACTATTTTTAGTTTTGATCTCCAGTCTTTTTCTTCTTTTTATAGTATTTTTTTTCTGCTTTTTCTTTCCTCTTTTGCTCTTTGATAAGATGTTTGTTTTTCTTCTTTTTGGCTTTTTGTGCTTTCTTGTTTACTGGAGGTTCCAGATTACGTTGTTTGGCCTTAACTGTTTTTACCTTGTCAGGATTTTTTACTTTTTTAGAAGCTGTATTTCCTGCAAAAAGTCCGAAAGTAATCTTATCGAAGAAACTTCTTTCTTCCTTAGGTATGGTTATCTTACTGTTATCTGCACTTTTGGTAATAAACTTATCGTGATGTTTGTCCATTCGCCAGGAAACCCCTGAATTGATCTGGTAGGTGTTATCTCCTCTTTCATCTAAGATCATTCTACCGGCCAGATCTATTTGTATATTTTTGTTTAAAAGATATACTAGCCCGGCGCCAAATTGATAATCATTGGGAACACCATTCTGTGTTCTGTAAAATAATTGGCCTTCACCAAAGACCGACCAGCGTTTATCTAAAAAAGTATAAGTTGTGGTCATGATAAAGGAGCCTTCCATATAATCGGTAAAGACCTGCTCGGCAATAAAATTGGTAAGCAAAATCCATTGGTCTGATAGGTCATTTTGTGTAAAAATGGCAAAACGGGCACCAATATTTGAATTGATCTCAGGAATATTAAGAGGTCCGTCCCCCGTTGTAAGCTCATTATTGTTATAATCTTGTACAAAACCTTGCACATAAGCATCTTTGTAAAGGTCATCAAGAATCATATTGGTATTGATTCCTGCGTAAACAGCAACGGCCGGTATTAATCTTTTAAAATCAAAGCTATGCCGTGCTTTCCAGCTTCTGATCTCTTTAGATTTATCAGTATAAGTAGGTTTGTATACCATGAATTTTGCACCTACATTAAACTTGTTTAACCCAAAAGATGAAGTGTTAAAGCTTGAACTGTAAGTCTTATCATTTAACTTATCAGTTAATTTTAAAATTACATCACGGTTTTCATGTCTTACCGACATATCGATATTAAGTTCGAGCCTTTCAAAAAACAATCCGGATCTTAAAAAAATATCAGATCCTATGGATGTTGAGCTGTAATTGTTTGAAATATTACTGTCTCCATCCAGAAAATAATAATTCAGGTAATTACCGATATTTTTATAAAAAAGTCCGCCTTCCACCTGGTATACACCCGTTCCAAGACTGTACGGACTATCAGAAAAGCCGGGTCGTCTGGAGTTGATTACCTCGGTATATTGGGCCCATCCTATTTGAAAAAAAAACAGAAAAGGGATAAACTTAAAATATTGGCGCATTTTATTCGAATAATTTAGTCAAAATTAAGATTTTCATTATATAAACGCACAAGTTATCTGCAAATTGTTATTTTTGAATTTAAAATTAAAAAAATATGCAGGAAGCATCATTTACAGGACTTTTACGTACTATTTTCATAATCCTTTTAATTTATTATGCAGTAAAGTTTGTTGGGAGATATTTATTTCCCGTTTTCTTTAATAAATTAATGAAGAATATGGAAAAGAAAGTAAAAGAACAGCAAGGATATCATGAGCCCGACAGAAATGTAAATATAGGAGAGACAACTATTGATAAAGCTCCCAGAACTCATGGAGGAAAAGATAATAATGTGGGTGAGTATGTAGATTATGAAGAAGTTGATGATTAAAGTGATTTTAATATTAAAAAACTAAAAAACAACAGATGAAATTTAAAATAATTCTACCTTATCTGATAGCCATACTTTCTTTCATCGTTGTTTCCCTGGCTTATTTTTCTCCCGTTCTGGAAGGAAAAAGTTTATTCCAGAGTGATATTGCCCAGTTTAGAGGTATGTCAAAAGAGATCAGAGATTTCCGGACACAAACAGGAGAGGAGGCCTACTGGACCGATAGGGCCTTTGGAGGGATGCCCGCATACCAGTTAAGTGCTTATTATCCGCATGATTACATAAAAAAACTGGACAGCTTGATGCGGTTTCTACCTCGCCCTGCCGATTATCTTTTTTTGTATTTTATCGGATTCTTTGTGCTGTTAATAAGCCTGAAAACCGATTGGAAACTGGCAATAATCGGTTCTCTGGCCTTTGGTTTTTCTACCTATCTGATCATAATACTTGGGGTAGGGCACAATGCAAAAGCCCATGCCATAGCTTATATGCCCCTGGTTTTGGCAGGAATATTAATGGTCTATAGAAAGAAATACCTTTCAGGATTTACGCTTACGGCTATTGCTATGGCACTCGAGATCAATGCGAGTCACCCTCAAATGTCCTATTACCTCCTGTTTATGGTACTTATTATGGGGATTGTTTTCCTTATTCAGGCCATACAGGATAAAGAATTACCTGAATTTTTTAAAGCTGTAGGAATACTTTTCTTTGCCATGATACTTTCTGTTGGTGTAAATGCCACTTCGCTAATGGCTACCAAGGAATATGCCGATCACAGTACTCGCAGTAAAAGTGAATTGACCATCACACCGGAAGGTAAAGCAAAAGAACAAACCACAGGGCTTTCAAAAGATTACATCACACAATACAGTTACGGAAAACTGGAAACCTTCGATTTATTGATACCAAGATTTATGGGAGGGTCTAACAGTGAAAAATTAGGAAAGGATTCTCATATCTATAAATTTCTCAAAGACAAAGCCGGGCCCAAGCAGGCACTCGGATTTGCCAATAATGCCCCTACTTACTGGGGAAATCAGCCCATTGTGGCAGCTCCGGCATATATTGGAGCAGTCATTCTTTTTCTGTTTGTTTTAGGAATCTTTCTGGTAAATAATAAGTTAAAAAAATGGCTTGTGGCAGCAGCTGTATTTTCAATTTTATTGAGCTGGGGAAAGAATTTTGAATTTTTAACGGATTTCTTTATCAATTATGTGCCTTTGTACAATAAATTCAGGGCAGTTTCCTCCATTCAGATCATTGCTGAGCTCGCAGCACCTTTGTTGGGAATTCTTGCTGTTAAGGAAATATTCAATAAAGATATGATCGATGAGGTTAAACTGGACGCTATAAAGAAAAGTTTCTTTATAGCAGGAGGAATTACCTTGTTCTTTACCATTGCCGGTACAAGTTTATTCGCCTTTGAGAGTTTTAGAGATGGCGGCCTCAATAAAATGATTCAGGGGTTAAGAGAAGTCGTAATAGAAGATCGTAAATCAATCTTCTTTAAAGATAGTCTGCGTTCTTTTATTCTGATACTTTTAACGGCAACCCCGCTTTGGTTCTTTGTAAAAGGAAAGATCAAAAAGGATCTGGTGTTCATTGCATTGGCCATATTGGTACTCTTTGATCTTGTAGAAGTGGATAAACGTTATGTAAATGATGATGATTTTATTACCCAAAGGAAACTGAAAAATCCATTTCCAAAATCGCAGTTAAATGCTGAAATTCAAAAAGATAAAGGTCATTACCGTGTTATGAATTTTATGGTGGATCCGTTCAATGACGGAAGTACTTCGTTTTATCATAATTCTATTGGAGGTTATCATGCAGCCAAGCCGAGAAGGTATCAGGAATTGTTTGATTACCAGATTAGAAAGAATAATATGCAGGTGCTCAATATGCTCAATACCAAATACTTTATCTTCCCTGACAAGGAAAACAGGCCGGGTATGCAGGTAAATATGAATGCCAATGGAAATGCCTGGTTTGTAAAAGATATAAAATATGTAGATACTGCCGACTTAGAGATCAAAGCTCTTGACAGTCTGGATACTAAAAATGTTGCTGTTGTTAACAAAGAATTTAAATCCTTCTTACAAGATCTTAGTTTTAAAGCGGATAGTACGGCAAGTATTCTCTTAAAGCAATACCGCCCCAATCATTTGGTGTATGAAAGTAACAGTAAAACAGATCAGTTGGCCGTTTTCTCAGAGATGTATTATAAAGACGGCTGGAATGCTTATGTTGATGGTAAATTAAGTCCGCATTTCAGAGTGGATTATGTTTTGCGTGCTATGGTAATCCCTAAAGGAAAACATGCCATTGAGTTTAAATTTGAACCACAGGTAATTCAAACAGGTAGTACAATTACACTGGTTTCTTACGCATTACTGGTCCTGATTATTGCCGGTTGGTTCTTTGCCGAAAAAAGAAAAAACACTTAAGTGTCCGTTTATGCGAATTGGAATGATCTTAGACAAAACCTTTCCTCCTGATCCCAGGGTAGAGAATGAGGCACTTGCTTTGATCGATGCGGGCTTTGAAGTTTTTTTGTTCTGTTTAAAATATCACGACGAGCCTGAAAAGGATGTGATCGAAAAAATACAGGTTAGAAGATATTCTTCCGATACTTTAGAATATAAACTTTCGGCTTTGGCCTATACTTTTCCTTTTTATACCCTTAAAATGTATAAAAAGATCCTTGATTTTTTAAGTAAAAATAAAATTGATGCAATCCATATTCACGATATTCGTATCGCTGAGGCAGTATTCGGGGCCAATAAGAAATTACAACTTCCGGTAGTACTCGATCTGCATGATAATTTTCCGGAAGTGATGAAAGATTATCCGCATTTGCAGAAATTTCCGGGGAAACAGCTGATCTCGCCTCAGAAATGGAAGGAAAAAGAAGAGAAATTTATAGGAAAGGCAGATAAAGTGATTACAGTTTCCAATGAATTTATCGAGGAAGTGGTTGTTCGTACAGGCATAGATCGTGAGAAGATCGTTCTCGTTCCGAATACCGTGAGAAGATCATTTTATGAAAATGCCGTGATCGATGAAGATATTACCGAAAGATTCTGGGAGAATTTTACAATTCTTTATCTGGGAGATACTGCTCTCAGAAGAGGCCTTCTAACCGCCATTGAAGCAGTTAATATTCTGAAAATTAAGATAAAACATCTAAAATTGATCATTGTAGGAAAAAGCACAACGGATGATGTTTTAAGAGCAAAAGTAAAAGAGCTGGAACTGGAGGAATTTGTGGCTTTTGAAGGCTGGCAGGATGTTTCTTTATTTCCTTCTTATATTACTGCAAGTGATATTTGTATATCGCCTTTAAACCGAAGCGCCCAGCATGATGTTGCTTATGCCAATAAGGTTTTTCAGTATATGAGCTTTGTAAAACCGGTGGTGGTAAGTGATGCTCTAGCACAGAAAAAACTTGTTGAAGAAACCAAAAGCGGATTGGTTCATAAGGAGAAGGATGCTAAAGATCTGGCTGAGAAAATAATGATTTTGTATAAAGATCCTGAGTTGAGAAAAGAACTGGGGGAAAATGGTAAAAAATTTATCGGGGAAGAATTTGTATGGGAAAAAGTATCGGGAAATTTAGTTGAATTGTACAAAGCTTTGGAGTAACGCTAATTTAAGGATTTATGAAAATAAAATATGATGATGAGAGTAATTCTCTGGTGATTAAAGATAATTTAAAGATGCATCTGATGCTGATAAATCTGTTGATGATCATCAATATTATTAATGCGGTTTTAACTTTTTATAACAACAGTCTTGCTGGGGTTAAAACAGGTTGGTTTATAATTACACTCGGGGTAGTTTCACTGATCATTTTATTTTTTAGCTTTTCGAAATCTACTCTGGAAATAGTTCCGCTTGACGGAATTGATTACTTTATTGAAAAAAGTGTTTTGGGCAGAAAGCGGTTTTCTTTAAAGTTAAAAAACGGAAAGATCAGAAATCTGTACTTAAGAAAAACTGATATCAGCCAATTTGAAAAACTGATGGATCAACTCAATATTAAAAGATCACCTGAAATTAATTGAAAGCGTTAATTATAACATATTATTGGCCTCCGTCAGGGGGAAGTGGTGTACAGCGATGGCTGAAATTTGTAAAATACTTACGTGATTTTGGTATTGAGCCGGTGGTATTCACGGTAAAAGATCCCGATTATGCTGTTACAGATGAGAGTTTGATAGATGAAATTCCCGTAGGGATTGAAATTTTGAGGCAAAGCATATGGGAACCCAATCAATTACTTTCGAAATTTAAGAGTAAGCAACAACATACCAGCGCCGGATTTTTAAATCCCAAGCCGTCTTTTTTTGAAAGACAACTTCATTATATCCGGGCTAATTTTTTTATACCGGATGCAAGAAAATTCTGGATAAAACCTTCGGTGGAAACGATTGCCAACTATCTGAATGAGCATCCTGTCGATCTGATCATCACAACAGGACCGCCACACAGTACGCATCTGATCGGACTTCGGTTAAAAGAAGCTTTAAAGTTTAAATGGATCGCTGATTTCAGGGATCCCTGGACAGCTATAGATTATTTCCATCAGTTGCCCTTAACAGAAAGATCAAAGAAGAAACATAAAGAACTGGAAGAAGAAGTTCTAAGAAGAGCTGATGCCGTTCTTGTGGTTGGAAAGACCATGCAGGAGAATTATAAAAAGTTTAATAAAGATACTTATGTGATCTCCAATGGTTTTGATACTTCTGAAGAAACGATCAACGTCGAATTGGATCAGAAGTTTAGCCTGACACATGTGGGTATGATGAATGCCGACAGAGACCCTGAGATTTTGTGGGAAGTCCTGAATGAAATGAATGCAGAGGTGGAGGGTTTTAAAGAAGATCTTCAGGTAAATTTAATTGGTAAAGTGGCTGAAGAAGTTAGAAGCAGTATCATAAAAAACGATCTTTCAAAGTATGTCCATTTAATAGATTATGTTAAACATCAAAAAGTGATAGCTTACCAAAGGTCTTCACAGGTCCTTTTGCTCTGTGTAAATCAGGTTCCTTCCGCAAAAGGAATCATTACCGGAAAAATATTTGAATATTTACAGGCCGGTCGACCCATACTGGCATTGGCACCTGAAGACGGAGATCTGGCCATGATTATTGAGAAAACACGTTCGGGTCAAGTGATTGACTTTAAAGATCGGGAAAAACTTAAAAGAACATTAAAAGAATATTATTTGCTTTATAAAAATAATGACCTGTATATCAAATCAGTCAATATAGAGCAATATCACAGAAGAAACCTGACTGAAAAATTGTCAGAAATAATAAAAAGAACGAAATGAAAAAAATTGTAACCATTTTAGGGGCAAGACCTCAGTTTGTTAAAGCGGCTGTTCTTAGCAGAATTATATCAGGAAAGAAAGAAATTGAAGAGGTTATTGTGCATACGGGTCAGCATTATGATGTAAATATGAGTGAGACCTTTTTTACCGAAATGGAGATCCCTGAACCTAAATACAATCTGAATATCAATGGCCTGGGGCATGGTGCCATGACCGGACAAATGCTGGAAAAGATAGAAAAGGTACTGTTGGATGAAAAACCCGATGCTGTAATAATCTATGGAGATACCAATTCTACTATTGCCGGTGCTCTGGCCGCAAAAAAACTGGATATCAAAGTTATTCACGTTGAAGCGGGATTGCGTTCTTATAATATGAAAATGCCGGAAGAGATCAACAGGATCCTTACCGACAGAATTTCTGATCTTTTGATCTGTCCAACGGATTCAGCCCTGCAAAATCTGAAAAAGGAAGGGTATAAGAACATCGATACCAAAGTGGTTAAAACCGGGGATATCATGAAAGACGCTGTTGAATTTTATGGAAAGATCTCTGCAAAAAGATCAAATGTTATACAAAGACTCGGTCTTAAAAAGCATGCTTTTGTGCTGGCAACCATCCATCGTCAGGAAAATACCGATAATCTTGAAAAATTAAGATCTATTTTTGAAGGTCTTGAAGAGATCTCCAAAGAAATACAGGTGGTATTACCTCTGCATCCAAGAACAAGAAAAATACTGGAAAACAATAGGTTAGAATATGATTTTACCATGATCGATCCGGTAGGTTATTTTGATATGCTGGAGTTGCTTAAAAATTGTAAGATGGTGGTTACCGATAGCGGAGGGCTGCAAAAAGAAGCTTTTTTCAACCAAAAACACTGTATAATTGTAAGAGATGAAACTGAATGGGTAGAATTGGTGGATCATGGTTTTGCAACAATTACCGGAAGTAATAAAGAAAAAATGCTCAGCGCTTTTGATACGTACAGTAACAGTATTACCGATTTTAATATCAGTCTTTACGGAAATAAAGTAGGACAATCGATCTATAAGGAGATCAAAAAGATAATTAAATAAGCTGATTGTCTAGAATGTCCGATTTCTTTCTTATTTATCAAAATTCAGATCTTCAAATCCTTTGGTTTTAAGTAAAGTGAATTGTAATATTTTCATTTTTAAATCTCAGCTTTATTTAAATTGTAAGTATGCTTACAAAATAGTAGTATTATACAGTTTAAAGTGATAAAAAGAAAGTATTATTAAGATTTATGTTTATAAATTAGAATCATAATATCATATTTGCCCCGTATTTGATAATAAAAAAACAAGAAAAGATATGTGTGGAATTGTTTGTGCTTTCGATTTAAAACAAAAAACAGAGGTTTTACGACCAAAAATACTGGAAATGTCTAAAAAGATTCGTCATCGCGGACCCGACTGGAGTGGAATCTATAATGATGAAAAAGCCATTCTGGCTCATGAACGACTTGCGATTGTAGATCCTACCTCAGGAAAACAGCCTTTATACAGTGAAGATAAAAAGATAATTTTGGCTGCCAATGGAGAGATCTATAACCATTTGGAATTACGGGAACAGTTTGAGGGAAAATACAATTTCCAGACCCAGTCGGATTGTGAAGTGATCATCCCGCTTTATAAGGAAAAAGGAGCTGATTTTTTAGATGAAATGAACGGGATATTCGGATTTGCACTTTATGATGCTGATAAGGATGAATATTTTGTTGCCCGTGATCATATTGGTGTAATACCACTTTATATGGGCTGGGATGAAAATGGTACTTTTTATGTGGCTTCTGAGCTTAAAGCTTTGGAAGGGACCTGTACCAAGATCGAACTTTTTCCTCCGGGACATTATTATACAAGTTCCTCCGGAAAGCTTAAGAAATGGTATAAACGCGAATGGACCGATTATAAAGCAGTAAAAGAGAATCAAACGAGTATTGATGAAGTGCGCGATGCACTTGAAGCTGCGGTACACCGTCAGTTGATGAGTGATGTGCCTTACGGCGTTTTGTTGTCGGGTGGACTCGATTCCTCAGTAACTTCTGCCATAGCAAAAAAATATGCTGAAAAAAGAATAGAATCCGGAGATTTGCAGGAAGCCTGGTGGCCACAATTGCACTCATTCTCAGTAGGCCTGGAAGGTTCGCCGGATCTTGCCGCAGCACAAAAAGTGGCCGATCATATCGGGACGGTACATCACGAAATAAAATTTACCATTCAGGAAGGGCTGGATGCCATCAGAGATGTGATCTACAATCTGGAAACCTATGATATAACTACCATCAGGGCCTCAACGCCAATGTATCTGATGGCAAGAGCGATCAAAGCTATGGGCATTAAAATGGTGCTTTCCGGTGAAGGTGCCGATGAACTTTTTGGAGGTTATTTGTATTTTCATAAGGCGCCGAGTGCAGAGGAATTCCATAAAGAAACCGTGCGAAAACTGGAAAAATTACATATGTATGATTGTTTGCGTGCTAATAAATCACTGGCTGCTTGGGGAATTGAAGGGCGTGTTCCTTTTTTAGACAAAGAGTTTATGGATGTGGCCATGAGGATCAATCCTCAGGATAAAATGATCAATGGAGAAAGGATGGAAAAATGGGTTGTGCGAAAAGCTTTTGAAGATTATTTGCCGGAGAGTGTGGTTTGGAGACAAAAAGAGCAGTTTTCTGATGGAGTAGGTTACAGCTGGATCGATACCTTAAAAGAGATCGTTGAAAAAGAGGTTTCAGATGAACAACTGGCCAATGCGAAATACAGATTTCCTATTCAAACTCCCACTTCAAAGGAAGAGTTTTATTACCGATCTATTTTTTCAGAGCATTTCCCTTCAGATACTGCTGCACTTTGCGTGCCTCAGGAAGCTTCTGTAGCCTGCAGTACCAAAACGGCTTTGGAGTGGGATGAAAGTTTTAAAAACAGGAACGATCCAAGTGGGAGGGCAGTTGCCAATGTTCACGAAGAGGCTTACGAAGAAGCCTGAAAATAAATGAAAAAGGAGTGATTCCTTAATGTGATTCATCCCCTGATAAACATCTCTAATGAGAACTGTCAGGGGATGAAATATTTATAACAAAAAATTTTCCTGAATTTATTGATTTCCTTTTTTGTAATCAGCCAGGAATTTTGCAAGTCCTATATCAGTTAGCGGGTGGTTTAAAAGTCCCATAATTGAAGATAGAGGAGAAGTGATCACATCGGCACCGATCTTGGCACAATCGATGATATGCATGGTATGGCGGATTGAGGCTGCGAGGATCTCGGTTTCATAACCATAATTATCATAAATCAGTCTGATCTCTTCTATCAGGCCCAGTCCATCAGTAGAAACATCATCCAGCCTGCCCAGAAATGGAGATACATAAGTTGCTCCGGCTTTGGCAGCCAGTAAAGCTTGTCCGGCAGAAAAAACCAGTGTTACGTTGGTTTTGATTCCTTTTTCGGAGAAATATTTACAGGCCTTAATTCCTTCGGCAATCATGGGTAATTTAATCACGATCTGAGGATGTAAAGCAGCAAGAGCCTCTCCTTCACGAACCATTCCTTCAAAATCTGTAGCGATAACCTCGGCACTGATATCACCTTCTACGATCTCGCAAATGGTCTTATAATGGTTCATAATATTATCATAGCCTGTAATCCCTTCTTTGGCCATCAGTGAAGGATTTGTGGTTACACCATCTAAAATACCAAGTGCTTCCGCTTCTCTGATCTGATCTAAATTTGCGGTATCAATAAAAAATTTCATCTGTTTATTTTTAAATTTCCGCAAAGATAAGTTCTTTAATTAAAAAAGATTGAAGAATTTAAAGATTAAATCTCAGGAAGCTTCAAAACAATAAAATAAATTAAAATATATCATTTAAGATGATTATATTTAGTGCTTAAACAATTGAAAATGGCCTGGATAAAAATTATTGAGTACAACGAAGCAAGATCTTCACTAAAGAGAATTTACGACAGGGTTAAAGGTCCCGATAATAATATTGATAATGTATTGCTGATACACAGTCTGCGCCCGCATTCTCTAACCGGACACATGACCCTTTATAAAAATGTGCTGCATAATTCAGCAAATCTTTTACCCAAATGGTATCTTGAAGCTTTAGGGGTGTATGTAAGTAAACTTAATTTTTGCGATTATTGCGTTGAACATCATTTTACCGGATTTAAAAGAGAACTGAAAGATGATGCCCAGGCAGAATTATTTTTAAAAGCGGTACAAGAGGATGATCTTATACATTTTTTCGATCCAAAAATGTATCAGGGTTTTCGGTATGCTAAAAAACTGACAAAAAAACCTGGAAAGATTAAGAAAAAAGATGTGGAAAAACTAAGAGGCAAGGATTTTTCCGATGGAGAGATTCTGGAGATCAATCAGGTGGTGAGTTATTTTAATTATGTAAACAGGACGGTAGTTGGGCTTGGTGTAGATCTGAAAGGTGATATTTTGGGTTTATCTCCTAATGATAGTGAAGACCCGAATCAGTGGAATCATAAGTAGTGCAGGGCTGATGTAGTAGGTTTTAGTTGTTGATTTGAAAATGATTTAAAATTTAAGATTTAAAATTATTGTTGTCCGATAAAACCATTAAGCACGTCTCAAAGCCTATGCAATTAAAGGGTAATGGGACTTTTAAGAAACTTTAGCTTACTTTTTTAATCGGATGAATTGCTTGTCAGTGATTTACATATCAAAGTTTATCGGACAATAGTGATTTAAAATTAAAAATTACATCAAACAACTTTCAGTTAAATTTCTTTGCGATCTTTGCGTGAAATAAATGATTGAGGATTAGATTGGAGATTGTAATTTGTAACATGGAGATTTACAGAGAATTAAGATTTATAAAATTAATAGTATTAATGAATCAAAAAGAAACCAAAATAATAAACGGGGCAAAACATATCCTGCTGAAGCCTAAAACATATCCTGAAAAGGAAATGATCTTAAGAAGTGAATCTTTTTTTAATCAAATGAACCTTAGAAGATCTGTAAGAGAGTTCAGCAGTCAGCCGATCCCCAAAGAGCTTATTGAACATGTTATCAAAACAGCTTCCACAGCTCCTTCCGGGGCAAACAAACAGCCCTGGGTATTTTGTGCGGTTTCCGATCCGGAGGTTAAGGCAAAGATAAGAATAGCGGCAGAAAAAGAAGAGAAAGAAAGTTATGAGAGCCGTATGAATGAAGAATGGTTAAAAGACCTAAAGCATTTTGGTACCCATGTTCAAAAACCGTTTCTGGAGGAAGCTCCCTGGCTGATCGTGGTTTTTAAAAAAGCTTTTGATTATGATCAGGAAGGTAAAAAACTCCAGAATTATTATGTCAATGAATCTGTTGGACTTGCAAGTGGCTTACTGATTACAGCCATTCATCATGCCGGTCTTGTAACATTAACCCATACCCCAAGTCCGATGCGATTTTTAAGTGAGATCCTTAACCGGCCAGATAATGAGCGCCCATTTTTATTACTACCCGTTGGTTATGCCAAAGAGCCGGCCTATGTTCCGGATATTCATAGGAAAGAATTAAAAGATATCGCAGTTTTTTATGAGTAATGAGTCCTTTTTCGACTTCCGATCTACTCGTTTTTCCCGCATCACCAGATTTCTTAGGCACAAAGCTCACAAAATTAATTGATATTTTGGTCAACCTATATCAGTGACGTACATTTTCGGACTTTCGACTTTTGACTTTCGACTACACACTGTTCAACTACTTCATCCCATAATGGTTCATGATCAGTTTTTCGTAGTATTTATCGGGTAGGATTCTTTTTAAAACGATAGAAAATTTTTGAAGAAAACTTCCTACCTTATAATGGATCTTTGGATGTTTTGCCTGAATGATCCGGTGGATGATCTTTGCCATTTCTATGGGATCACTGCCTTCATCAACATGCCGGTCCATCAATTCAAGATTCTTTTTATAGATTTCCTGATATGGAGAATTTTTTAAAACAGGGGTATGGTAACGGTTGGCAGCGATATTTGTAGCAAAATCACCCGGAGCCACATTGGTCACCACAATCCCGAATTCTTTTACCTCCATGCGGATGGCTTCAGTGGTGATCTCTATAGCCCCTTTGATAGCACTATATATTCCCCGAAAGGGTAAGCCCATATAACCTGCTATGGAAGTCACATTGATAATAAGGCCTGACCTTTGTTTCCGCATTTGAGGAATCACAGCTTTCATCATCTCAATTACACCAAAGTAATTGGTTTCAATGGTCTTTCTGATCTCATCGGTAGGCGTTTCTTCAATAGCACCGGTAATTCCTGTTCCTGCATTATTTATCAGAACATCTATTCGTCCTTCCTCATCAATTATGGTTTGTACAGCCTTCTCAATACTATTAGTATCAGTTACATCCAAAGGAATCATCTTAAAATTGTGAGTTGTGAATTTCTTAGGATTACGGCTGGTTCCGTATACTTTATATCCCAGAGTACTTAGATAATCGGCAGTTACCATTCCAATTCCTGATGAGGCTCCTGTTATCAATACTACTTTGTTCATATACAAATATCGTAAAAAAGAATGTAGAAATTATCAACTAAAAATATAAAAAAAGGTACAAAAAAAGGCAAGCTACCTACATCACACCGCTACAACCTAATACCTTTGCTGCGTTCCCGCCCTGGAGGATTCTCAGGGAGCTGGTTGTGTAGGACTTGCCGGTTGCAAATTTACAACCCTTTTTTAATCTGACAATCATTTTTATTTAAATTTTTCATAAGGTAATCTTAAAATTATGACAGGTATTTAACTTATTTAATTATATTTGTTTAACTAATTTAAACTTCGTTATTATGAATCAAATTGTAAAGTCAAAAGGCTTGATGTTTGGTCTGATCTTAGGCTTCATCCTCGCATTAATGACAACTTATGCTTATTCTGTTGATCTTTCCTTTCTCGTTAAACCCTGGCTGATCGTAGTTTATTTTTTCCTTGTTATCATTCTTGGAATCTTTGCTATTTCGTCTGCTAAAAAAGGGCTGGGAGGTTTTATAAGCTTTAAAGATGCTTTTTCAACTTATTTTCTTGTTGTTGTTGTAGGTTTTTTAATTTCATCCCTTGTCTCTTTGCTTATCTTTAATGTTATTGATCCCGGAGCACAGGAAGAGATCAAACAAATGTCTATAGATAAAGTGACTGATATGATGGAGAATTTCGATGTGCCTCAGGAAAATATTGATGAAGCTATTGCTAAAATTCAGGAGGAAAATACTTTTTCTTTTGTAAATCAGTTAAAAAATTATTTCCTTTCTCTTGCTATTTATTCAGTTTTCGGACTACTTTTGGCAGCGATAATGAAAAAAAAGAATCCTGAATTAGAATAAAATATATGGATATTTCTGTAGTCATTCCTTTATTAAATGAGGAAGAATCTATTCAAGAGCTATACGATTGGATTGTAAAAGTTATGCAGTCCAATCGTTATTCTTTTGAAATTATCTTTATTGATGACGGGAGTACAGATAATTCCTGGCAGATCATTGAGGAACTCTCAAAAAAGGATCCCAGTGTAAAAGGTATAAAGTTCCATATTAATTACGGGAAATCGCAAGCTTTAAATGCCGGTTTTAAAATGGCTGCCGGAGATGTGGTAATCACCATGGATGCTGATTTACAGGATAATCCCGAAGAAATTCCCGAACTTTTTGACCTGATCAGAAATAAGGATTATGATCTGATCTCAGGATGGAAGAAGATCCGCTATGATTCGAAGATCAGAAAAAATATGCCTTCCAAATTATTTAATGCGGCGGCCCGAAAAACATCCGGTTTAAAACTGCACGATTTTAATTGCGGCCTCAAAGCCTACAAAAAAGATGTGGTAAAAAGCATTGATGTGTATGGCGAGATGCACCGCTATATTCCCGTTTTGGCTAAAAATGCAGGTTTTACTAAAATTGATGAAAAAGTTGTACAACATCAGGCTAGAAAATATGGCACTACCAAGTTTGGTATGGACCGGTTTATCAATGGTTTTCTCGATCTGATCACCATCGGATTCTTAACAAAATTTGGTAAAAGGCCCATGCATCTCTTTGGTTTACTGGGTACGCTCATGTTTCTGATCGGATTCTTTTCTTCCCTATACATCGGTATATCTAAACTGATAAAATTATACCACCATAAACCTACTATTCTGGTAACCGATAATCCGTGGTTCTATATTGCACTTACCTCTATGGTTATTGGGTCATTGCTATTCTTGTCAGGATTCCTCGGGGAGCTTATCTTACGTACCAAAAGAGATGAAAAAAGGTACAGTATCAGCAAACAGCTCAATCTGTAATTTGTTTCACAGGTTTTACGGCAATATTTTTAACCTATCCAAACTCAAGTTTTTTTCATTTCAAAAGCTTATATTTGTATCTTAAAATTTCAATTAACATGGATACTGAAGAAATAATTAAAAAAGCCAAACTTTGGCTAAGTGATACATTCGATAAAGATACTCAGAATGAGATCAAAGAACTAATCGATAACGATCCAAAAGAGCTCTTAGACCGGTTTTATAAAGATCTTGAATTTGGTACAGGAGGTATGCGTGGCATTATGGGTGCCGGTACCAACAGGATCAACAAATATACTTTGGGAAGAAATACACAGGGGCTTGCCAATTACCTGATCAGAACTTTTCCCGGAAAATCATTAAAAGTTGCTATTGCTTTCGATTGCCGACACAACAGCAAAACCTTTGCAAGAAGCGTTGCCGAGGTGCTTTCTGCCAATAATATTAAAGTATATCTTTTTGAGGATTTGCGTCCAACACCGGAACTTTCCTATACCGTTCGTGAGTTAGGATGTGATTCAGGTATTATTCTCACTGCATCTCATAATCCACCTGAATACAACGGATACAAAGTATATTTTAATGATGGTGGCCAGATCATTCCTCCACAGGATGGGGATATCGTCAATGAGATCAATTCAGTAGATTTTGCAGATATAAAGTTTGATGCCCATGAGGATCTCATTGAAATAATCGGTGAGGAGATGGATAAGAAATTTACCGATAAAGCTGTTGAAAATGCTACGTTCTACGGAACTGAGAACCGGGATAAATTAAAGGTGGTTTTTACTCCTTTACACGGTACTTCGGTTACCATCATTCCACGAGCTCTGGAGCAGGCAGGTTTTACCAATGTACATATTGTTGAAGAGCAAAGAGAACCTAACGGAGATTTTCCAACGGTAGAATCCCCTAATCCGGAAGAACCGGAAGCTTTAAAAATGGCTACAGACCTGGCCGAGAAAGTAGATGGAGAGATCGTTATTGGTACAGATCCCGATTGTGACCGTTTGGGAGTTGCAGTAAGAGACCTGAATGATAAAATGGTTTTACTCAACGGAAATCAGACCTTTAGCATCATGGTTGATGCGTTGATCAAAAAATGGGAAGAAGAAGGTAGGTTAAACGGTAAACAATTTGTTGGTTCTACCATTGTTTCCACGCCGCTGATCAATAAGATAGCGGGTTCTTACGGTGTAGAGACCAAAGTAGGGCTTACAGGTTTTAAGTGGATTGCAAAAATGATACGCGAAGCTGAAGGTAAGCAGGAATTTATAGGTGGAGGAGAAGAAAGTTTCGGATTTATGGTGGGTGATTTTGTAAGGGATAAAGATGCAGTTTCAGCTACTTTGCTGGCCTGTGAGATTGCAACCATCGCTAAAAATAACGGATCTTCTTTTTACAAGGAACTTATCAATTTATACATCAAACACGGTTTTTACAAAGAACACCTGATTGCAGTAGTTAAAAAAGGTATTGAAGGAGCCAATGAAATCAAGCAAATGATGTCCGATTTAAGAAACGATCCGGTACTTGAAATTGATGGTGAGAAAGTTACCCGTATTTGTGATTATCAAAATTCTGTTTGTACAAATCCGGTTACGGGAGAAAAAGAAGATATTGATATTCCTAAGTCCAATGTGCTGATCTACGAGACTGAAAAAGGAACGAGGGTGGCTGCACGTCCGAGTGGAACAGAACCTAAAATTAAATTCTATTTTAGTGTTAATGCTCCTCTGGATAAGATTGAAGATCTTGAGAAAGTGGAAGCTGAGCTCGATCAAAAAATAAAACGAATTATAACCGATCTGAAATTATAAGGTCATTAACCTGAAAGTGTTAATTGCTCTTATAATTAATATTACATGAATTATTTTAAGAAAATCATTAATTATGCCAGGCCATATTCAAAATATGCCTGGCTTAATGTATTGTTTAATATCCTTTATGCTATTTTTAATGTACTGTCGGTACTTACGTTCATTCCCGTATTGGGAATTTTATTTGGCAGAGAGGAAAGAGTAACGGTAAAACCCGTTTTTACAGGAATTGCCGGTATTTACGATTATGTGCAGAACAGTCTGAATTTTTATGTTTCTCATATGCTCGAATCCGGAGGAGCTGAAAAAGCACTGGCTTTTGTAAGTATCATCAGTTTTTCAGCTTTTTTCTTTAAAAATCTTTTTAGGTATCTGGCACTTTATGTACTTGCTTTTTTACGAAATGGTGTGGTTAAAGATATCCGTGATCAGTTGTACCATAAAGTTCTGGAATTACCTATTTCTTATTTCTCCGAAAAGAAAAAAGGAGATACCATTGCGAGAATGACAAGTGATGTAAAGGAGATCGAGGTTTCTTTTTTAAATTCTTTGGAAGCTATTGTAAGAGAGCCGCTTACTATCGCTTTAACCCTGATATCCATGCTGGCTATCAGTGCGAAATTAACACTCTTTGCTTTTATTTTACTGCCCGTTTCCGGAATAATCATTTCTTCCATCAGTAAGAAACTCAAGGCTAAATCGCTTTTAGCACAACAGGAAACAGGGAATTTTCTTTCCTTTATTGAAGAAACACTTACGGGAGCCAAAGTGATCAAGAGTTTTACGGCCGAAAAAAAAATGGAGAAGAAATTTCAGAAATCAACTTCTCGTTTTGAAAGCCTTATGAATAGTGTTTTACACAGAAACAATATGGCATCACCGATGAGTGAATTTTTGGGTTCGGCAACGATCATTACCATACTTTGGTTTGGAGGGAGAATAGTTCTTAATGGAGAAGATGATATGAAACCTCAGGAATTTTTAGGTTTTATTGGTCTTTTCTACCTGATTCTTAATCCTGCCAAAGCCATTTCCCAGGCATTTTTCAGTATTCAAAAAGGGAATGCTTCCGCAGAAAGGATCATGTCTATCCTTGATACCGATAACACGATTAAAGACAAACCCGGAGCCATTGTAAAAGAATCTTTCGATCAGGAGATAGAGTTAAGGAATATCTCTTTTAAATATAAAGATGACTATGTACTAAAGGACTTTTCTCTTAGCATTCCAAAGGGGAAAACCATTGCCTTGGTCGGACAATCCGGAAGTGGAAAATCAACACTTACCAATTTGATACCAAGGTTTTACGATGTTGAAAAAGGAGAAATACTGATCGATGGAATTAATATTAAAGATCTAACCATAGAATCTCTCAGGGAACTGATCGGCCTTGTAACTCAGGAATCAATTTTATTTCACGATACAGTAAAAAATAATATCAAACTCGGTGTGGATGAGGCTTCTGATGAAGAGGTAATTGATGCAGCAAAGATTGCCAATGCCCATGAGTTTATCGTAAATCTGCCAAAAAAATACGATACCAATATTGGCGACAGCGGAAATACACTTTCCGGTGGTCAGAGACAACGACTTTCGATAGCACGTGCGGTTTTGAAAAATCCTCCTATTATGATCCTTGATGAGGCAACCTCTGCACTGGATACCGAATCAGAACAACTCGTACAAAAAGCTTTGGAAAAGATGATGGAAAACCGCACCTCACTGGTTGTGGCACACCGCTTGTCAACTATTCAGAAGGCTGATGAGATCATTGTGATGCATGAAGGAAAGATTGTTGAAAAGGGTAAGCACGATGACTTACTGAAAAAGAAAGGAATCTACTACAAACTGGTAAATATGCAATCACTGCAATAAAATAACTAAGAAATTCATTATGACAATAACAGACAGTTTAAAATGGCGATATGCCTGTAAGAAATTTGATGATTCAAAGATTTTAAGTGAAGATCAAATCGATACTTTAAAAGAGGCTTTTAATTTAACACCCACCTCTTTCGGATTACAACCCATAAAGATGATCGTTATCAAAGATCAGGAATTAAAAAATAAGATTTTTCGTTATTCCTTTTTTCAGAAGCAGGTAAAAACCTGTTCTCACCTGTTGATACTTTGTATTGATACCACTGTAGATTTGGATTATATCGATGCTTATTTTGACCGGGAAAAAGAGATCCGAGGCGTTTCTGAAGAGATTGTTGGAGATTTTAGAAAGCAATTGAAAGAAATGTATGCAGCTAAATCCGAAGAAGAAATTGAACGATCATCAATTTATCAGACCTATATTGCTTTAGGAAATCTGATGACGGTTTGCGCTGTGGAAAAGATCGATAGTTGTCCGCTCGAAGGTTTTGTTCCTGAAAAGGTGGATGAATTATTAAATCTGAATGAAAAAGGCCTTAAATCAGTATTGATGCTTCCTGTAGGTGTCCGGGCTAAAGATGATATTATGCAAAATATGAAAAAGGTAAGAAAACCCTTGTCTGAGATGATTATTAAAATTTGAAGATGAAAATCTATTTTGCTGCCCCTTTATTCAGCTCATCTGAAAAGAAATATAATCAAACCCTGACCTCTAAGATTGAGAGTCTGGGATTTGATGTTTTTCTACCTCAAAGGGATGGTGTTGATAAACAAAAACCTCCTTACAATTCGATGACCGATGAAGAGAGAAGGAGGCTTATGTTTTCTTTAGACAGGGATCAGATCTTCAAAAGCGACATTTTTCTTTACATTCTGGACGGAAGAGTTCCTGATGAAGGTGCTGCAGTTGAACTGGGGATGGCCTACGCCGATAAATATTTAAAGCGTAAAGAGCGTATTATTCTCGGGTTACACACCGATGTAAGAGCTGCTTTTTTAGGGGCAAAACTCAACCCGATGCTTAAAATGTCTTTTGATAAAATTATTGGCACAGAAACAGAATTATTAAACTTTTTAAAAGATGTTCTAACAAAAAGCTAACTGCATCACCCCACCTAATGCGGCAGGCACATCACCGCATCACTACATCACAACATCACCGTATCACCGTATCACTGCTTCACCGCATCACCATTTCACTGAACATCACTAAACAAACCTGACTTTCGGTAAGCAATACGAATATCACGTTACTTCCTTTGAGCAATGCCTGCTTTTTGCTACCTTTGATGAACAAATAAAACATTAAAACAGAAATAATATGAGTCAGGATGTCAGAAATCTGGAACCCAAGGTATTATGGAATAATTTTGCTGATCTGAATGCAGTTCCCAGAGGTTCAAAAAAAGAAGAGAAGGTTATCGCCTTTATGGTTGATTTTGGTAAAAAATTAGATTTGGAAACTATTGTCGACCCTATACAAAATGTGATCATTAAAAAACCGGCAACGCCCGGAATGGAAAATAAAAAAACTGTTGTGTTGCAATCACATCTGGATATGGTTCATCAAAAGAATGAAGATACCGATTTTGATTTTGATACAGAAGGAATCAAAATGTATGTAGATGGTGATTGGGTAACTGCCGACGGGACAACTTTAGGGGCAGATAACGGTTTGGGTGTTGCTGCTATAATGAGCATTTTGCAAAGTAAAGATATTCCTCATCCTGCCATTGAAGCACTTTTCACCATTGACGAAGAAACAGGGATGACCGGTGCTAAGGGTTTACAGGCCGGATATTTATCAGGAGAGATCCTGCTAAACCTCGATACAGAGGAAGACACTGAACTGGATATAGGTTGTGCAGGAGGAATTGATGTTACGGCAACAAAAACCTATCAGGAAGAAGTATTTGACGGAAATTGTAAAGCTTTTGAGCTATCACTGAAAGGATTAAAAGGAGGACACTCCGGTATGGATATTCATATTGGTCTTGGAAATGCCAATAAGATCATGAACAGGATCTTTGAAGCTACTAAAGATCTGATGAACATTGCCTCGATTAAAGGAGGTAGTTTACGCAATGCCATTCCAAGAGAGAGTTTTGCCACAGTTGTCTGTTCTACAAAGAATGCTGCTGATTTTATTGCAAAAGCAAGTAATATAGCCGGTAAGATCAAGGAAGAATTTAAAGAAACAGATCCTAATTTTGAGTTTATCATTGAAGATACTGGTTGTCCTAAAAAAGTAATGCCAAAGGAAGAACAGGAAAAATTAATCAATGCAGTTAAGAATGCTCACAATGGTGTATGGAAAATGAGTGAAGATATGCCCGGGCTGGTTGAGGCATCAAATAATGTGGCTAAAGTAACTGTAAATGAGGGAAATATGCAGATTGAATGTCTGACGAGGTCTTCTGTTGAAGAAAGTAAGATGGAAGTGGCCAATCAGTTAAAGGATGCTTTTGAAAAAGAAGGTTTTGCAGTAGAGTTCTCAGGCTCTTATCCAGGCTGGAAGCCCAATCCAAACTCACCAATTTTGAGTGTGATGGGAGATCTGTATAAGAAGATCTTCGATAAAAAAGCTGATATTGTTGCCTGTCATGCCGGACTCGAATGTGGTATTCTGGGAACCAATTATCCTGATATGGATATGATCTCTTTTGGCCCTACAATTCAGGGGGCTCACTCTCCTGATGAAAGAGCAAATATAAAATCAACTCAAAAATTCTGGAAATATCTATTGGAAATATTAAAGAATATTCCTGAAAAAGCTTAATCCGGATATAAAAGGCTGTTTGAAAAATAAAATTATTTAAACAGCCTTTCTTTTTTAAATTATTTTAAACCTGTCATGATCAAAAGTGCTTCCGTTGTTTTATTATTTCTGCTGTTTTTTATTTTTACAGATTACCTTTCTTTTGGACAGATCGATCGTAAAAAGATGGATAGTTTATTCAGTAAATACCAGGGAAAGGTTCCCGGGGCAGTGGTAATGATCATTAAAAATGATACAGTGAGAATGACCGGTTCTTACGGACTTGCCAATGTGGAATCCGGGTTATCCTCAACAACTAAAACCAATTACAGAATGGCCTCGGTAAGTAAACAGTTTACCGCTATGGCAATTCTGCAATTGATCAATCAGAATAAATTATCTTTTAATACTACACTGGATAAGATCTTCCCTAACTTTCCCGATTATGGAAAAGAGATTACAATTCAGCATCTGTTAACGCATACTTCAGGTTTACTCGATTATGAGAATCTGATGAAAGAAGACAGAGCAGAACCAATTCTCGACCACGAGGTTTTATTATTGATGGAACAACAGGATTCTGTAAAATTTAAACCCGGAACCCAATATAGTTACAGCAATACCGCTTATGCGATCCTGTCTCAGATCGTTGAAAAGATTTCGGGTAAAGCTTATGCTGATTATATGAAAGATCATATTTTCGATCCGCTCAAAATGTACAATTCGGTTATTTATACCAAAGAAACCAAAATTAAGAACCGTGCTTTTGGATATACTCTTAAAGATGGTGATAAGATCTCTTTTACAGATCAAAGTATGACCAGTGCTGTACAGGGCGACGGAGGAGTCTATACCTCTTTGTCAGATTATTATTTATGGAATCAGGCTTTACAAAACCATATTTTGATCCCTGCTTACCTTCAGGAAAAAGCTTATGCTCCTCAGTATTTTGACAAAGAAAAAAATGAAGGATACGGATATGGATGGCGTATAAAATTTTTAGGAAACACTATGATCGTCAGTCACTCGGGGCATACCAGGGGATTCACAAATTACGTGGTGAAGATTCCTGATCAAAATCTTACGGTAGTGATTTTTTCCAATCGTAATGATGATGATACGGTTTTAAAGATTGGAGATGTCCTGCTGGCTGAGTTTTCTGAGGGTATATTTCCTGCTCCGGCTGATACGAAAAACTGATATCGAACCCCAATATTTTCCTTAATTTAAGTCCATTGTAAATAATCACCTTAATTTTATAAATCTATAAAACTTTTCTATGATCAGAACTACTTTTAAGATCACCAAAATGGATTGTCCTTCTGAAGAGAATCTGATCCGGATGAAACTGAATGAAATTCCCGGCATCAAAAAGCTTGAGTTTGATATCCCTAACCGGAAACTTAGTGTTTTCCATGAGAGTGATTCGGAACCCATAGAAAGATCTATTGCAGAACTGAATCTGGGGGGAGAAAAGATTGCTTCTGAGCATACGGAAAGAACCGATTTTAAAGAGGAAAAGAGTCAGAGAAAATTACTTTGGATTGTCTTCTATATCAACTTTGGATTTTTTATCATTGAGATGTTTACCGGTATTATTTCAAGATCTATGGGGCTGGTGGCCGACAGCCTGGATATGCTGGCAGATTCTTTTGTTTACGGATTGAGCATTTACGCGGTGGGAGGTTCTTTGATTAAAAAGAAAAAAGTTGCCAGCATGGCAGGATATTTTCAAATATTTCTTGCAGCTCTTGGTTTTGCAGAAGTACTCAGAAGATTTTTTGATCATGAAGAGATACCTGATTTCAGAACGATGATTATCATTTCAACGCTTGCCCTTATAGCAAATGCTGTTGGTTTGCTTTTGCTTCAAAGATCAAAAAGTGATGAACCACATATGCAGGCAAGTATGATTTTTACTTCCAACGATATTATTATCAATCTCGGTGTGATCACGGCTGGTGCTCTGGTCTATTTTCTCAATTCGGGAATCCCCGACCTTCTTATTGGTACAATAGTCTTTGCTATTGTAATTAAGGGCGCATTGACCATCTTAAAATTAGGTAAATTTTAATAAAAATATAACAGATAAAAATGCGATATTGAATCTGATAAAATATATTTTAGCACGATCTTTGCTGAGATCAATGAAAAAATTGACTTTCTATGATTTTTAGAAATCTGCTTTTTATTCTTTTGCTGACTTCTGCCGGTCTGAGCGCTCAGATCGATAAGAACAATGCTGTTCAGATAAAAGGTATGGATTTTAAACTGGACACTGTTAGTGAAAAAACTCAGCCTAAGTACGATTTCAGTCTAAAGATCCCTTCCACACTTAAATTTAGTGATAAGGCCGATCCGAATCCTGACCATAAACAACTTTCTTTTATAAAACAATCCGATTACGATGTTTCCAGCAGTATCATGAATCAGCAAAATACCCATACGGAAAAAGATGTAAGGAGGATCAAGTATTTTAATGGTAAAGATATGACCAATCCTCAGATGAATACCAGTCACGGACAGGAACTTGGTAAAATTTCAACTGCTTCAAAAAAGCTTGTCATTGAATGTCGTGATCATAGTTTTGTTGATGGCGACCGGGTAAGGGTTTATCTTAACAAAAGGATCATTTACCGTACGGTAAGTCTTGTAGGAAGTTATTTTGCTATCAATGTTGAACTGGATGAAGGTTTTAACCGTATTGATATTGAAGCATTGAATCAGGGTTCTTCAGGCCCGAATACTGCCGAATTTATCGTTATCGATCAAACCGGAAATGTTATTGCCGAAAAAGAGTGGAATATGCTTACCGGAAACATTGCTACACTGGTTGTGATCAAGAATTAAAATACCTAGCTTTCTCAGGTCATATTATTATTTGCAGTAAATTTGATGGGTAATTTATACTTAAAACTGTCAATATGAAGATCAATCCCCACTCCTCAAGAAATAAGAATCTATATGTTTTTTCTCATGAACATCATCATGCTCTGATATTTGCTTCCCGGTTACAAAAAGCCAAAAATACCGATGAAGGAACTTTAAAAAGATACATTCATAATTTTTGGGGTAATTATCTCGATGAGCATTTTAGTAATGAAGAAAGATCCTTTCTCCATCACATCGAAGTTTTCGGGTTGAAAGAACAGTTTTTGTCAGAACATGAAAAGATCTGTTCACTGGTTAATGATATTACAATTTCTAAAGATCATATTACTGAGAAAGCTTTTGAATTGTCCGGTTTGATCAAATGGCATGTAAAGTTTGAAGAAAAGAAATTATTTCCCTGGCTACAGGAAAATCTTTCTGAGGAAGAATTGGAGGAAATAGGGGTTTCCCTGGAAAATGTAGAAGTAACGGCTGATGATTTTGAACCCAAATTCTGGGAGTAATTTAAATTTCAAAACAACTAATCCCTTTTCGCTATTTCCTGGAGATCTGTTTGTTGTTTTTTGTTTGTTGTTTTGGGTTTCGTAGAGTCTCCCTCCCTGAGAATCACAGAGTTACTCGAAGAATTTTCGACTTCTGCCTCGCCTGCTTTGCAGCAAGGCAAGCCGGCAAGGCGGGTTTAACTTTCGACATACTCGTTCTCCCTTTTCGCTCCTAAAATTATCCCACCGATTTCGCTGATATATGCAGATTATTATCAGAAGGGTTTAGCAGATGACTCTGTGCAATAAAAACAGCTTAATGATTACATAATTGACCTGCTATTTTTGTAGATTTGGTAGGTTCAAAAAAAGAAAAGATGTTTAAGAAAAAATATATTTCTACAGGAATTTTAATATTAATTGCATTAATCGCTTATTTTTATTTTTTTAGTGATGATGAAGAAAGAATCAATATAACATCAAAGGTAAAAAAAGGAACCTTTAAAAGTGAAGTAATTATTTCGGGAGAAGCACAATCTACAAGTGCCATAAAAATTAACGGTCCCGAAAACCTTAGGAAGTTCAAGTTGAGGGATATCAAGATTCAGGATTTAATTGCTGAAGGAAGCATGGTTGAAAAAGGGGATTATGTTGGAAGGTTAGACCCTACCGAAGTCAATGAACAAATTATTGATACAAAACTGAATTTAGAATCGGCTCAATCAAAATATACACAGCAGAAATTAGATACCACTTTAACCTTAAAGACCGAAAGGAATGGTATAAAAGATCTGCTTTTTGAACTAGAAGAAACCAAACTGGAACTCAAACAATCTGTTTATGAAACGCCGGCTACCATAAGGAAACTTGAAATAAAACTTGATAAACTGGAAAGAGATCTGAAAGAGAAAAAAGAAAACTATGAGATCAAAACAAATCAGGCAAAAGCCAAAATGGTTGAAGTAGGAACCAAGGTATCCAAGATTCAAAAACAATTAACTTCTTTAACCAATCTGTTAAAATCATTTACCATTTACTCAAATTCTAATGGAATGATAACTTATGCCAAGGACTGGGATGGAAGAAAAAAAAAGGTAGGTTCTAAAATAAGTCCCTGGAATCCAACCATAGCTAATCTACCCGATCTGACAAAGATGGAGTCTAAAACCTATGCCAATGAGGTTGATATCAGAAAAATAAAAAAGGGATTATCTGTAAAGGTTGGTTTTGATGCATTTCCTGAAATTGAAATAGATGGAGTAGTTACCAGTGTTGCTAATGTTGGTGAAAAGAAGAAGGGTTCAGACATTAAAATATTTCAGATCTTAATTAAATTATTAAGAACCGACAAAGATATCCGGCCGGGAATGACCACCTCAAATAATATCTTAACTTTTTCGGAAGATAATGTCCTGTATGTTCCTTTAGAGGCAGTATTTTCAAAGGATTCAATTAAATTTGCTTATGTTAAATCTGGTTTTTCAGTTGTTAAAAAAGAAATTGAATTAGGCGAGAGCAATATAAATGAGGTGATTATTAGGAAGGGGCTTAAAGAAAATGATGAGGTATATTTAACTGAACCAAAGGGTTTAGAGAATGAGAGAATCAAATTGTTAAATGATGATTGATAAGATACTCTTTGAAAAACTCATAACTAATTTTAGCGAAGCCCTTCGTATCATTAAAACTAATAAGATAAGGACTTTCTTAACCGCATTAGGGATTATTTTTGGTGTAGCTGCAGTTATTACCATGTTAGCGATTGGAAAAGGCGCTGAAAAAGAGATTCTCTCTCAATTGGAATTAGTGGGTGTAAATAATATTGTTATAAATCCAATACCGGATAAAAAAAAGAATGATGAAACGGAAGAGGATAAAAATAATGAAACCAACAGGTTTTCCAAAGGTTTAGATATTATTGATGCAAATAGTATAATAGAAACCATTTCAACAGTAAAAAAAATCAGTCCGGAAATATTACTGGATACTTATGTGATCAACAGAGGAAGACAGAACGAGGTAAAATTAATTGGGATAAACCCTTCCTTTTTTGAAGTTAATAATGTAACTATATCGAAGGGTACTAATTTTTCCGAAGATCAGGTTATCAATGCAAAACCGGTTTGTATCATAGGTAAAAAGATTGAAAACAGACTGTTTACAGCGACAAATGCACTGGGCAAATATATAAAGGTTAAAAATGTTTGGTTACAAGTAATTGGAGTAATTGAAGAAAAAATTATTTCAAATAAGGCTCAGGAGAATTTGGGGATCAGAGATATTAACCTCGATGTATATATTCCATTAAAGACTTTTTTGGTTAGGTATAAAAATCGTAAAGTAATAGTAGATAAAGAATCTGAATCTGAAAATAGTAATACCAGGACTTCAGATGGGGAATCAGGGCCTAAAGAACACGTACCAAGAGGTAATTATCACCAAATAGACAAACTAACTGTGCAGGTAAATAATTCAAATGAATTAATGGCAACCGCAAATGTGATTAGCCGTATGTTAAAGAGACAACATAATGGTTTATTGGATTTTGAGATCTCAATTCCGATACACTTATTAAAGCAGCAGCAAAAGACAAAACAGATTTTTAATATTGTATTAAGTATAATTGCCGGTATTTCATTATTAATTGGAGGAATAGGTATTATGAACATTATGCTGGCCTCTGTTTTGGAAAGGACCAAAGAGATAGGCATTATCAGGGCAATTGGAGCTACTAAGCAAGATGTTATCTTGCAATTTCTTGCTGAATCAGTCCTCATCAGTGTGGGAGGAGGTATTATAGGAATTTTTGTAGGGATTGCCTCATCTTATATTATTGAATTTACAACGGGTATTGAAACCGTATTATCTTTAAACTCAATTTTTTTATCCTTTATTGTCGCAACTTTTATAGGATTGGTTTTTGGAATTATCCCGGCAAAAACTGCTGCCAATAAAAATCCAATTGATGCAATCCGACATGAATAACCAAAGTATCATGAAAAATATCATTCTCTTCTTTTTGTTCTTTTCTACTGTTTTAGTTTCTGCACAAAGTCAAAAAATAAGTTTAAATCAGGCTATCAAACTTGCTCAGGAGAGATCACCTGATTATAAAGCTAATCTGCACAGAAGTGAAGCAAGTTACTGGAGAAACCAAAATTTCCGGGCCAGGTTTTTACCACAGTTCAAATTAAATGCAACCTTACCGGCCTACTCAAATTCGATTAAAAGAATAACCAATGATCAGGGAGAGGATATTTTTGTAAGGCAAAATCAATCCCGTATAGACGCCAGATTATTTATTTCTCAAAATATCGGATTTACGGGGGGAAATTTATCCATTAACTCGCAAATTGAACGAATAGACATTTTTGGTAATGACGCTTCTCAGGGATATTCTTTAGTGCCATTTTCTGTTAATTATTTTCAAAACTCATTATTTTACAATCCTTATAAATGGGATAAAAAAATAGAACCTCTTTTACTTGAAGAGTCAAAAAGAGGCTTTATTGAGAATATGGAACAGATATCCTTAAGAACTTGTCAATTGTATTTTAACTTGCTAAAATCGCAAATACAATTAAAGATCTCACATAACAATCTCTCTAATCTTGATACTCTATTTCAAATTACAAAGGGTAGGTTTAAAATGGGAAAGATTGCAGAAAATGATCTGCTGCAGATGGAGCTAAGACTCTTAAACTCAAAAAATACAGTTACAACAAACATGATTGCATTAAAAAAAACCTCTCAGGATTTAGCTCGTTATTTAGAGTTGCCAACTGAAAATATTGAGTTGCAAATTCCTGACAGACTTGACGATTTTGTAGTAGATACCAAAAAAGCATTGGAGGAAGCAAGATCTAACAGGAAGTTTGTTATTGAATACAGGCGAAAACGTCTGGAATCTGAAAGGGAAATAGCACGTGTAAAAGGTGAAAATGGTTTAAAAATCAATGTAAATGCAAATTTTGGTTTATCACAACATGGCCCCGAACTGAATGAATTATTTAACAATTACGATCAGCAACAAAATTTAGTTGTTACTCTGGGTTTTCCAATTTACGATTGGGGAGTATCAAAGTCTAAAAGAAAAATGGCCAAAGCCAATTTAGAGTTGCTCCAAACCAATTTAGATCAGGAAAATCAGGCGTTTGAGCAAGAAATCTTTTTACACACTTTAAATTGGGCCAATCAGAGGAATTTCTTAGAAACTACAGAAAAGGCTCTTGAAATAGCAAATAAAAGATATGATATTACCAAAAAAAGATATATCCTTGGAAAAATTACAATCACTGATTTAAATCTTGCACAAGAAGAAAAGGACAGGGCACTGGTTAAATACCTTAATTCTCTTGAAAAATTCTGGGTGGATTATTATACTTTACGGAGACTTACTTTATACGATTTTGTTGCCGATAAAAAGATTGAAGCCGTTGATATTTTTAACCAATAGATTACCAGCTGATTTCTTTCTTTCCTACGCTTTTTAAATAAGTATTTGTTTTACTAAAATGCTTATTGCCAAACCAATATCCTCTGTTTGCGCTAAGAGGGGAGGGATGTCCGGAGCTTAGGATCTTATGTTTTGTACTGTCAATTTTAGCTCCTTTTTTCTTGGCGTATCCTCCCCAAAGGAGGAAAACCAGATTCTCTTTTTGTTCAGATAAATATTGTATTGCAGCATCAGTAAACTTTTCCCAGCCTTTATTTTGATGTGAACCGGCCTGATGCGCTCTAACGGTAAGCGTTGCATTAAGTAAAAGAACGCCCTGGTCTGCCCAGTGTTCCAGATTACCCGATTGCGGATAAGGTTTCCCGAGATCGGTTTCAATTTCTTTAAAGATATTAATCAGTGAAGGCGGATGCGGAATTCCGTCATGTACCGAAAAACAGAGTCCGTTGGCCTGATTTTCTCCGTGATAAGGGTCCTGCCCTATGATCACCACTTTTACATCATCAAAATTACAGTGGTTAAAGGCCGCAAAGATCTCCTTTCCTTTGGGAAAACATTGATATTTTTGATATTCTTCTTTAACAAAACTTGTCAGTTTTTCAAAATATTCCTTCTCAAATTCAGGTTTTAAAACTCTTTTCCAGCCTTCAGCTATTGTTACATTCATAGGTTGCGAATTAAAGGTTTCATCAAAAATAATATTCCTTATTTTTTTGATTATTTTTGTGATCTAACAAAACTACAACATTGGTAAGTAAAATCACACAAAAAACTTTAAACGATCTTGAGTTCAACCGGGTTTTAGAATTGATCTCAGAATATTGTGTTACAGAACCAGGTAAAATGGAAGTTATGAAGTTACGGCCTTTACCTGAATTGGAGGGTGTTTTAAATGAACTGGACCAGGCCGGTGAATATTTATCTTCGTATAGTTTTGATAACCGGATCCCCAAACATTATTTTGAAGATATTACCAAAGAATTACATCTGTTACAAATAGAAGATAGTTTTCTGGAAGGGGCTTCTTTTTTAAAATTATCTTCGATCTCATCAACGGTAAATGAAATGATCCGGTTCCTGAGAAAGAATAAGGAGATCTATCCTGTACTTTATCATCAGATCTCAAAGCTAGAATACACCACAGAGATCATCCAAAAAATTGATAAGATCATTTCTAATTTCGGGGATGTTAAAGATAAAGCCTCAGAAGAACTTTTTCAGATCCGTAAAGAGATCAATCACATCAGAGGACAGATCGGGGCAAGTTTTACAAGAGCCTTAAACCAGTATTCAAATTCAGGTTATCTTGATGATATCAAAGAATCGGTTGTGGATAACCAAAGGGTTCTGGCTGTACAGGCCATGCATCGTAAAAAAGTTAAAGGCACAATTCTGGGCAGTTCAAAAACGGGGAGTATTGTATTTATAGCCCCACAATCTACTTTACAATATACCCGTGAAATACAAAACCTGTTGTATGAAGAGCAGGAAGAAATTGTCAAGATCCTTAAAAAACTTACCGAGGATATACGTCCTTTCCTAGATCTTCTTTTGATCTATCAGTCTTATCTTACACACCTCGATACAGTTGCGGCAAGAGCCAGATATGCATTACATTCTCATGCCTGTAAACCGAAGATCAGTAAGGAAAAACAGATCGATCTGATCGATGCTTACCATCCCATTCTTTGGGAGGAAAACAACAGGAATAAACTAAAAACTGTTCCCCAATCCGTTAAGCTGAACAAAGAACAGCGGATCATTGTGATCTCCGGGCCCAATGCGGGAGGGAAGAGTATTACCTTAAAAACCATAGGATTACTTCAGGTAATGTTTCAAAGCGGTATCCTGATTCCGGTAAGTGAAAAAAGTAAGATCTCTTTCTTTGAAAATGTGCTTACAGATATTGGCGATAACCAATCTATTGAAAATCACTTAAGTACCTATAGTTACCGGTTGAAGAATATGCGGAACTTTCTAAGAAAATGTAATCAGAATACCTTGTTCCTGATCGATGAATTTGGTACGGGAAGTGATCCTGAACTGGGAGGGGCTTTGGCAGAGATCTTCCTTGAAGAGTTTTACGAAAAAGGAGCCTATGGAATTATCACTACTCATTATGCCAATTTAAAAGTGCTGGCCAGCGAACTGGAACAAATGATCAATGCAAACATGCAGTTCGATCAACGTAGTCTGGAGCCACTTTTTAAGCTAAATACTGGTCAGGCCGGAAGCTCTTTTACTTTTGAAGTAGCACAAAAGAACGGAATTCCGTTCAGTTTGATCAACAGAGCTAGAAAGAAAGTGGAAAAAGAAAAGATCAGGTTGGACAAAACCATTGCGAAATTGCAAAAAGAACGACTTCAGTTGCAGCGTAAAGCCGAAAAACTGGAGCAGGAAAAATCAAAAGCGGAAGAGAGCAGCAGCGATTTACTTACCAAACAGAAAAAAATTCAGGAAAAGATCAACAGTTTTCAGGAGCTCTATGACAACAATCAGAAAATGCTTTCCTACGGAAGAAAGATTAATGAATTTACCAACCGTTATTTCCAAAGAAAGAATAAAAAAGAACTGATCTCCGATTTTATGAAATGGGTTACTGTAGAGCAGACAAAATTCGAGAAATTAAAAAAGGATAAGGAATCCGCTAAACTTAAGATTCTTACTTCAAAAGAAGAAAAAATTCCAGTTTCCAACCGAGAAAGAAAGAAGATCAACCGCGAAAAAAGAATCTTAAAAAAGCAAAGAGAAGAAGAGCGAAAGCAAAAGGAAGCTGAATTAAAAAGTGCTGAAGCAGAAGTGTTGAAAGAGGTTGAAAAAGTACGTATCCAAAAGCAAAAACAGCAAAAGAGAGCAGATTTTCTAAAAACCGATTATCAGTTTAAGGTTGATGACCGTGTAAGACTGATCGACGGGAATGCCAAAGGAACCATAGAAAAGATAGAAAAGAATATCGCTACGATCAATTACGGACTTTTTACAGCAAAGGCCGATTTAAAACAACTGGAACTGGTACAACCGGCTTCCGGGAAGAAGAGATAAAGGTTTTATCCTATTTTAGATATTCAGAATGTTGATATACAGTTATCTTGGGATGACAGTGAATATTGTTTGGATTTCTACTTTTATATTATTCGCTCAGCTTTTGCCTGCTGCAGTGATTGCATGGACAGTTAAATTCTTATAAATTATGAAAAAAGAAGATTACAAATTTTATCAAACTTTTTTTGATGCTGAATTGTTAAGAAGCATTGTTGTACATTTAAAAAGCGAAGGTATAATGTATAAAATAATTGATAAATCAAATCAGACTAATTTCAAAGTTCCAATGAGTACTTTTATTGAAATAGACTTATATTTAAAGGATAAGGATTTTGAAAAGGTTGATGAGATCTTAAAGAAATTACTCACTTAATAGGCTTTAAACGATCAATCTTTAGTATAGTTTGCCATTTCCCTGTCGTAAAACGTACTGGCCTCATCTATTAAAGCAGCGATCTCATTTGCAAGTTCAGACTCATCTCCTTCAAGATCATCAAACCATTCCATATGATCATTTTTAAGATTGAGAACAAATCTTGGATATTCCGTGTGCAGAATATAGATATCATCCGGGAAATCTGAGTTATCAGCCAAAAGATATTTTGGCAAAGTCATTTCTAATTTAGGTAAAGTCATCTTTAAAAATTTTAAGGTGACCAAATCTATAAAAATTCAGCAAACTTTCTTAACTATTTATATCAAAAAAAAGTTAAAATTATAAGAGACCTTTCGATTTAATTTCCAGGTATTTATTGATGGTATCTATGGTGAGATTTTTAGGTGTTGTAAGAAGGGTTTGAATACCAAAAGTATTCAATTCTGATACGATCAGTCTTTTGTCGTAAACAAATTTTTCGGCGATCACTTTATCAAAGATCTCCTGAGTAGTTCGTGCTGTTTGCTTGGTAAGTAGTTTCAGTTCGGTATTTTGAAAAAAGATTACAACCAGTAAATGACTTTTGTTTATCGCCCTTAAATAATTCATTTGTCGTCGTACCGAATCAAGTCCTTCAAAATTAGTATATAATAACAGTAAACTCCGTTGTGTTACATGTCTTTTGATCGCACCATACAAATTGCCAAAATCAGATTCGAAAAAGTCTGTAGAAACATTGTACAGCGATTCCAGGATCAGATTCATTTGTGAATTTCTTCTTTCGGCTACCACAAAATTATCTGTCCGTTTTGAAAAGGAAAAAACACCGGCCTTATCCTGTTTTCCAAGTGCCACATTGCTGATTACCAAAGAAGCATTGATGGCATGATCGAGCAGAGTCAGTTGGTCAAAAGGCATTTTCATCATTCTGCCCTTATCAATGATGGAATAGACCTGTTGCGCCCTCTCATCCTGAAACTGATTTACCATGAGTTTATTTTTTTTGGCTGTGGCTTTCCAGTTGATATCTTTTATATTATCTCCCTGAATATATCTTTTGATCTGTTCAAATTCAAAAGAGTTTCCTAT
This sequence comes from Flavobacteriaceae bacterium, assembly GCA_024762795.1. Taxonomy (GTDB): domain Bacteria; phylum Bacteroidota; class Bacteroidia; order Flavobacteriales; family Flavobacteriaceae; genus Namhaeicola. The sequence goes on along the minus strand of JANTGS010000004.1, from coordinate 22,729 downwards.
TCTTCTGATCTTTTTAATACCGTAATAATGCGCCAGATTTTTGATCGAGAAAAGATCAAATTCCCTTAACTTTAAAAATCCCGGATATGTTTTTACCATTTGTCCACTGTTAAAAATATATCTTTTAGAGGCCAGGCCTAAAACGGTTCCTGCATAGATATTCAGATCGCCAAAGTGGTATTCACCCCGTTCGGAAGGAGTGACTTCATATTCGGTCTTGATACGTTTCCCTGATTCAATCTCCTGTATAATTTTGAAATCCCTGCTTTGAAATTGAAAGGGTAATTCGTCTATCAAAATACAGTGAATCAATACATTATAATTATTTCTCAGTTTTACAGAAACAGAATTCTTATCTCCATTAGAAAATTTTTCAGGTAAAATTCTTTCCGCTTCAAGTTTGTACTTATTTGAAAATAGAATAAAGATATCGATAATTAGAAAAATGAAAGTAGTAAGTAGTGCTAGTTGTGCCGTTAAGAAAAAACCGGGAATAATAAATGCAATGATAAAAAGTACAACATTTCCAATAAGAATATAAAAGAAACGACTCCTGAGATACAGTTGTTTAAAGAACTGTATCAATTTATTTTCTAACTTTTTTTCAGTTTTAGTATTCACTGTTCTATAGATGATTATCTGGGTATTTCTATAGTTTGTAAAATGTCGTTGATGATCTGTGAGCTTGTAATTCCTTCCATCTCCCTTTCTGGAGTGATGATCACTCTGTGTTGCAGGATGGGCAGGGCAATTTTCTTAATATCCTCGGGAGTAACAAAATCTCTTCCGTTGATCGCCGCATAGGCTTTTCCGGCTTTTAACATGGCCAGTGAAGCTCTGGGAGAAGCGCCGAGATACAGGAACGGATTGGTACGGGTATTTGCCACGATCTCAGCAATATATTTGATCAGATGCGGTTCTACCACAATATCTTTTATCAGTTTTTGATATTTGATGATCTTTTCTTTGTTCAGGTTATGGGTGATCTTTTCGAGCTTAGTGGTTTTTAGTTTGTGCTCCCGGGTAATGATTTCAATTTCTTCCTCCAGATTTGGGTAATCAATAGTGATCTTAAACAAAAAACGATCGAGCTGGGCTTCAGGCAAACGATAGGTTCCTTCCTGTTCTATCGGGTTTTGAGTAGCGAGGATCATATAAGGTTCCTCCATGATATATTTTTGTCCGTCTATGGTAATCTGATGTTCTTCCATCACCTCAAACAAGGCAGCCTGTGTTTTTGCCGGCGCTCTATTGATCTCATCCGTAAGGATAATATTTGAAAAAACCGGCCCTTTTTTAAACTCGAACTCCGATTCTTTTAAATTAAAAACTGAGGTTCCTAGTACATCCGAAGGCATAAGATCGGGTGTAAACTGAATTCTGCTAAAGTCAACGTTAAGCGATTTTGCCAGTAATTTGGCTGTAATGGTTTTGGCAACTCCCGGTACACCTTCCAGCAGTACATGACCCTCGGCCAGTAAGGCGGTGATGAGTAAATTGACCAGTTCTTTCTGACCAACGATCACTTTTGCAATTTCTGTTTTGATCAGTGCTACACTTTTTTGCAGTTCTTCCAGGTCCAGCCGGTTTTCAAAATGTATGTCTTTTTCCATATCTAATTAGTTATTTTTTGTAAAATGCTTCTATCTTTTTATGAAGATTGATCAGCGGTGTTTTGGTTGTGAATTTTAGATCCCTCATTTTAGAGATCATGATGACCAGTGATCTGACCTCTTCGATATCATTACCCGATTTTAAAGCCAGTTTTTTGATAAATTTTTCGTCGAGATTCTCAGTGGTCAGGTAATATTTATTCCTTACATGCTCTAAAAAATAGGTGATCTCCTTCTGGATAATATTGTTGTACTCTTCAGTTTCAAGGTACAAATTACTCATGGTCTTTACAAACTCGGTGGTGGTATTGGATTTGGGTTGAATTTCAGGTATCACACGTTGCCGTCTTTTTCCGTTAAAGTACATGAATAATCCGATGCCAATCAATCCCAGATACCATGCCCATTTTAAAGCAGGCTGAGATAAAATATATCTTAACGGGCTGTTACTTAAATTCGGATCCTGTTTTATATTCCGGTTAAAATAGACCGGACCCTCTGGTAAATAGGAGATCAGTGTATTGATATAATCTGTATTTTTAGCTTCCATCAACTGATAATTGCTAAAGATCTCGGGATGCGTGTGAATATAGATCAGGCCTTTTTGAAAAGGAATGGCAATAAGATCTATTTGTTTCTTATCCTTCCTGTCGATCATATAGCCTAGTTTTTTAAAAGTTGTAGAATCTTTAATAAAACTTACATTTTCCTTTAATTTACTTTCATAATTCAGTTTTGCACTCGTATGGTAATAACCGAGCTCATTCTTTCTTACCGTTACAGGAATCGGGTCGTAACTTATTTTGAATTTCAGCGTATCTTTTAAGAATGAAGGAAAGTTTCTTGCCGATATAAAAGCGGTATTACCTTCTCCTATAAAGTTGAGCAGATCGTTAAAAGAGACCTTATCCATTGCAAATTTATCGGAGATATTGATATAGTTTTGTCCGGTTTGTAGGGTATCTAAAAAACCTTCTTTTTTATATTCGTAAAAAGTGGTATAAACTTTTCTTACAGGCTGATCGCCGAATAATGCCGGTAATTCATCAAAAAAGATCTTTAAATCCAATGGTTTTACACCGGTTTCATTATATTCAGGGGTCCAGTCAAGAGGTTCATCGCCACTGCTTACTATAAAAATGGCAAGCAGTACAACTATTGTTGCGATTATTTTTCCTCTTTTAGACATTTCTGATCTGTTTTAAAAGTTTATCGTAAACAGCTGAGGTGGTGCTGAATTCTTTTTCTCCGATAAGGAATTCCCCGTACCAGATATAAGAATAATAGTAAGATGCCCGTTTAAAATCCTCTGAAAAAGTTGAATGTGAAAGTTCCTCCTGATAATCGTAATTGGTCTTTTCCACATCGTATTGGATCAAAGAAGCTTTGTCGAGTCCTTTTAACAACCATAAATAATAATACCTGATGGCCAGGCGATAATTTTCATAGCTTATTGCTTTGTCGATCAATTCTTTAAAATCAACTTCGCTGATATCTTCAACAATACTCTTGAATTCGGTCTGGCCGGAATCGGGATTCTTTTTAAAGATCCATCTCATTTCTTTATTGAGGAATAGTTTGATCAGAATATAAATTACTCCCAGTAAAATAATAACATAGAAGGTTATTTTGATCGTTCTGAAGATCTTAGCGGCATCTACATCTGAAGTGTTGAAGAATTCGATAATTTTAGAGATCATCCATTGTCTTATTCTGGTCAGAAATGACGGACTTCTTGAGTAGTTAAAATTAGGGTTATTTAAATATTTCTCCTTATAATTCTTGTCAATTGTTCTGACCTGAGCAGGAACAGAATCAATTTTTCCAAAAGTATTTTGAGCATATAAATCTGAGGTAAAGAAGTTCACCATTAGGATCAGCAGAAAAAGGAGCGTTTTATTTTTCAAGAGCGATGATCTGATTGATCTTTTTATGAACTCTGAAAGGATAGATCATGTAATAAAAAGAGATGAAACTTAAGGTGCCCAAGATGATGATGATAGCTAAAAAATGAGGCATTTCTTTGGCATAGCGTGAAATATAGCCTTCAATAAAAGCTGCAGCAATCGTAAATGGAAAAGTGCTGATCACGATCTTCAAACTATCACGCATACCCTGTTTAAAAGAGCTCAGCCTTGATCGTGTGCCGGGGAATAAGATGCTGGCTCCGAGGATCAATCCGGCGGCTCCTTCAATAACAATAGCAAAAATCTCCATAGATCCGTGTAACCAGATTCCTTTTACACTTTGCCAGAACACACCGTGCTGGGCAAAAAAATATTGAAAAGCTCCCAGCATGATCCCGTTTTGTAATAAAACATAGGCAGTACCAATTCCTCCGGTTACCCCATAAACATATCCGGTAAGCCCCACTTTGATATTGTTAAATGTTATACCAATAAAACTTCCCCAGTTGGAGGCGGAAGCATAAACCGCTACCGGATCTCCTTTTTCAATATTCACCAGCGTTTGGTTGACATAAGTATTTCCCAGAATGAGTCTTACAAAGGATTCCTCACGCATGGCAGAGATCACTCCTATCAGAACAGAAATAATAAAAAGGACAAAGGCGTAAAAAATATACCTTCGATAAGAATAAACCAGAAGCGGAACCTCTGTTTTAAAGAAATTGATAAAAGCATTGGAGTTTTCCCGTTTGGTTTTATAGATCTTTTGATAAACTTTTACAACTAAATCATTAAGATATATAACTAGTTTGCTTTTTTTATAATAAGTTTGTGCATAAGCAAGATCATTGATCAGATGCAAATACAATTCGGCAAGTTCATCGGGGTCGTTGTGTGTTTTTTGTTGGATTGCATTTTCAAATTGCAACCATTTTTCTTTATTTTGCTTAATAAATGCGACCTCTCTCATAGGGTAACAAATTAATTGAATTAATGGCAGATATACAAATAACCACCACCCAAAATGTAACTATTAATTTTAAGGCTGCTGAGATCGGTGAGCGTATCTTGGGTTGGATTTTGGATACGATCATTAAAACTGCTTACATTGTTGTTGTGATATGGCTATTATTCAGCCTGACTGAGATTGGAAATTTTCTATTTCAAGATGTTGCAGGTGAAGATGGCTGGTCTATGTTTGCACTGATCATTATTATAGGGTCGCCGGTAATCTTTTATACTTTATTGATGGAAACCTTTGTGAACGGGCAAACCATTGGGAAAAGGATCGTAAAAACTCAGGTAGTAAAAATTGATGGCTATCAGGCAGGATTTGTCGATTACTTTATCCGCTGGATCCTGCGCATTATCGATGTAAATCTTTTTATGGGGATTATTGGACTAGCCACAATAGGAAGTACCAAAACTCAGCAGCGACTGGGCGGACTTGCATCAGGAACAGCTGTGATCAGCAAAAAGAACAAGATCAATATCAAACATACCATATTAGAAGATCTTCGGGAAGATTACGTGCCTACCTATGCCTCAGTAATTAAACTGTCCGATAATGATGTGCGAATTATTAAGGAAAATTATAAAAGGTCTAAATTAACAGGCGATAAAAAAACACTTCTTGCCCTAAAAAATAAAATAGAACAGGTAACTGGCGAAGAGCCTAAAGTTTCGAGTACCATAGATTTTATTGAAACCATTATTAAAGATTACAACTATTTTACCGGAAATATGTAAACGATCTGACAAACAGAATTTTATGAAATTAAAATTCAAGATTTAAAATTTAAAATTGCTTATAGCATATAGCTTAGAACTTACAGCAGTTTGATGATAATTTGCGTTTATTAGCGAAATCTGCAGGAGGAAAATTTCGAAACTCAAACCCGCCTTTATGCAAGGTATGAGTCAAGATTTCTCTGAGTAACTCAGTGATTCTCTGTATAGCTTTGTAAAATAGTTTTTTTATTAAACGAATAGGGAAAAGTGGTCAAATTAACAATTGGCTGACAAAAAAAAATCCTCTTCAGATCGACTTGGATTGCTTCCTGAATCACCTGAAGAGGATCTTTTTTTTTATTTCTTGAATTATTCCTGAACTACACCGATTTGATCCAGTTCATTATCTAAATTCTTTGGATCCGGGCCATATTTGTTTGGACCTCTGGTTCCTTCAGTAACGAAAAGTACGAGTAACCAAATGGCTCCAATAAGTGGGATTAAAGCAATAAGCATCATCCATCCACTTTTGTCGACATCGTGTAAACGCCTGATACTAACTGCCAAACCTGGTATAAACATGGTTAAACCAAATACTCCATAGATGGGACCATAGCCTATGTTTTCATATGCCAACCCAAAAAGATTGTCAAGAGACATAGCAACAATTGCAAAGATCATTTGAAACAGGACAAACATCCAGTATTCTTTTCTTCTTGATCTTCCGTTAAATTCGGCGTATTTTTTTAACGCCATTAAAAACCATTTCATATAAAAAATTTTAAGTTATAATAATTTGCATTTCAAATATATTGAAAATGATGTTACAATCATTATCAAACGATAGCTTTTATTGAAAATTGTTTGCTCATTGGGTATCTTATTTTTATACCAAAAATTCATTTTAAAAAAACAATGTATTTTTGTTTTATAAAAAACCAAGCCTTATGAGTAAACAAACCATTTTTAAAATGATCAACCGGGCTGCAGAAAAGTATGCAGATAAGCCTTATTTAAGTCAGAAAGATGACTATGGATGGGCAAGTACAACTTTCAGACAGGTCAGAGAAAAAGCACTTGAGCTGGCTTCATCCTTGATCGAGACCGGAATGGTTTATCAGGATAAGATCGCTATTTTATCAGAAGCAAAGGCCGACTGGATCATCTCAGAATTTGGAGCATTATATAGCGGAGCTACCATGGTGCCGCTGTCGATTAAACTACTCCCCGAGGAAATTCCTTTTAGGATAAATCATTCCGATACAAAACTTTTCTTTATTTCTGAAAATACCCTTGAAAAAGTGATCAGTCATTTTGATAAGTATGAATACAATCTTCTAAAGCTGGTGGTTTTAGACCGGCCTTCAGAAAAGATAAAAAAACTGTGTAAAAAGTACAATTTTGATGAGAAAAAGCTGATTTATATTGAGGAACTTTATAAGCTGGGAAAAGAGAACTTAGATAAAAATTTACCTAAGATCAAAGAGATAGAAAGGAATATCAGTGAAGATGATGTAGTTACTATTTCTTATACATCCGGTACAACCGGCAACCCCAAAGGGATCATGTTAACTCATCTCAACTACTATTCAAATTCTCACGAAGCGGTTAATACTTTTAAGATCAAAGAGAATATTTCCACTTTGATCATTTTACCAACCGATCATTCTTTTGCTCATACAGTTGGAATTTATACCGGTCTGGTAAAAGGCTTGTCCCTGTTTTTTGTCGATGCTCGCGGAGGTGGTATGAACGCTTTAAAAAATATTCCTAAGAATCTTGTTGAAGCCAATCCGCATTTTTTGTTAACCGTTCCTGCACTTACCAGTAATTTTATCAATAAGATCAAAGAGGGAATACATGGAAAAGGTTCGATGATTGAAGGAATTTTTAATCGCGGACTCGAAGCGGCGATCAGGAGAAATGGTGATGGGTTTACCAAGCCGGGTACTTCTGTGCAGATGGCTACTTATTTTCCTTATATGCTGGCTGAGAAAATGATCTTTAAGAAGCTTAGGGAGATATGGGGCAAGAATATTGAATTCTTTGTAGGTGGTGGTGCCTTGCTCGATATCAAACAGCAACAGTTTTATAAAGCTATAGGTGTGCCGGTGTATCAGGGTTACGGTTTAACCGAAGCAACCCCGATTATCTCAACCAATACCCCATTTCAGTATAAAATGGGGACTTCCGGAAAGGTTTTAGGAAATATTTCCTGTAAAATCTGTGATGAAGAAGGAGTTGAAGTAAAGAAAGGAGAAAAGGGAGAGATCGTTATACAAGGGGATAATGTGATGAAAGGGTATTATAAAAATCCTGAAGCTACGGAAAAATCGTTAAAAGGGGGTTGGTTGTACACCGGAGATCTCGGATATTTTGATCAGGATGATTTCTTAGTAGTGGTAGGAAGATCAAAAGCCTTATTGATATCAGAAGACGGAGAAAAATATTCTCCCGAAGAAATTGAAGAAGCTATTGTAAACAGTTCTGAACTTATCCATCAGGTGATGATCTATAATGATCATAATAAATTTACTACAGCTTTAATTACTTTAGAGGAGGCTAAAGTGAAGCAATGGGTAAAAAAGCAAGCTAAACCTAATCCGGAAAAACTACTCGATAAACTCGGAAAAGAATTGCTTTTGTTCGGGCAACAACCTGAATTTAAAGGAAAATTCCCTTCCAAATGGATCCCTTCTAATTTTCAGGTGATCGAAGATGTTTTTTCAGAAGAAAATCATCTGATAAATTCTACATTAAAAATGGTTCGGCATAAAATTACAGAGCAATACAAAGACCACATCGATCTGATGTATAATAATTCAGCTCAGGATGTTCCAAAGAAAAAGAACCTGGAAATTTTGTCAAAAAAATTCTTCTAGATGTATGATTAACATTAAGAGGATATCAACTAAAAATCCACTCTATCAGCAGGAAAGAGCTTTGAGAAACAGGATTCTTTTACGTCCCATTGGAGTGCCTGATTTTGGCTGGGAAATGTACGATTCCGGATCATGGCATTTTGTTGCTGTTAATGAGAATAATGTGATCGGTTGCGTTGTTTTGGTTCCACTTAACGATCAAAAATCGAAAGTTCAACTGATTCAAATGGCTGTTGATACAGATTTTCAGGGAAAAGGTATTGGAAAATTGCTTGTGGAGGATCTGATCGGTTTTTGTAAGGATAATTCTGTAAAAGAGATCGAGATCCATTCGAGGTCTGATGTAGTTGAGTTCTATAAACTATTTGGATTTACCGTATTTGGTAATGCTTTTGAGGAAGTTGGTATCTTACACAGGTATATGCGTATGTATTTGTAATAGATTAACAATGTTGTGAATTGTTAATGTTATTTCAAAGGGAAACTCAGTCATTGATGTGAAAAAAAACCGTTTGTTGTTCTGTGTTAAACGAGTCTTCCTGAGGATCACTGAGTTACTCAAGGATTTTCGACTCCTGCCTCGCCGTCGGGTTTGACTTTTTACATACTCATTTTCCCTCTTTCCTCCTAAAATTCTCCCGCAGATTTCGTTGATAAACGCAGATTATTACCAGAAGGTTTTAAGTAGAAGACTCTATGCTATAAGCAATTTTATATTTTAAATCTTGAATTTCAAATTAACTAATCCCTTTTCCCTATTTCCTTTTTTCGTTTCTAAAATAATATCATAAATTTTAAAAACATCAAATTAAACCACCCCACCTTTCAGGCACCCCCTCCTTTAACCTTTCACTATGGAGAGGAATATTAAATTTTAAATTTCAAATTAACTAATCCCTTTTCCCTTTTCCCTCTTCGCTATAATAAATATCTTAAATTTTGAACAATTCCAAAACCAGCTAATGACTCAATACTAACTATTTAACAATATACGTCTTTTTAATATAATCCAGTTTTGGGTAATGTCGTTTCAGATACGCATTTCCATATTTACTGATAGAATCCTGATTGGGGACGTTGTCTTTGGTAACATGGAATTTGTGAACGTTTTCCATTCCTTTGGTAATCTTAGCAATTACAGGAAAACCTTTAACTCCATTAAAATCTACCGTATCCAGCCTGTGATTATCCTTTAAATTGATAAAGATCTGTGTAGTACGCGAATTGATTCCGTCACGGGCAAAAGAGATCGCCATAGAGTCATTGCTTTGCAATACGGGTTCATCTTTCAGTTTGTATTTATCCCATGCTTTGTTTAATACTGAATCATTCTGTATACCAAACTGAACTACAAATTCAGGAATCACTCTAAAGATACCGATATCGGTATAATAATTACTTTTGATCAGCTGATACAAACGGTCGACTCCGTTGGGAGCCCAATTTCGTTTGGCTACTATATCAAAATCACCCTGGGTTGTTTCAAACCTGGCCTTAAAAGTTTCAGGCGCTTTTTTTTGAGTCCATTTTTCTTTAAAGATCTTTTGACTACAGGAACTGATAACAATAATGATAAAAAGAAGTAATAAGCGTTTCATGGAATTAAGGATTAAGAATGAATAATTAGTGCCAGTCCATAAAGTCATCTATTTGAAAAAATATAATCTTTCAAAGATCAAGCACTTTATAATCAGATACTATTTAAAACGAAAGTAATAAAAATTAATAAAACAGATCTTTTCTTTCTGTGTATCTTTGTAAGACAATCTTAACAAGTATATATGCAGTTCAACGAGTTCGACTTAAACAAAAATATATTAAAGGCTGTAGCCGAAAGTGATTATCAAAACCCAACTCAGGTTCAGGAAAAAACAATCCCTGAAGTACTGAAAGCTAAAGATGTTATTGTTTCAGCCCAGACGGGTTCGGGTAAAACCGCTGCTTTTGCATTACCCATTCTGCAGATGCTGTACCTTAATCAGCATTCAACAAAGAAGAGTAAAAAGATCAGGGCACTGGTTGTTTGTCCTACCCGTGAACTGGCCCGTCAAATAGAAGAAAGTTTTAAAACTTACGGAAAGCATACCGGTTTAAGAGCAACCAGCATTTTTGGAGGGGTTTCCATCGAGCCGCAAAAAGATCTGCTTAAAAAAGGGGTCGATATTTTGATCGCCACACCGGGCAGATTACTCGATCTGTATAAACAGGAATTAATTAATCCGGATCATGTTGAGATATTGGTTCTTGATGAAGCCGATCTGATGCTGGATATGGGTTTTTGGGATGATGTAAAGAAAATTGAAAAGATCTGCTCGGAAGAAAAACAGGTACTTCTTTTTTCTGCAACAATGCCCAATAAAGTAATACATCTGGCGAAGACCATTATGGATGAACCCGTTAAAATAGTAGCTGATTCGAAATCAGTTCTTGAAAAAGAAGTAGATCAGCATTTATATTATGTACCCAAACAAAGAAAGATCGAATTGTGTCTTCACCTCTTGAGAAATACGGTTAAAGGGAACGCGATTATTTTCAGGCGTACAAAATTTGGGGTGGATAAGCTGGAAAAATCACTATTAAAGAACAAGTACAAAATAGCGGGTATTCATGGGGATAAAAGTCAGAATGCGCGTCAGGAGGCTTTACAAAAATTGAAGAATGGAGAAGCTGATATTTTAATTGCCACCGATGTTGCCTCAAGAGGCCTGGATATTAAAAATCTGGATAATGTGATCAATTTTGATATTCCCAATCAGCCGGAGATTTATGTGCATCGTATCGGAAGAACCGGTAGAGCAGGAGAAAAAGGAGTTTCATATTCTTTTTGTTCAGCAGATGAAAAGAATTATATTGCTGAAATTCAAAAACTTATTCATAAAGAGATTTTTGTAGAAGAGGATCATCCCTATCCGTTAGATCCTAAATCCAAACCCGAGATCCATAAAAAACAGGGAAGTAAATATAAAAAAGGAAGAAAATCAGCAGCCTCTAAAAAAAAGAAAAAACGCTGGTATTAAATGGGTAAGACTGCAATTATTTTAGGTGCTTCCGGTTTAACCGGAAATATTCTGTTAGAGAAACTTTTAGAGGATAAAAGCTATGATTCCATTAAGGTTTTTCTAAGAAAACCTGTTGGATTTGAACATCCTAAACTTACAGAATATACCGGAAATTTACTCGATCTGAAATCTTTTAAAAAGGATTTTACAGCTGATGAGGTTTATTGTTGTATCGGAACTACGGCAGCCAAAACACCGGATAAGGAATTATATAAAAAAATAGATTACGGGATTCCGGTTGCTGCAGCAAAGCTCTGTAAAGAAAATGGAATTGATACTTTTTTGGTTATTTCTGCTCTGGGTGCCAGTGTTAAGAGTAAAATATTTTACAACAGAACAAAGGGAGAAATGGAGGAAGAGGTTTTATCATTAAAGATTCCTCATACCTATATTCTAAGGCCGTCGCTAATTCTTGGTAAAAGAAATGAAATGCGTATGGGGGAAACAATGGGAAAGATAATGATGAATTTATTTCAATTTTTTCTGATTGGCAAACTAAAAAAATACAAACCTGTAAAGGCTGAAAACATTGCTATAGCTATGATTGAACTTGCAAATTTAAAGCCTGATATTTCAATGATCGAATCGGATCGTATTTCAAAACTGTCGGTTGGCTCTTTAGAAAACTTATAATTTTATTGTATTTTTACTCCTTATCTAATTTCATATCTAAGACAATGACAAGAAGATCAACAAGTATTTTAGTACTGAGTTTTTTATTTCTTTTTTCCGGAAAAGTTTTTTCTCAGGTGTATAAAGATAAATTTGCCCATACTTTTTCTATTGTGGCCCGTGATAAAAAAACCGGTGAAATGGCTGTGGCTGTTCAGAGCCACTGGTTTGCTGTGGGTACCTCTGTTGCCTGGGGTAAATCGGGAGTAGGTGTGGTAGCAACCCAATCGTTTATCAATCCTGCATACGGACCTAATGGAATCCGCCTGATGGAAGAAGGGAAAAATGCAAAAGATGTACTGCAATTTTTGATCTCTGAAGATGAAGGGAGGGATGTACGTCAGGTTGCCATGCTCGATGTAAAAGGAAATGTTTCGGCCTATACCGGGAAAAGTTGTATCGTATATGCTGATCAGATCACAGGAGATAATTTTTCTGTTCAGGCAAATATGATGCTCACCGACAAGGTTGTTCCGGCTATGGCGAAGGCTTTCCGTGAAAATGCAAATTTACCGATTGCTGATAGAGTACTGGAAGTTTTAAAAGCTGCCCAAAAAGCAGGAGGAGATATTCGCGGGAAACAATCGGCTGCATTGATCGTTGTAGGGCCAAAACCGGTAAAAGAATCGTGGAATGATAAACTGATCGATCTTCGGGTGGATGATCATAAAGATCCGATCGGAGAACTTGAAAGATTGCTCAAAGTGCATCATGCCTATGAATATATGAATAAAGGGGATTTGGCCGTAGAACATCACAATATGAAAAAAGCCCTGGCAGAATATGGTGCAGCACAACAGTTGTTTCCTGAAAACCTGGAAATGAAATACTGGACTGCCATTGCACTGGCCAACAATGGTGATATAAAAAGAGCCTTACCTATCTTTAACGAAGTGTTTAAAAAAGATGAGAACTGGAAAGAACTGACCCGGAGATTACCTAAATCGGGTTTGCTTAATGTTTCGGAATCAGATCTGAAAAAGATACTTTCTCTTTAACTTTTAAGATTCCTGTCGATGAAAACCGCTACTGTAAAAGAACTTAAAAATGAGCTGACTTACAGATCACAGGCTGAACTGGTAGAACTTTGTTTACGTTTATCAAAATTTAAAAAGGAGAACAAAGAGTTGCTTACCTACCTGCTTTTCGAATCTTCTGATGAAGATGCATTTATCAGAGGAGTCAAAGAGGAGATCGATACGGATTTTGACCAGATCAATACCAAAAGTTATTTCTATATTAAAAAGAGTGTCAGAAAGATCCTGAGAAATACCAAAAAATATATTCGCTATTCAAAAAAGAAAGAAACCGAAGTAGAACTCTTGTTGTATTTCTGCGAAAACCTTAAAGAAATGCGACCTTCCTATAAAAATAATGTATCATTGGTCAATATCTTTAATCGCCAGATTGTATTGATCAAAAAGGCGATAACTTCTTTACATGAAGATCTTCAATTTGATTACGGCCTCGAACTGGAAGAGCTTGAAATTTAAAATTGTGAATTTTATTTAAAGCAAATTTTTTATACTATTTTCTTAATTTGGTATATTCTTTTGCAGTAAGTACAGGTATCTTTGCAGTTTTGAAATCTTTTAAATTTCTTGTAATAATAATGCTTATTTCATTTTCAATTGCAGTATAATATTGAATAGCATTTTCAAAATCTTTAAAATCGGATTCAAGTGACAAATCAATAATTTTATCATCCAAAGGCAGCACTTCTACCAACACTTTGAATTTCCTTAAAATTTTCCTCACAATATCCATTTTCATTTGTTGAGAAAGGATATAATAAGTTTTTGCGAAAGTAAGTGAAGAAACATAAATTTTTACTTCATTCTTGTCGGATAGAGTAAAGAGTTCCTGAGCTTCCTTAATAAATTTTTTCCGTTCAGCAAGTAAATCCAGGACAATATTTGTATCAACTAAAATTTTGTCCATTATGAATACTTTTGAGATAGAAAATCAGTATAATCTTTTCTATAATCTTCATCTTCAAGCTTAACAACTCCTGTCAAACTTTTAACTAATGGGCTTATACTCATTCTATTATCTTTACTTTCGGTAATTGCCGTAAGATAATTCTCTATCATTCTTGAAAGACTTATATTATTTTCCTTTGCGTATTGTTTTGCTTGTTTAATTACGCTTTCGTTAAGTTTTAATGTTAATTTTGAATCCATACCACCACTTTTATACGTACAAATATAATAAAAACTTACGTATAATTTAAGGTATTATTTAAAATAATAGTTTTTTGGATTCTAAATTCTGATTATGGGAAACTCCAGATAACAATTGTTATTCGTGAGACTCTAAAAAATTAATTTCAATTTTTTAGTTAGTCGAACTAATCCCGCTTTTTTCTAGCGGGATCTTGGTTTAACCCGCCTTGCCGGCGTGGCAGGCACCTCGACCCTTGGGTCGATTCCTATTAAAGGGTTCAGTCCCGATAGCTATGCGGGATGCCCTGAGGTTTAATACCTTTTATTCATTGATCAGTTTTTCGATATGTTCAATCACTTTTTTAAATTTTTCTTTATCAAAACCCACTTCTACAAAACTGACCTTTCCTTTTTTATCTATAATATACATAGAGGGATAGGCTTTGATTTTGTATGCCTGATCTACTTCAGGTTGTGTCAAAATCACTTCATAACTCAACTTTCTTTTTTTAAGGAATTTATTCAGGTTATCCATGCTTCTCGGTTGGTTATCAACAGAATTCAATCCGTAGATCTTTAATCCTTTATCTTTGTATTTTGTATAAAGCTCCGATAATGCCGGCATAGCTCTTACACAGGGCGGACAATGGGTATACCAGAAATCGATAAGAATCACCTCTTTTCCGATATGGTCTTCCAGATTAAAAGTTTTACCTGTACCGTAATATTTACCTTTAAATAAAGGAGCCGAAATACCGGTATGAAGCATGCGTTCTTCATAGGCCACATCCGATTCGCCGCCTTCCGGATCGAGAGGATTGGAGGCCAGAATTCTTTTTTGTCGCTCTTTTAATCCATCAAGGTTAACATCATCAAAGATCATATTGTAAAAGTTCAGTTCATTGGTGTAAGTTATTCCCTGGTCTTTTATAACCAGTTTTGCATAAACCGGAAAGAGGTTCTTTTTATTGATGATATAAGTCTGTATGGTTTCTTTTCCCTCTTTCCCCTTGGGTAGTTTGATCTCAATACTGGCACAGGGCTCTCCTTTGTATTCAATATTTTTGATTACAGCATTGTTCTTTGTGGCAAACTCTGCAAATTTTTCAGTTTTAAGAAAAGTATCGATCCAGTCGATGGAAGAAATAAAATCCTCTTTAAAATTCGGATAAGGAACCGTTGTTTTCTTAGGCGGAATAGTTAAATAAAAGGTTCCTTTTTCATAAACCATATTATAAGGACGATAATGATTATCCACCCAAACAAATCCCTTTCTTAAAGAATCTGAGGGGTCTCTTTTTATCCAGATATCGTATTCAGTTAATGTAGTATCAGGTTGGTTAGAATAAGAGTATTTTTCTGTTGCCTTAAAATATACAGACTGATGCGCATTTGTTTCAAGTTTGATATTGTTTATAATATTCTTCTTCCCCTCTTTGCTACAACCGGTCAGAAGTGTAAAAAGAACTGTAATAGAGAAAGATATTTTAAGAAAATTCATCTTTTGATATTTAAGTTTAGCCTTAAAACTAAAGTATTTTCTAAATATACAGAAGGTAAAACTGGATTTTTTTAAGTTTAATGAGTGCTTGTCTATAATGTCCGATATCTTTGTTATGCTCAAAATTTAAATCCTCAAATACTACAGTATTCTGCGGTTTGAATTTATCACATGTCTCGATCTCGAATATTCTAGCCTAAGCATTGGAAAGACGCTTAAGATATCCTTCAAAAGTCGGTTAAATATTTTCTTAAAAAGCAAATTCATATTTTTTTACTTCAAGCCTTCAAAATCATGTAAATAAATTACTTTTGTCATCATGATTTCTGAAATTCACATAGCAGATGTTTTTTCAACAGAATTACCGATTGTAGATGTGCGTTCTCCCGGTGAATTTAAAAAAGGACATATTCCGGGAGCGGTTAATATTCCTTTATTTTCCAATGATGAGAGAGCACATGTAGGTACGGTATACAAGCAGAAATCCAAGGAAGCTGCCATAGAGGTGGGGTACACTTATGTAAATTCTAAACTGGAATATTTTATTAATGAATCTTTAAAAGTTGCCCCTTCCCGGGAAATAATTGTCCATTGCTGGCGTGGCGGAATGCGCAGCAGCTCCTTCGCCGAGCACCTCGATGGAAACGGATTTAAAGAAGTTAAAATAATTAGAGGAGGATATAAAGCCTATAGAAATTTTGTCTTGGATGAACTGGGAAAACCGATGTCTTTAAAAGTGCTCGGAGGCTACACCGGTAGTGGGAAAACCTATATTTTAGAAGAATTAAAAAAGTTAGGGGAACAGGTAGTTGATCTTGAAGGAATAGCAAATCACAAGGGTTCAGCTTTTGGAGCGATAGGCCAGAAAGCTCAGCCCAGTGTGGAACAGTTTGAAAATAATCTTCACCATGAATTAATAAAACTCGATCTGAATAAGTTTGTTTGGGTAGAAGATGAAAGTCACAATATAGGAAGAGTAAGGATTCCCATGCAATTCTTTTCTCAGATGCGTGATGCAATGCTATATTTTGTGGATATTTCCAAAGAAGAGAGATCCAGATTTCTTGTAGAGGAATATGCTGTTTTGGATAAGAAAATGCTCGAGGCTTCGATACTGCAAATTACAAAACGTCTGGGCGGACTCAATACAAAACTGGCTATTGAAGATCTGAAAGCAGGAAATTTTTATAAAGTTGCATTGATCCTGCTGCAATATTATGATAAAGCCTATTTAAAGGGAATGAATACACGGGAAAGTGATCGTGTTATAAAAATACCGCTTTCCGATACGGATCATCTTAAAAATGCAAAAATTATTAAAAAAGAAAGTATATGAATACGAAAGAAATAGATCAGGTGAAATTGACAAAATACAGTCATGGGGCAGGTTGCGGATGTAAGATCTCACCTGAAGTTCTCTCAACGATCATTAAAACTGAAATGATCGCAGTTGAGGACGCCCGTTTGATCGTGGGCAACGATTCTAAGGATGATGCTGCGGTTTACGATCTGGGAGATGGAACCGCTGTGATCAGTACAACTGATTTCTTTATGCCTATTGTGGACGATCCGTATAATTTTGGAAGAATTGCGGCTACCAATGCTATCAGTGATGTGTATGCCATGGGAGGAAAACCTATTCTTGCCATTGCCATTTTAGGCTGGCCTATTGATAAATTACCTGCTGAAGTGGCGCAACAGGTGCTTGAGGGGGGGAGACAGGTTTGTAAGGAGGCTGGAATTACTTTGGCCGGCGGACACAGTATCGACAGTCCGGAACCCATCTTTGGGCTTGCAGTAACCGGGAGGGTAGATCTGAAAAAGCTTAAGCGAAACGATTCAGCTGTAGCAGGTTCTCATTTATATCTCACAAAACCCTTAGGAATCGGAACATTTACAACGGCTCAAAAACGTGGTTTATTAACACCGGAACACGAAAAGGTAGCTGTAGATTCTATGGCGAAGCTTAACAGTCTCGGTGAAAAACTGGCTGATATCAAAGGTGTTACGGCAATGACCGATGTTACCGGTTTTGGACTGATCGGACATTTGATCGAGATCTGTGAAGGGAGTGGCCTTTCTGCTGAAATAGAATGGGATAAAGTACCTGTTTTTGAAGGGGCAGAGGGCTATCTTGAACAAAAATGTATTCCCGGAGGGACAAGAAATAACTGGAAAAGTTTTAAAGATAAGGTTCAGCTTAAAGATGAAAGTAAATGGTCCATTCTTTGCGATCCGCAAACCAGCGGAGGCTTGCTTATCGCTGTGGAAGATGATGGGGTAGAAGAAGTAGAAGCGCTCTTAAAAGAAAATCAGATCGAAATATCAGCATTTGGTAAACTTACAGAACCATCGGAGGCCTTGATCAGGGTGGTGTAATTTTTTGAATAGAATTAACCGGAGATCATTCAAAATGATCATAGGCATCAATAATATCAAGATAAACACCATCAAACCCGGAATCGATAATACGATTGAGATAAGAATCCTCTGAGTTAAAGATGATCTTTTTCCAATTGCTGTCCCAGTATCTCACATAGTAATTTCCCTGCCATTCAGGATCCTCCCGATCTATAAATGAAGGATTGCCTGTATTCCAGTCGGGTTGCCAGTAGTAGCGGTATTCTTCGGCCTGACCAATGCTAAGATAGCTAATTACCAAACGTTTGCCACCATTTGCTTTAATCTTTAATTGCTTTATCTGATCAGGAGTAAATGCTTCATCTTTAAAGAAGAAATCTATGATAATAAGGTCGTAATTAGTTTTTTTAAGGATGTCAATAAAGGATTGTTTGGTGTCAAATTCATTATCAGGATTGATGAGATACAGGAAATTTTTTGCTTCAGGCAGACGTGTTATATTATTTGAATTTTCATCAGGGATGGGAGAAGGATAGGAAGGAATATGATCCAGTTCTCTGTGATCGGCTGCAAATGAAATATAGGTTTGTTGTCGATTCAAATCATATGAATGATTCATTTTAGTATGTTCCGAACAATAATCCGTAACCAGTATTGTTTTATTAGCATTATATTTGGCCAGATCCAGATAGCTTGTGAGAAATACGGTAATATCATCGGGTGTTTCTTTATTATCCTTATCATATCCGTAAAAAAGGTCTTCCTGACCGATACCATCAATAGCCTTTAAATAAGTCAAATCCGGTGAAGCATCAGCATCTCCGGTTTTGGTAACGATCTCTATGCCATTTTGGGGAATGATTATAAAATCAGGATTTTTTTCTTTTGCATAATTGCTGATCTCCTGAACAAAATTCCTCATTTCCTGTTTATAATCTAAACCGGTTTGTACCAAAACTTCTTCATTTTTACAGGAAGAAATCATTAAGGTGATAATTAGAAAATAAAATAATTTTTTATTCATATTGTGAATTACAAATTTAAAAGATAGAGTCTGGTACCCTTACTTTTATCGGGGTCAATTGAGGATGATTCAAAGATCAACTTTGTTCCATCGGGCGATATTGCCGGTGCCCCTTCATAAGCATCAGAGTTTGTGAGTTGTACCGGAGTGCCTCCTGAAACAGAAACTTTATAAATATCAGCCTGTTTAATATCCTCATTTTCATAGCTAAAGATAACACTTTGTCCGTCAGGTGTAAAAACTGCATCTGTTTTATTTCCTTTAAAATTAGTAATTTTTCTTCTTTGAGAACCATCGATGTTCATGACCCAGATGTTCCATTCGTCTTTTTCTTTACTCTGATATAAGATCTTATCTCCTTTAGGGGACCAGTTGGGCTGCCTGCAATTCCTATCAGGAGGGGTTAAATTGATGTAATTTGAACTGCCATCAGTTTTATATCTGATAATTATGCCATCTTGCTCTTTGTCAACTCTATGCGATTCAAAAACGATCCATTTCCCGTCAGGGGAAAAAGAAGGTTCATAGGCCATGAGGTCTTTACGGGAGGTGATACGGATCTCATCTCCGGTAGTTCCGCTTTCAGCAATGCTGAAGATTTCATCATGAGGATCTCTGTCTGAGGAAAAAACAATTGATTTTAGAGTTGAATTCCAGGAGGTCCCCGGCAGATTTACATTACTGTTCCCATCCGAAACAAGGGTCTTTAACGACTCTGTTTCAAGATCGAAAATATAAAGGTCAGAAGGAGGTAAATTATATCCGCTTATAAAATTAGTAAATATAATTTTTTTTTCATCAGGGGAGAATGCCGGGTTCTGAATGCTGCCGGGTAAGTCGATATTTAACAGGATGGCATTATCTTTTCTAGTGGGAATAGATTCCTCCTCATCAGTTTTACATTTCTGTAAATTGATCAGAAGAGCGAAAAATATAATTATAAATTTTTTAAACATATTTAAGAGTATTATTTTCCTGTAATCTTTTCATACCAAAAATAACCCACCCCTGCAGGGGCTCCCATGTCACCACCTTCTTTTCTTATAAATCCGGGAGGTGGTTGGATATTAGGATCAGCAGGATCATAGACATGCCCTTGCCAAATTAATTTTTTATTGGGTTGATTAGAACTATGTTTTAATCCAACTATAGTTCCTCTTGGCAGATTGTTTACCTGAGACCAGTCGGTAAACCCCAAACCGGTACTTTCATACCAACTCAAACCTTCTCCTGCAGGGGCTGGCAGATCACCACCAAATTCTCTGTGGAATTTTCCTTCACCATAATATTCGGGACCACAAAATGATCCATAATCAGCACCGTAATAATCACCTGCAAGATCTTTATCTATTCCAAATTCAACTAGAAATCTATAATTATAAAGTTCCAATGTGCTTCTAAGATTAACAATAATACCCGGAGGCAAATTGTATTGGTAAGCCTTTGGGTAATCACCATCTAAAACAACATACCACCTCCAATGATAGATACCATAGTTCTCTTTTATAAAATCTATTATTTCACAATCATCTAATTTCCAATAAGACGCCCTCCAATCAGATTCATACCGTGTCCTCCAATCAAATAGAAAATATTGAGTAGACGGAAAAAACCGATCTTTAGTACCAGAATGCCGCAATCCAATAACCATTCCAGGTACCCAGATAGTATGTATACCTCTGCAGGCCTGTAGTTGTTTTTCTCTTTCCTTTAAGAACTTAGACGCCTCTAAATAATGATCTCCTGTCATACACCATTTTTTATGTTGATCGTAATTATTTTTTTTATTAATCTTTACACTATCAACATTTATAAAATAATTTAGATGCCAGAAACTGTTCTTTAATCTACATCGTTTTGACATATTAAGTTTTAGTTGTTGCACTGCCTGTTTTGCAAAATTATCACAGGTCTTTTCTTTGATTTTTAAAAATTGTACAGGATCAATGACAATAGGGTCAATAACTTTGATATATTTATATTTTGTTCCTTTCTTAGGATCCTGTTTTGCCTTTCCCTGGCTGGAACTGATAAAATTATCGATCAATTGCTGCCGTTTGCTGTTTTCAAGACTTGCTGTATTTTTTGGAACCGCCATACACCATTTAACATGAAGATCTCTGTTATTATTCCATTGTGTTGGAATCATATTAGGTAGATGTAATTGAATAGCCTGATTATATTGTTTTATGGCCTTATCGGCATAAGCATTACAAAAGTCTTCCTTGCTTTGAGGTTCCTTTTTAAAATCGTCTTGGAGAAGGTATTTATAAATATACATGTTTCGTTTTGCTGTTTCTTTATTGGCAAGATCCTCAGGAACGGTAATACACCAATTGTAATGTCCCTTCCAGTTGTTAGACCATAAAGGTAAGATGATATTGGGAAGATTAGTTTTAATAGCTAACTGATAATCACTTACTGCCTTATCCGCATATTTGTTGCAGAAATTTTCTTTTGTTTGAGGTTTAGTGTTTTTAATATATTTGTCTAAAAAAGCCTGACGTTTTGCCTCTTCTTTATTGGCAACGTCATGGGAAACACTTTTACACCAGTTAAGATGTCCATTCCAGTCATCACTCCATACAGGCCAGATGAGATCGGGTAGTTTATTTTTCTTAGCCAATTTATATTGGCTTACGGCTTTATCTGCATATTTATTGCAAAATTGGGCGTTTGCTGAAATAAAGACCTGCAAAATTAAAGTTAAAAAGATTAGTTTTTTTTTCATGATTAGATCTTTTTGATTCCAAATTTTTAACTATCTCTCTGTATAAATTATTAAAACATATTATGATTAATGAACACAACGAAAATGCAAACTTTCACGTGTATATTCTAGAGTACCTGAAGCATCAACAATTGTAAGTCCTCCCACCTTTGCATAACTTCCGCTTTTACAACCACCTTGATCACCATTACCACCAAAAGCCGGAACAACCATGCCTTCAAAAACTGGATACGTATTCATATATTGAAAATGAAGCATTATCGAAAAATTACTTCCCCATTGCATGGGTTTCCAGTCCCCAATTGAATTAGTCGCATAAATCATATGTTTAATACCTAAAGGAATAGCGTAATCACATGCCAATTTCCTTTCCCAAGGTTCAGGTAATCGTTTATTTTCACTCAGGCAGGTACGTATGGCTTCTGACCAATGCTTTGCACCTGAAGGATGAAGATCTTTATCAATACAAAAACCCAGTTCTGCCCCCTGCCACAGGGGTACAAAGGCCTCAGAGGAACTGCAATTGTTTTTATGGGGAACAAACATATTGTGCATATCCATATAAGTTGTGGCCATCGTAGTGCCAAGAGCAGATCTGCCACCGGAATTTGTCATTGCTAAAGAAGTCGATTTAGAACAATTTGCCAGCTTTTGGTTTCTGTTTTTTAAATAAGCATCGGCTGTTCTATAATTGTCATCCTTCATACACCAGTTTTTATGTGCATTATAATCACTACTCCAAGAAGGACCTTTAAAACCACAATTATTGGAGATATTTACCTTGTTTTGTCGTACTGATTCCTTAGCATAATGTTCACAGATCGCATTCTTTGAATTTGCTCCTGTGGTAACCACAGGTTGCTCTAATATATTATATTTAGGTTGATTTTTTACCATATCATTTAAAACAGCTCTTGTCGCATCATTTATAGATATATCATTATTCTTCTTAATATATTTATCCAGATAAGCCTGACGTTTTGCCAGTTCTTTATTGGCAACGTCATGGGAAACACTTTTACACCAGTTAAGATGTCCATTCCAGTCATCACTCCATACAGGCCAGTTGATATTAGGCAGATT
>JANTGS010000003.1 GCA_024762795.1 Flavobacteriaceae bacterium | reverse complement strand
GCGGCATGGCTGGTTCAGAGTTGCCTCCATTGACCAATATTCCTCACTGCTGCCTCCCGTAGGAGTCTGGTCCGTGTCTCAGTACCAGTGTGGGGGATCTCCCTCTCAGGACCCCTACCTATCGTCGCCATGGTGAGCCGTTACCTCACCATCCAGCTAATAGGACGCATACTCATCTCCTACCGCCGAAACTTTAATTATTAAGTGATGCCACTTTATAATTCTATGGAGTATTAATCCAAATTTCTCTGGGCTGTCCTCCTGTAGAAGGTAAATTGTATACGCGTTACGCACCCGTGCGCCGGTCGTCAGCGGAAAGCAAGCTTTCCCTGTTACCCCTCGACTTGCATGTGTTAAGCCTGCCGCTAGCGTTCATCCTGAGCCAGGATCAAACTCTTCATCGTATAATTTTTATTTTTATAACAATTAAAAAAGTCTCAAAAAAATCTCAAGGTCTATACCTTATATTATAAGATACAAATACTTGTAATTCTACTCAATTCTTACGCTGTCAATTTTCAATCTTTCAATGAACTTTTATTCCCCTTTTTCCTCTTAGCCCTCTCCATTCTCTTTCCTCTCTCGCTAAGCGGGTGCAAATATATAACATTTTTTTATTCTGACAAGAAAAAAAATTATTTTTTTGAAAAAATAAAAAAAACGCTCTTGTTTATAATTATTTGCTTGAACTTCCCTGAAAAAACAGGACTGCAAATGTAAAATAAATATTTGGTTTACAAAACAATTTTACGAATAAAATTATCAACAATTTTAGCCCTTTGCCTACTCCCTATTGGGTATCTCTGTTTAGTAGCTGTTTTTTAAATACTTGCAACGATTCCTGAAAGGATACCGGACTTAATTTTAATGTAGTTATTGACTTTTTTAAATCAAATCCTGTTAAAGGCGGCCTTTTTGCAGGTTGTGATAGCTCTGAAGTGGCTATTGGATGGATAAAATTTTGATCCAGGCCGAATGTTTCGGCAACGGCCAAAGCAATATCATATATACTTAATAAATGATTTCCGGAAATATTGAACACACCGTTAATATCGTTTTCAAATGCAATAATACACGCATGGGCAAGATCATCTACCAAAGTGGGCATTCTTAATTGATCTGTAACTACATTGATATGTTGTTTATTCTTTATATTGTTAATTACCCAAAGCACAATATTATTCTTTAATTCCCGGGTCAAACCAAAAACCAGTATAGTCCTTAAAATGGTATACCTGATCCCTGCTTCCTTAACGATCTGTTCCGATCTTAGCTTTGAAAGCCCGTAATAATTGACAGGATTCGGTTCATCCTCTTCTTTATAATATCCCTTTTCTCCATCAAAAATAAAATCGGTTGAGAGATGTATCAAATGAATATCATTTCTTTTACAGGAATCTGCCAAAGTCTGAACCATTTCCACATTGATCTTATCACAAGCTTTATGATCTAATTCACACTGATCTACATTGGTCATGGCCGCGGTATTAAAAATTACTTCCGGCTGAATGGCATCGATTAGAGAAGTCAGTTTATCCGGGTCGGTCAGATCCGTATGATAATAGGTAAAATCTTCTATATTTTTAATCCGATTTTCGCCTCTTGATACACCATATATATTATAGGTGTTTTTTAAACTGAGAAAATCAATCAGTTTTTGCCCAAGCAAACCGTTAGAACCTGTAATTAATATGTTCCTAAGTGCCTTATTTTCCAATGTTTATATTTTATGTTAAAACAATTCATGAAGTTTCCGGATCTGTTCAGGTTTACCTATCACAATCAGTTTGGAATTGGGAACCATTATTGTAGAAGCATCCGGATTGATTAAATATTCCTTATCGGGTGTTTTAAATCCGATCACTGTACATCCTGTTTTTTTGCGCAGATCTAGATCCAGGATCGACTTATTTTTATATTGAGCAGGCAACTCTTCAATTTCCAGCTCAACGATATTGTTTGCACTTTCCCCATCAATTGACAATCTGTCAATAAACTCAATTACATCCGGAGTTACCACCAGTGATGCCATATGCTCTCCCCCTAATTTGTCTGGCATGATCACATTATCTGCTCCGGCAATCTTAAGTTTTTTATAGGAAGACTCATTAGAAGCCCGACTAATAATCTTACAATCAGGATTTAACTGCTTGGCTGAAAGTACCACATATAAATTATTAGCATCAGAAGGCATAGCCGCAATCAGACTTGAAGCATTCATAATGCCGGCTCTTAATAAGGTTTCATCATTGGTAGCATCTCCTTTTACATATAAAATATTTGCATCAAAAGCATCACTGTTGATCAATTCAGCATCTTTATCAATGATCACACAAGGTTTTTTATGCATACCAAGTGTGGCCACTGCCTGACGGCCATTTCTCCCGTAACCGCAAATGATCGCATGGTTCCTTAATTTGTCTATTCTATTCTGCACTTTTTTAAATTTAAGTTCTTCTAAAAGCCGGTTGTTCGAAATATACTCTGTTAAAACCGAAATAACATAACCATAAACCGTAATACTGGTCAGAATTAAGAAAACAGTAAAGATCTTTGATCCTGTATCCAGTGGTTGCACCTCTTTAAACCCTACAGTTGATATAGTAATGATCGTCATATAGAGCGCATCGATAAAAGTATAATCGGAAATCAAAATATACCCAAGCGTTCCGATAAAAATTATCATAAAGAACATAATCAATGCTACCGAAACCCTATACTTTAATGATTTTACTGCCATATGAAGGTTTTACAGATCAAAAACAGAAGTGCGTTTGGTATACATCATATCTTTTAATTTTAATAAAAATGCGAGTGTAAGATATACACCAAAGGATAAACCCACTGTAACAAATGAAATATAAATAAAGAACAATCGAACATTAGTTACCCTTATCCCCATTTTATCAGCCAGCCGGGTAGAAACATCAAAGCCTCTGCGTTCAAAAAAATACCGAATTGAATCAATAAATATCATTTGTCATATTTTTCTGCAATTTAAAAAAAATAAAAATTACAACTCACATATTTAAACAAGTAAAATTTCATACGTTCAAAAAATTGTTAATGTTCGTTTCAATTGCTTAAATTTGCGGTTTTCCCATTTCATAATCTATGCGTGAAGAGTTAAAATACATTGAGGTATTTGGTGCCAGAGTACATAACCTAAAGAATATCGACCTAAAGATACCACGGGATAAACTTGTAGTTATTACCGGATTAAGCGGAAGTGGAAAATCATCGCTGGCTTTTGATACCATATATGCAGAAGGACAACGCAGATATATTGAAACCTTCTCAGCTTATGCGAGACAATTTCTTGGCGGACTTGAAAGGCCTGATGTTGATAAAATTGAGGGATTATCACCGGTGATTGCCATCGAACAAAAGACCACAAGCAAAAACCCCCGGTCAACTGTGGGTACCATTACAGAGATCTACGATTTTCTCCGCTTGCTTTTTGCCCGTATTGGCGAAGCTTATTCGTACAATACTGATGAAAAAATGGTGAATTATAATGATGATCTTATCAAAGATCTGATCCTTAAAGATTTTAAGAATAGAAAGATCATGATCCTTGCTCCTGTTATTAAATCGAGAAAGGGGCATTACCGTGAATTTTTTGAAACCATTGCAAAACAAGGCTTTGTAAGAGTAAGAGTTGATGGTAAAATAACCGAGATCACAAGAGGAATGCAACTTGACAGGTATAAAACTCATGATATAGAAATTGTGATAGACCGTTTACTGGTAAATGAAAAAATAGAAAAAAGATTATCAGAGACTATACAAACTGCCATGTATCATGGTGATGATACGATCATGGTAATGGATTTTGAAAATGAAAAACCACGGTATTTCAGCAGAAATCTAATGTGCCCCACTACGGGCATTTCCTATCAGCAACCGGAACCTAATTCTTTTTCATTCAATTCTCCAAAAGGCGCCTGTAACCATTGCCATGGAATTGGGAAAGTATTTGAGATCAACCTCAATAAGATCATCCCTGACCCAAAAATCTCAATACACAAAGGAGGTATTGTTCCTTTAGGAGAACAAAAGAACAGCTGGATATTTAAGCAGATCAAACTGATTGCTCAGAAATTCGATTTTTCCCTTACAGATCCAATAGAATTGATACCAGAAGAGGCGATGAATGTAATCCTTTACGGAGGTAAAGATCGCTTCGAGATTAGTTCGAAAGAATTGGGAATCACACGTAACTATGAGATCGATTTTGAAGGAATTACAAATTTTATTGAAAATCAGTTCAAGGACAGTGATTCAAGTTCGCTAAAACGCTGGGCAAAGAGTTTTATGGAAGAAAGATCTTGTCCTGTTTGTGATGGAAAACGATTAAAAAGAGAATCCCTGCACTTTAAGATCCAAGGTCAGTCGATAGCCGATCTTTCAGAAATGGATATCATTCACCTGGCTGATTGGTTTAAAGAAATACCTAAACATCTTTCTGAAAGACAAAATATTATCGCAACAGAAATCCTTAAAGAGCTAAATACCCGGATTCAGTTCTTACTCGATGTTGGTTTGGATTATCTGTCACTGAACAGAAGTTCAAAAACCTTATCGGGAGGAGAAGCGCAAAGAATTCGTCTGGCTACCCAGATAGGTTCTCAACTTGTAGGTGTTTTGTATATTTTAGATGAGCCCAGTATTGGTTTACACCAAAGTGATAATCAAAAACTCATTGAATCCCTGCAAAGATTACGCGATCTGGGAAATTCGGTTATTGTGGTTGAACACGATAAAGAGATGATAGAAGCAGCCGATCATGTGATCGATATTGGACCTAAAGCGGGAAAACACGGGGGAGAGATCATCAGCGAAGGCACTCCTGAAGAGATCTTAAAAAGCAATACGATTACCGCAGCATATCTCAACGGAACCAAATTCTTTGAAATACCAAAGGAAAGAAGAAAAGGTAACGGGAAGACAATTGTATTGAAAGGAGCTAAAGGAAATAATTTAAAGAATGTTACTTTAGAGATCCCGTTAAATAAGATGATCTGTGTTACCGGAGTATCGGGCAGCGGTAAATCAAGTCTGATCAATGAAACCCTCTACCCTATTTTAAATCAGTATTTATATCATGCTGTAAAAAAACCTTTAGCCTACAAAAGCATTGAAGGCATTGAAAATATTGATAAAATTATCGATATAAACCAAAGTCCGATCGGGAGAACTCCGCGTTCAAATCCTGCCACTTATACGGGCGTTTTTGGTGAAATTCGCAGTCTTTTTGCCAAAACTCCTGAGGCTCAGATCAGAGGTTATAAACCGGGAAGGTTTTCTTTTAACGTTAAGGAAGGCAGGTGCGAAACCTGTAAAGGAGGAGGTGTAAGGGTAATTGAAATGAATTTTTTACCCGATGTTGAAGTGGAATGCGAAACCTGCCAAGGGAAACGTTTTACCCGTGAGACTCTCGAAATAAGATATAAAGGTAAATCTATTTCTGATGTATTGAATATGACCATCAATGAATCCGTTTCTTTTTTTGAACATATTCCAAAGATCTATAAGAAATTAAAAACCATACAGGATGTTGGACTTGGCTATATCACTTTGGGGCAACAATCCACCACCCTGTCCGGAGGGGAAGCTCAAAGGATCAAACTGGCCACCGAACTCTCAAAAAGAGACACCGGAAATACCTTGTATATTTTAGATGAACCCACTACCGGACTCCACTTTGAAGATATCAATATACTGATGAAAGTGCTCAATAAACTGGTTGATAAAGGAAATACTGTGATCATTATAGAACACAACCTCGATGTGATAAAAATGAGTGATTTTATTATTGATATCGGTCCAAAAGGAGGTGAAAAAGGTGGGAAAATTATTTTTAAAGGAACTCCGGAAGAGATCATAAGAAATAAGAAAAGTTTAACCGGACAGTTTCTTAAAAAAGAATTACATTAGCTGTTTCTGTTAAATAACAACAATCTATAAATTAAAATATCTAATAGAATGATTCGATATGAAGATAAAAAAATAAGGGAAAAATTAAAAATGAGAACATGGAATGAAATTAAAACAAACGATTCCTGGGCAATTTTTAAGATCATGAGCGAGTTTGTTGAAGGATATGAAAAATTAAGTCGCATAGGCCCCTGTATCAGTATTTTTGGTTCTGCAAGAATGAAACCCGATGAAAAATATTATGGAATCGCCGAAAATATTGCCTATAAACTTACCAAAAGAGGTTATGGTGTAATTACCGGTGGTGGCCCTGGAATTATGGAAGCCGCCAATAAAGGAGCCCAGCGTGGTGGTGGTGTTTCTGTTGGACTCAATATTGAATTACCTCATGAACAAAAGGACAATCCTTATATTGACCAGGATAAGAATCTGGATTTTGATTACTTTTTTGTACGAAAAGTAATGTTTGTAAAATATGCTCAGGCCTTTGTTGCCCTGCCCGGAGGTTTTGGCACCCTTGATGAACTTTTTGAAGCGATAACTCTGATCCAGACTCATAAAATTGGTAATTTCCCAATTATCCTGATCGGAAACGAGTTTTGGGGAGGCTTACTGGACTGGATCAAAAGCACCATGCTGGAAAAATTCCATACGGTGAATTCAGCTGATCTGGAGCTGTTTTCCATTGTTGATGATCCTGATGAAGTAGTGCAGGTGATTGATGCTTTCTATAAAAAGCATCATCTCAGACCAAATTTCTAATCATAAACTGTTTTTAAAAATTGCAAAAGAGAGCCCTGTTCATATTATTACTGTTATATTTCTATGCGTTCTCTTATGCTCAAAATAATCAACTGAACATCAATGCAAAGCTTATCCCATCCGATCAAAGCATTGCTATACAGCAGAATATAGTTTTCTACAATCAAAGCAATCAGAAACTTGACACAATTTTTTTACACAATTGGGCCAATGCCTATCTGAACAAAAAGACTCCGCTCTCAAAACGATTACTGGAAAATTACGACAGGAGTTTCTTTTTTGCAAAACCCAAAGCCCGGGGATTTTCAAAGATCGAAAGCATGACAGCAGATGGTAATTCCGTTTACTGGGAAGCTTATAAAAATCGCCCCGATATTATTGCATTAATTCTAAAAAGACCAATAAAACCAGGTGATTCTGTTCAACTTGATCTATCCTATCTGGTAAAGATTCCTTATGATAAGTTTACCAAATACGGCTTTAAAGAGAATAATTACAATTTAAGATACTGGTATATCACTCCGGCAGTTTATGACGATAAATGGGAATTGATGAGTAATCTTGATATGGACGATCTTTTTATGGCTCCAACAGATTATAAGATTAAATTTGAGATTCCAAGAGGTTTTACACTACACACTGATCTTAACGGAGAAATGCAGATTAAAGGGAATCAGGTAATTTACAATCTTTATGGAAAAAACAGAACCGATATTGAATTGAGTATCAAACTTTTAAAAGATTACGAGACTTATAATACCGATTCAGTGGATGTAATTTCAAATCTTAAAAGTATAGATTTGTCAAAAAATGTGAGGACCGATGTCCTAAACCGTCAACTTGATTTTATTACTGAGTTCCTAGGGGCATATCCTCATAAAAGATTATACGTAAGCGATATTACTTACAAAAAAAATCCTGTGTATGGACTGAATCAATTGCCTAAAAAAATGGCTCCTTTCAGTAAAGTTTTTGAATGGGATATTAAAATGTTCAAGGCACTGACGAGGAAATATATTGATAATACCTTACTGGTAAATCGCAGGACCGATTACTGGCTTGTTGACGGAATTCAGATCTATCTTATGATGGAGTATGTAAACACTTATTACCCTGAGATCAAAGCAACAGGAAATATATCGAATTTATGGTTTTTTAAAAATTACTCTCTTGCAAAGCTTAAATTTAACGGAAAATATCCGCTGGTTTATCAGTTTGCAGCAAGAAAAAATATAGATCAGTCTTTAATTACCAGAGCAGATTCTCTTTCTAATTTTAACAGAAAAATTGTAAACAAGTACAAAGCGGCTTTAGGATTACGTTACCTCAATGCTTATTTAAACGATTCTACCGTAAACAAAAGTATTAAGGAATATTACCGGAATAATTTGTTGAAATTAAGTAAAAGTGATGAATTCAGAGATCTTATCAATAATAAAACAACTAAGAAAACTGATGCCTTTTTTGAAGATTATCTCAAAACCAAAAAGAAGATTGATTATACGATCAAATCGGTTAAAAAAGAAGAGGATTCTTTAAATGTTATTATCGAGAATAAAAGAAATATGACAGCTCCTGTAGCTGTTTATGGAATAAAGGACAGAGAAATTCTGTTTAAACGATGGGTAACCGGAATAGAAACAGAGAAAGATGTTAAGATTCCAAAAGATGGATTTGACCGCATTTCACTGAATTATGAATATTTATATCCGGAGATGAATTTAAGGAACAACTGGAAAAAAGTAAATAACAATATCTTAAACCGACCCGTAAAATTTACTTTTTTTAAGGATATTGAAGATCCTTATTACAATCAGATCTTTTACAATGTTTTTGTAGAATATAATTATTACGACGGACTTATCCTCGGCCCTCAATTGTATAATCAGGCGATGTTCAAAAAGAAATGGTTATACCAGATCACACCTGCCTGGGCCTTTAAAAGCAAGAGTCTGATCGGATCTTTATACCTACGTTATCAGTATCTTCCTGAGAATTCAATTGTGTATCGCTATAGTGCAGGATTTTCAGCAAGCGAATCTCATTATGATGCCGACTTGTCCTATAAAAAACTATATCCTTTCTTTACCATTGAATTCAATCGAAAATCCTTACGGGATGTTGGAGGCAGTTATCTTACTTTCAGGTATAATCTGGTAGATAAAGAAATTGCTCCCGGAGCTATAGAAAATGAATCTGACAGTTACAATATTTTAGATATCCGGTATGGAAACTCACAACCCAACATTATAGATGATCTGAGGTATTTTATAGATTTTCAATATAATACAGATTTTAGTAAGATCGCTTTAGACCTCAGATACAGAAAACTAACCGACAAGGAGCGACAGCTCGATTTCAGACTCTATTTCGGATCATTTCTGTTCAATCATACAACTTCCGATTTCTTTAGTTTTGCCTTAGACCGTCCGAGCGATTATCTTTTTGAATACGGTTATTTGGGAAGATCTGAAGATTCCGGTTTTTTAAGTCAGCAGATCATCATCTCTGAAGGAGGATTTAAATCAATGTTTGATGAAAAACACGCCAACCAATGGTTGTTAAGCAGTAATGTAAGTATGAGTGTATGGAGATGGATAGAAATTTATGGTGATGCCGGTTTTGTTAAAAATCATGATAATAGTGCTTATTTCAGATACGACAGCGGAATACGGTTTAACTTTATTCACAATTTTCTGGAAATTTATTTTCCGATGCAATCCAGCAATGGTTTTGAACCTGCCTTGCCCAACTATTTCTCGAGAATCAGGTATATTTTAACTTTTGATCCGGTAAGAATCTACAATTTTGCAAGAAGAGGATTCTATTGATCCATAGAACTTGTTCAAAGTACTTTTTACACCTTAAAGAGACATATTTTTTTCCACAAACACAACTTTTATCTCTGACAGATAATTAATTATGAATTTTCGAAAAATTTATTTATATTATTGTATATCAGTACTATAGCACTTATTTTTTAAATAAAATATCAATTTTTAAACTGTTTTTATTTTACTATCTTTGCAAGAGTTCAAATCCTGCTATACTATGATTGACAACACTATTGAATCTACGCAAAAGATATCATTCGAAGAATTTAAAAAAGAAGTCTTAAATGATTATAAAATTGCGTTGGTCAGTCGTGAATGTAGTTTACTGGGAAGACGGGAAGTTTTAACCGGAAAAGCAAAATTCGGTATTTTTGGCGGAGGAAAAGAAGTCCCTCAACTTGCCATGGCCAAAGCATTTCAAAAAGGCGACTGGAGATCAGGATATTATCGTGATCAGACGTTTATGATGGCCATTGGCGAATACAATCCCGAACATTTCTTTGCCAGTCTTTATGCACACCCGGACATCGAAGCAGATTCTTTTTCTGCCGGAAGGCAAATGAACGGTCATTTTACCACACATACTCTTAATGAGGACGGCTCGTGGAAAGATCTTACAAAGCAGTACAACATCAGTGCAGATATTTCTCCAACATCCGGACAAATGCCGCGTTTACTGGGTCTGGCAGAAGCATCAAAAAAATACAGAACGGTTAAGGAATTGCAGGATAAAGAAACGTTTTCAAACAAAGGAAAAGAAGTTGCCTGGGGAACCATTGGAAATGCAAGCACTTCCGAGGGACCTTTTTTTGAGACGATCAACGCTGCAGGAGTTTTACAGGTTCCTATGATCATCAGTATCTGGGATGATGAATACGGTATTTCTGTTCCGGCAAAATATCAAACTACAAAAGAAAATATTTCTGAAATACTCAAGGGATTCCAACGGGATAAAAAGAACAAAGGTTATGAGATCTTTGTTGTGGAAGGCTGGAATTACACCCAGCTTATCGCAACCTATCAAAAAGCTGCAAAGATCGCCCGGGAAGAAAGTGTACCGGTAATTATTCATGTAAAAGAGCTGACACAACCTCAGGGACATTCAACTTCCGGATCTCATGAACGCTATAAGAGTAAGGAAAGACTCGAGTGGGAAAAAGAATTCGATTGCATCAGGAAGATGAGGGAGTGGATTGCAAATTTTGAACTTAAAGATCAGGAAGGCAATCAGCTGACCTTTATTAAAGATGAAGAAGAACTCAAAGCTATAGAGAAACAAGCCAAAACTGAGGTAAGAAATGCCCGCAGAAAAGCCTGGGAAGCTTTTTCAAAACCGATTTTAAAAGAAAGAAATGAATTACTAGGCCTTTTAAATAAAGTCTCTGCAAAAAGTGAACACAGAATCTTTCTGAATAAACTGATACGGGAACTTTCCTCAATTGAAGAACCCATCCGGAAGAATGTCATGACCATAGCCCGTAGATCGCTGATGTATTTAAAGGATGAGGATTTTGAAGAAAAAGAAAGACTGATCAAATGGATCGTGAATTATATGGAGGAACAGCATCCGAGATATGACACACATTTATACAGTGAACATCCTGATAAAGCCACTCTTATTCCGGAAATTGAACCCGATTATGATGACAATGCCAAAATTGTGGATGCCAGGATTATTTTAAGAGATAATTTCGACACGCTTCTTAGCAAGTACGATGAGATCCTGATCTTTGGCGAGGATTCAGGCTATATCGGCGATGTAAATCAGGGACTTGAAGGCTTGCAAAAAAAATACGGAAGGGAAAGGGTTTATGACACCGGAATACGGGAAACCACCATCATCGGGCAAGGTATCGGTATGGCTATGAGAGGCCTTAGACCCATTGCTGAAATTCAGTATCTGGATTATCTTTTTTATGCAACTCATGTACTTACCGATGATCTCGCAACATTAAGATACCGAACTTTTGGCCGTCAAAAAGCACCCCTTATTGTAAGAACCCGCGGGCACAGGCTTGAGGGAATCTGGCATTCCGGCTCACAAATGGGGAGTCTGATCAACTTACTTCAGGGAGTTTACATTCTCGTTCCGAGAAATATGACAAAAGCTGCCGGATTTTATAATACTTTGATGAAAAGTGATGAACCCGCTATACTTATTGAAAATCTGAACGGATACCGTTTAAAGGAAAGAATGCCTAACAATCTGGGGGAATTTACAACACCCATTGGCAGAGTAGAAACAATAAAAGAAGGAACTGATATTACTTTGGTTTCTTATGGTTCAACACTGAAACTGGTTGAGAATGCAGCGAAAGACCTCTTAAATGTTGGTATTGATGCAGAGATTATTGATGCTCAGTGTTTACTGCCCTTTGATATCGGTCATGATGTGGTTAAAAGTATAAAAAAAACCAACCGCCTAATCGTGATAGATGAAGATATCCCGGGAGGTGCCTCTGCCTATATGCTCGAAAAGATCATCAACGAACAGAACGCCTATTTCTATTTAGACAGCAAGCCTACTACGATCACAGCAAAAGCACACAGACCTGCTTTTGGAACTGATGGTGATTATTTTTCTAAACCTTCGGTTAACGATATCTTTGAAGGTGTATATAAGGTCTTACACGAGGCAGACCCAAAAAAATACAGATCTCTGTATTAAAAATTTTCTTTTCTCCCCTATTTTTTTTAACTTGAGAAATGGAAATTTCCTGCAAAAAAAATTTCTATAAAAGTTGTTAAAAAATCGAAAAAAAATCATTCAATAAAGAATTATCTTAACTTTAAAAAGATGATATTCCTTATTTTGGTCAATTTATGCAATTGTAACAATTGTTATAATATTAGGAATTCAATAAATAATATCTGTAAAAATTAATATTTTTTTTATATTACCTATTATTATACTGATTTTAATCATAATTTAATAATTTTATATTTCTTACCTTGCAGGAACTGAAATTAGTGTAGTAGTAACTTAAATTTCGATACTATGTCAAAAGTTAGAGGTGCTGTTGTAATAGACACAGAGGCCTGCAAAGGCTGTAATTTATGTGTTGTAGCCTGCCCTACTGATGTTTTAAAACTTCATGAGCATGTAAATTTAAAGGGGTATAATCCGGCTTATCCTGCCAATCACGATGCCTGTACCGGCTGTAAGATCTGCGCATTGGTTTGCCCTGATATGTGTTTTACCGTTTATCAGTACAAACCTGAAAAATCAGCATAAGTAATTTAAAACTGATCAAAAAAATGAAAGAAGCAATATTAATGAAAGGTAACGAAGCTATGGCTGAAGCGGCAATAAGAGCCGGAGCTGATGCTTATTTTGGTTACCCAATCACACCGCAATCTGAGGTGATCGAATATTTAATGCATGAAGAACCTCAAAAACGCACAGGAATGGTTGTTTTACAGGCCGAAAGTGAACTCGCTGCCATCAACATGGTTTATGGAGCAGGCGCCTGTGGGAAAAGAGTAATGACCTCTTCATCAAGTCCAGGAATCAGTCTAAAGTCAGAAGGAATTTCTTATATGGCGGGCTCTGAAATACCTTGTCTGATCGTTAATGTAATGCGTGGCGGTCCTGGATTAGGCACCATACAACCCGGGCAATCCGATTATTTTCAAGCTACTAAAGGCGGTGGTCACGGGGATTACAGATTGATCGTTTTGGCACCTTCAACCGTACAGGAAATGGCTGATTTTGTAGATCTGAGTTTTAAACTCGCCTTTAAATACCGAAACCCTGCCATGATCTTATCGGATGGAGCCATTGGACAAATGATGGAAAAGGTTTATCTGCCGGAGCAGAAAGAACGATTGTCGAACGAAAAGATCATCGAACTCTATGGCGATTGGGCTACTACAGGAAAAACTGCCAACAGAGAAAGAAATATCATCACTTCTTTGGATCTTAAACCGGAAAGGCAGGAAATCCACAACATCCATCTTCAAGAAAAATACAAAATGATCGAAGAGAATGAGACAAGATATGAAGAGATCCGCTGTGAAGATGCCGAATATATCATGGTTGCTTTCGGCACAAGTGCCCGACTCTGTCAAAAAGTGATTCAGCTGGGAAGAGAAAAAGGTTTAAAACTCGGACTCCTTAGACCAATTACTTTATGGCCCTTCCCCAAAAAGCCCATTACAGACTATGCAGAAAAGGTAAAAGGTTTTTTATCCGTTGAGATGAATGCAGGACAAATGGTAGAGGATATATTACTCGCCGTAGAGGGCAAAGCACCGGTTGAGCACTACGGAAGAATGGGTGGAATGATTGCTTCTCCATCAGAAATATTACAAGCATTAGAAGAAAAATTAATTTCAAATAATTAAAATGACAACATCAGTTTTAACACCGGAAGAGATAATCAAAAAAGGAAAAGTGGTTTTTAAGAAAACCAAACTCATCAATGATGTTCCCTTAAGTTACTGTCCGGGATGCGGACATGGCGTAGCACACAGGATCCTGATGGAAGTGGTTGAAGAAATGGGAATATGGGAAGATACCATTGGTGTAGCACCGGTAGGTTGTTCCGTTTTGGCCTACGATTTTATGAATATAGATATGCAACAGGCTGCACATGGAAGAGCCCCTGCTGTTGCTACAGGAATCAAGAGGGTATATCCTGAAAAATACGTTTTCACTTATCAGGGCGATGGAGACCTTGCCGCTATTGGAACTG
The DNA here is from genome assembly GCA_024762795.1 of Flavobacteriaceae bacterium. GTDB lineage: Bacteria > Bacteroidota > Bacteroidia > Flavobacteriales > Flavobacteriaceae > Namhaeicola. Next base: position 64,146 of record JANTGS010000003.1, on the reverse strand, counting down.
CAGAAACCATTCACGCCTGTAACCGAGGAGAAAATATTGTGATCATTTTCATCAATAACGGTATCTACGGAATGACAGGAGGCCAGATGGCTCCTACAACACTGGAAGGAATGAGATCTTCCACCTCCCCCTATGGACGAATGGTTCAAACTATGGGTTACCCCATAAAAATCACAGAAATGGTAGCCATGTTACCGGGAGTTGCCTATGCCACAAGACAAGCTGTTCATGAAGCCAAATATGTTAGAAAAGCAAAAAATGCGATAAAAAAGGCTTTTGAAAATCAACGTGATAAAAAAGGGACTTCGATCATTGAGATCGTTTCCAATTGTAATTCCGGATGGAAATTATCACCTGTTGAGGCAAATAAGTGGTTGGATGAAAATATGCTTGATTATTTCCCCCTGGGAGATATTAAGAAGTGAGTGTTGAGTGTTTTGAGTGTTTTGTGTTTAGTTTTGAGTTTTGAGTATTGAATGTTTAGTGTTTAGTGTTTAGTGTTTAGTGTTTAGTGTTTAGTGTTTAGTGAAATTAAAAAAGAGATTTTTAATATAGATTTTTTTTAAAGTTTCTTATTTCCTTTTAAATTTTTAACAAATGACTGAAGAAATAATTATTGCAGGTTTTGGCGGACAAGGTGTACTATCAATGGGTAAAATCCTTGCCTATTCCGGTATCATGGAGAACAAAGAAGTAAGTTGGATGCCCTCTTACGGCCCGGAAATGCGGGGAGGCACCGCAAATGTAATTGTGATCATCAGTGATGAGCGGATCAGCTCTCCGATCTTGAATGAATTTGATACTGCAATTATCTTAAACCAGCAATCCATGGATAAATTTGAAAATACGGTTAAACCCGGAGGTTTACTTCTTTATGATCCGAATGGAATTACAAATCACCCCAAACGAAAAGACATCACGATCGCCACCATTGAAGGGGCAAAAGAATCTTCAATTTTAAAAACCAATAAAACAGCCAATATGATTGTTTTGGGGGCCTTTTTAAAATTACATCCCGTTGTAAAAATGGTAAATGTTCATAAAGGACTCGAAAAATCACTTCCACAAAGACATCACCATATGATCCCTATAAATGAAAAGGCGATCACTATTGGAATGGAAAAGCTAAAGATTATTCAGGATCTAAGAAAAGTTGCTACAATGAATTAATTAGTGTCTGTAGATAAAATCATCGAATTGAAAAAATCAAGCACTTTATAGATATTATCTAATTTGTTTACTACAATTCTCAGCCCTTTGTTTTTAAAATTATTCAAAACAAAGGGTTTTTTATTTGCATATCCTTAAAAAACTTATACCCAAATAGTTAATTCACTTTTTCCAGATCTAAACAAGAAGCTTAAAGTTTTCTTAAAAAGACTTTTGGATAATAATATTTTATTAATTTTGCAGTTATTAATTTTGATCTTCCCCTCAAAAGTTAAGGTTTTAAATACTAAAAGTGACTGAAAACAATCGGATTACCTGCTATTTTGAGGAAAATATGAAACTAAATAAACACATCATTGCGATCCTACTTCTGATCGCCTTTATAAATACCCCGGTTATTGCGGGTAACAACCCTGATCCCGTAAATCCACCCAATCTTTTTGAAGAATATACATTATCCCTATATCAAAAACTCAATGATCCTGATCTTAAAATTGATGCTTTTGAAATGGCTATGAAGGGCTTCTTTAAGCTTGAAAAAGATAAAAAATTAAAAAATGAAAGATATCTGAGCATTATAGATATGAGTCTTTCGGCCAATGACGACCGCTTTTTTCTTATCGATCTAAAAGAACAAAGAATCATCAGAAAAAGCAAAGTGGCCCATGGAAGAAATTCCGGTGGAAAATATGCAAAATCCTTTTCTAATAAATCGGGTTCTTATAAAACCAGTCTGGGTTTTTATAAAACCGCCGAAGTTTATACAGGTAAACATGGAAAATCCTTACGCCTTGACGGATTGGAGGATTCAAACAGTAATGCACGTAAAAGAGCCATTGTTATTCATTCCGCCGATTATGTTAGCGATAAATTTATTGCCAGTTACGGCCGACTGGGAAGGAGTCTGGGTTGCCCCGCTCTTCCAAAGGAAGGATTTTCAGGTGTGATCGATAAGATCAAAGAAGGCAGTATTCTCTTTATTTATTATCCCCATAAACATTATTTAAGCAGTTCTACCTTAATCAACAGCAGCATTCAAAAAATCTTTGATAAAGGCATACCCTTTAAAAAGAGGGGCTAAACAACATTTCTTTTAGTTTTTTATCTCTGTTATAAATATCATAACAAAAGATCAGGTTGCCCTCAGCATCTGTATCACAGGTAATGTATTGTATATAAACCGGCAAGTGCCTGTTCAAAGCAATCTTCTTTTCAATCTTCCTCTTTACATAAACTTTTATACTGTCTTTGTTATATTCATTCTCATCGTACTTCAAAACTCTTTCGGCCAGATCAAGAGCATTCTGAACCCGGATACACCCATGGCTGTAAGCTCTGATATCTCTTTTAAAATGATATTTGGTTGGTGTATCATGTAAATAAATTGAATATCTATTCTTAAAAATGAATTTTACAAGCCCAAGCGCATTAGAATAACCTCCTTTCTGGCGAATATAATAATTGAAATTCTCCCCACTCAGGGTATCCCATTTAACATTTGCAAGATTGACAGGCTGTAATTTTTTTGTAAACATTTCATAATGATTACGCCACATATATTCAGGATCTTTTTTAGCTTTGACTAAGATCTCATTTACCGAGATACTTTTAGGTACATGCCAGTAAGGATAGGCTACCAGATAACTTAATCTGCTATAAACCTCAGGAGATTTCCTGCTTCTTTTACCCACAACAACCCTGTAAACCTCCTGCAAATTGTTATCTATATAAAATTTTAATTGATAGGCAGGAATATTTACATACAGAAAATCCTTTTCCCAGGGAATCTTCCATCGCCAGCGTTCCATGCTTGCTGCTACATCCCGGTAATAATCAAAAGTGCTTTTAGAAAGCGCTCGTGCAGTATATTTACCAATGATACCGTCGGGACTTAAACCATGGTCGTGTTGGAATTTCTTTAAAGCTACCAGAAACAAAGTATCCGACACTTTTTCATCTGAAATATACTGATGTAACAACAAGGCTTTCCCGGCCTGATCATACGAACGAATTGAATCGGTATGATATGGATCGACCTTTACTTTCTCTTCAGATAGGATAGTATTCTCCAGATATTTAACCAAAGCTTTCCGGAGTTTTTTATATTCAATCTGTTTAGGCTGAAGATCGACAAGGTATTCCAAAAGGCTATCATTTTTAATGGCATCCTGAACATATTTAAGCAGATCAACAGTAAACTTTTTACGAGGCAGTCTTGTAAACTTCTGCACACTGTCAATCCTTCCATAATTCAGATCCTTGCTCATCTGAAAATAACTTAAGCTCAGCTTTTTCTCTAAATTTTCAGCAATTGTTCTTCTCTTATTTAAATTGCTGATCTTATCAAGTTTTTCTGATTTTATTTTTATCTCTTTATAGTTGTAATACTCCGGTTCGAGTCCGTAATACCTTGCATTTTTAATAAATTCCAAAAATGAATCTCCTCTCTCGTTAAGTTTCTGTTCATCATTGATCCAGATATATTTATTGTGATTTAAAGTATATAATGAATCGACAAGGGAAGTATCGGGGATCTGAAAAGAGAGAACAGACTTTGACATCTTATCGCATCGATAAAGTTCGTTTCTAAACCCCAGGGAAAGAAGTACAAACAATAATATTGTTAATAAGCTGAGGGGATACTTCATAACAATTAAACTTTAAAAATCTTTAAGATGGATCTGCAACTATTATTACAAATATACTGAATTTTAGCCTCTTTTTAAAGGATAATACTCATCAAGATCCGGAATATTTCCGGCTTAAAGAATGATTTTACCATTATAAGATCAATCCTGAAGAAGAAAAGGAATAAAAAAAACTTGAAAGCTATTTTATCAGGGCCTCATTGATCTGTTTTACCAATTCAGGACCTTCGTAAATAAAACCTGTAAAAAGCTGAATAAGGTCTGCTCCGGCTTCCATTTTCTCTATTGCATCTTTGGCAGATTGTATACCTCCTACTCCAATAATCGGGAATGCTTTACCCGAATTTTCCGATAAGAACCTGATCACCTCAGTAGATCTTTCAGCAAGAGGTTTTCCACTCATTCCCCCGGTTTCTTTTTTATGCACTGAATTAAGGCCTTCCCTTGAAATGGTGGTATTGGTGGCGATAACCCCTGCTATTTTGGTCTTCTTAACAATATCAATAATATCCAAAAGCTGTTCATCGGTAAGATCCGGGGCTATTTTTAAAAGAATTGGTTTGGGTTTATCTTTCTTTTTATTTTCCTTCTGAAGTGTGTTTAACAACCTGGTCAAAGGCTCTTTATCCTGTAAAGCCCTGAGATTTGGCGTATTGGGAGAGCTCACATTAACTACAAAATAATCAACCACATCAAATAGCTCATAAAAACAGATCACATAATCATCAACCGCATTTTCATTAGGAGTCACTTTGTTCTTCCCTATATTACCTCCGATGATCACATCAGTTCTTTTATGCCTCAGTCTTTCAGCAACCTTTTTTACCCCTTCATTATTAAATCCCATTCTGTTGATCAGGGCTTCATCTTCCACAAGTCTGAACAAACGTTTTTTGGGATTTCCGGGTTGTGGTTTTGGGGTAACGGTACCTATTTCAACAAATCCAAACCCAAGATCGGCAAATTCATCAAAGACCTCTGCATTTTTATCGAGTCCGGCAGCAAGACCTACAGGATTTTTAAATTTCAATCCGAAAAGTTCTCTTTCCAGACTTTTATTCTCCATTTTAAATTTATTCCTGATCGCAGATCTTAAAGGTGTTTTAAACACAGTTTTGATCATAGAAAAAGTGAAATTATGAGCAACCTCAGGATCTAGTTTAAAAAGAGCTTTACGAACTACAGACTTGTACATCATTGAAATTTTTGCAAAGATAGATTAATTTGAGTTTTTGTTTCAAAAAAAACAATTAAAAAACCCTCTGGATCAACTTAAAAAATTCAGAGGGCTGGATCTATAATTTCAAATTATTTCTATCTGAGTTCAGCACCAAATTGTTTGATAAATGTTTGCTGAAGCTTATTCATAATTTTATCGATCTGTTTATCGTTAAGGGTTTTACTTTCATCCTGAAGAATAAAACTCAAAGCGTAAGACTTCTTACCTTTTGGTAATTTATCACCGGTATAAACATCAAAAAGATCTATATTTTTTAAGAATTTCTTTTCACTTTGGAAAGCTGCCTGATACAGATCGGAAAATTTCACATCTTCATTGAGCAACAGAGCCAAATCTCTTTTTACTTCGGGATATTTAGACAATAAAGAGATGCTTATCTCTTTATTTCCTGCGTGTTCCAACACATTATCCCAATTGAAATCAGCATATAAAACCTCTTGTTTGATACCGAATTTCTTTAAAACACTGTTCTTTACAACTCCCATTTCAATCAAACGGATCTTCTTATCACTCAGTGTAATTCCTTCCGAGAAGATATCGTTTTTTGTAGCAGAGACCTTCAAATTTTCAAATCCCAATCGTGAAAGTACGGAAACCACGATTCCTTTCAAAAAAAAGAAATCAGACACTTTATTTTGAACATTCCAGGATTCATTCCACCTTTTACCGCTTACGATCAGACTCATATGTTTTTGCTCGGTGTATCCACTTTGAAACTTATGATAGGTTTTACCAAATTCGAAAAATTTGATATTATTGTTCTTTCTGTTGATGTTGTAGGCTACCGCTTCAAGTCCGCTAAACAACAATGACTGTCGCATTACCTCAAGATCAGAACTCAGGGCATTGAGCATTTTTACATTGTGCTCTTTATTAAGATTTTCCGATAAAGAAACATATTCAGGTGTGGTCAGCGAATTGGCCATGGTTTCATAAAATCCCTGAGCAATCAGGATCTGAGAAATGATATTTTCAAGTTTTTCATTGTTCTTTCCTGAAAAGGACAGTGAAGTATTTAGTTTATCGGAGGTTTTAATATTGTTATACCCGTAAACTCTTAAGATCTCTTCCACAATATCCGCTTCCCGGGTAACATCAACACGATAAGATGGTATTGTAAGTCCTAAACCTGATTCTGTCTGGTTATTGATCTTGATATCCAGTGAAGCAAGAATATTTTTAATGGCATCCGTTGAGATCTCTTCCCCGATCAACCGGAAAGCTTTTTCATAGGATAAATGCACCTGAAAATCTTCAATTTTATGAGGATAGATATCAATTACATCTGAAACGATCTTACCTCCCGCAATATCTTTGATCAGAATAGCAGCTCTTTTTAAGGCATAAACAACAGTATCCGGATTAATTCCTCTTTCAAATCTAAAAGAAGCGTCAGTATTCAAGGCATGACGTTTTGCTGTTTTACGCACAGAAACCGGATTAAAATAAGCACTTTCAAGAAAAATACTGGTTGTACTATCTGTTACCCCCGAGGTTTCTCCTCCAAATACACCTCCAATACACAACGGATTGCTCTCATCATCACAGATCATGATATCATCCTTGTGTAATTTTCTTTCCACCCCATCAAGTGTAGTAAATTTGGTACCTTTCGGTAAAGTTTTAACAACGATCTTATTTCCTTTGATCTTATCAGCGTCAAAAGCGTGTAAGGGTTGTCCCAAACTGTGTAAAATATAATTGGTAATATCCACTACATTATTGATCGGCTTCAGGCCGATGGCCAGCAATCTGTTTTTAAGCCACACCGGGGATTCACCAATGGTAAGATCAATTAAAGTAATTCCGGCATATCTTGGCACCAGGTTATGATCTTCCACTTCTGCATTGATCTTAAAAGTACGTTCATCCACATGAAAATCACTAACTGAAGGAGTGATCAGTTCTTTATTGATATCTTTAATCTGCAGCAAACCGGCACGCAGATCTCTGGCAACACCTAAATGACTCATGGCATCTGCCCGGTTCGGCGTAAGGCCGATTTCAAAAACCTTATCGGTTTCAACCTCAAAGATCTCAGCGGCTTCTTTTCCTGTTTCTACTTCCTCATCAAGCACCAAAATTCCATCGTGATCAACACCAAGGCCCAGTTCATCTTCTGCACAGATCATTCCAAAACTTACTTCTCCCCTGATCTTTCCTTTTTTTATGGTAAAACTTTCCCCTTTATCATCATATAATTTTGTTCCTACAGTAGCTACAGGTACTTTCTGACCAGCAGCGACATTGGGGGCTCCACAAACAATTTGAACCGGTTCCCCGGTACCCAGGTCTACAGTTGTTACTTTTAACCTGTCAGCATTGGGGTGTTTTTCACAAGTAAGCACCTTTCCAACCACAACACCTTTAAGGCCTCCTTTAACACTTTCAAAATCTTCTATTCCTTCCACCTCAAGCCCAAGATCTGTAAGAATCTCTCCAACTTCAACTACATCAAGATCTATATCTAAGAATTGCTTTAACCAAGAATATGATATCTTCATTTTTTAATTTTTTAAGAATGTGCAAAGATATACAATTGTATCGACTGGAAATAAATTAGAATTAGAAATATTTAAAACAAAAAAACTTTTTCTAATTCAATCAAAATAATTATTTTGCAGAATAAAAACTTATATTATGCCTATCGAAATAAAAAGACTCTTTGACTTTGTTTACTACCAAAAAGAAAAATTCAATCTGGAAAAATCTCTGGTAACCAAATACAATGGTAAATGGGTGGCCACTTCAACTCAGGAATTCATTGATCAGGCCAATGCTATAAGCCGGGGTCTTTTGAGAATAGGTATAAAACAAGGCGATAAAATTGCTGTGATCTCCTCTACAAACCGTACCGAATGGAATTTACTGGATATAGGAGTTCTACAATTAGGGGCTATAAATGTACCTATTTATCCTACGATCAGTAAAGAAGATTATAAATATATCTTTAATCACGCTGAAGTTAAATACTGTTTCCTTTCAGATGAAGCTCTTTTTGAGAAAGCCAACTCCATTAAGGATGAAGTACCTTCACTTAAAGAGATCTATTCTTTTGAAGATATAAAAGGCTGCAAGAACTGGCAGGAAGTGATTGAACTTGGGAAAGACAACAGCAATCAGGATCAGGTAAAAAAACTGATGGATAAAGTTAAATACAACGATCTCGCTACCATTATTTATACTTCCGGAACAACCGGTGTACCAAAAGGAGTTATGTTGTCGCACAGTAATATTGTATCCAACGTAGTTGACAGTAAACCAAGACTGCCCATTGCAGAAGGCAAAACCAAGGTACTTAGTTTTTTACCGGTATGTCATATTTTTGAAAGAATGCTTCACTATTTGTATATACACAATGGATTAACCATTTATTTTGCAGAAAGTATAGAAAAAATATCGGACAACATCAAAGATGTAAAACCCAATTTTATGAGTGTTGTACCGAGATTACTCGAAAAAATTTACGACAGTATTATTGCCAAAGGTTCAGAGTTGACCGGAACCAAGAAACGACTCTTCTTTTGGGCTGTTGAGCTCGGCCTAAAATATGAACCTTATGAAGCTAACGGCTGGTGGTATGAAAAACAACTGGCTCTTGCCAATAAACTCATATTCAGTAAATGGAGAGAAGCCCTTGGTGGAAACCTCACAACAATGGTTTCGGGAAGTGCTCCGTTACAACCCCGTCTTTCCCGGATTTTTGCCGCAGCACAAATGCAGGTAATGGAAGGTTACGGACTTACAGAGACTTCACCCGTGGTTTCTGTAAATATGTATAAAGATCATATGTTTAAGATCGGTACGGTTGGAAAACCCATTGATCACGTTGAGGTAAAGATTGCTGAAGACGGTGAAATACTGATCAAAGGACCTAATGTAATGCAAGGTTATTATAAAGACCCAGAAAGAACCGCCGAGGTAATGACCGGAGAGTATTTCCATACAGGGGATAAAGGAGAGGTAGATAAAGATGGGTTCCTGAAAATTACTGGAAGAAAAAAAGAGATCTTTAAAACCTCCGGAGGAAAATATATAGCTCCTGCCGCTCTTGAAAATGAAATGAAACAATCGAGATTTATTGAGCAGATTCTTGTAATTGGTGAAGGACAAAAAATGCCGGCAGCCATTATCCAGCCCAATTTTGATTTTATAAATGAATGGGCAAACCGTCATAGCATCAAACTCGGAGACAGCCTGAAAGAGATTATCTCTAATCCGAAAGTTAAAGAAAGGATCATGCAGGAGATCGAGATCGGAAATAAAAAGTTCGGAAAATGGGAAACCATTAAAAAGATCGAACTTACACCAGAGATCTGGAGTGTAGACAACGAACTGCTCACTCCTACTTTTAAACCCAAAAGAGAAACCATACTGAAAAAATACAAACATCTTTACAATAAGATTTACGAACTGTAATATTTTATTATTTTTGTCAAGCCTAAAAAAAGCTGAATGGAACCTTTTATAGTATCTGCAAGAAAATACCGCCCTCAGAAATTCTCTGATGTGGTTGGACAACAAGCTATTACCAATACGCTTGAAAATGCTATAAAAAGTAACCATCTGGCTCAGGCTTTGTTGTTTACCGGTCCGAGAGGTGTTGGAAAAACCACCTGCGCACGTATTCTGGCCAAAAGGATCAATCAGGAAAGCAGTAAGAACATCTCAGAAGATGAAGATTTTGCCTTTAATATTTTCGAACTGGATGCCGCTTCCAACAATTCTGTTGACGATATCAGAACCCTCACAGAACAAGTAAGAATTCCACCTCAAACAGGCAAATACAAAGTCTATATCATCGATGAGGTTCACATGTTATCCCAATCTGCCTTCAATGCTTTTTTAAAAACACTTGAAGAACCACCGGCACATGCTATTTTTATTTTGGCTACAACCGAAAAACACAAGATCATTCCAACAATTCTATCCAGATGTCAAATCTTCGATTTTAAAAGGATTGGGGTTTCGGATACCAAAAAATATCTGCATAAAATTGCCAATGAAGAAGGAATTAAAGCCGATGATGATGCCCTGCATATCATTGCACAAAAGGCTGACGGAGCTTTACGCGATGCGCTATCCACCTTTGATCGTGTGGTAAGCTTTGCCGGAAAGGATCTGAGCCGGCAGGCAGTTACAGAAAATTTAAATGTACTCGATTACGATTATTATTTTAAGGTAACTGATCTGCTAACAGAGCATAAGATTCCTGAGGTTTTACTGGTTTTTAATGAGATTCTCGACAAAGGTTTTGACGGGCACCATTTTATCGCAGGACTGGCTTCTCATTTCAGAGATCTAATGGTGGCCAAGGATAAAGAAACAGTTTCATTACTTGAAGTTGGTGATAACACTAAAAAGTTATACCTCAAACAGGCCCTAAAGACAAATCTTAGGTTTTTGTTGCAGGCCCTGGATCTGGCAAACGAATGTGATCTGAAATACAAAACCAGTAAAAATCAGCGGCTGCTGGTTGAGCTTAGCCTGATGCAGATTGCCTCTATCGATTTCGATGGAGAAAAAAAAAAGCCTAAATACTTTATAATACCCGCTTCTCATTTTGCAGGAAGGATTGTAGAAGAAAAATCTGATACAAAAATTGATGTTTCTCCTTCTGATGAACAAGAAGAAACTACTGCCATCCCTCCAAAAGAATCTGTACAAAAAAAACAAACTGTTACAAGTGAGGTGATAAAACCCGAACCTCCGGTCCTAAAAAAAACAGAGAAAGGCAGAAAGCGAAATTCAATACTGAGTATCAATAGTTTAAACAGAAAAAAGGAAGAAGAAGCCGCGCTTTTGGCACGTACCCGTATTCATGAGGATAAAAAAGATCTTCCTTCAGATCCATTTACTGAAGAAAGCTTTTTTAAGGTATGGAATGATTTTATCGATCTATTACTTCAGGATGGAAAAAAGATCTATGCTTCCATACTCAATGCCGACAAACCCAAAATTAAAGACAACCTGATCCACGTAACTTATTCCAATAAGCTGATGGCTGATGAGCTTAACAGGATCAAACCAAAGGTTTTAAAATATCTACGTGAAAAACTCAACAACTACAACATTGATTTTAAAGTTAATGTAAATGAGGAGCAAGCTGCAAAAGTGGCTTATACCACCCTCGAAAAATACGACCTTCTTAAAAGTAAAAACCCTAACCTGAAGAAACTTAAAGACACTTTTAAACTGGATCTTTAAGTTTTTCTATTGCCTTTCTTTTACTATCTTTAGAGAAATTTTAAACCCGAAAAAATTTGGATCTAAAAACCCTTTTTATCTTATTGATTGGTTTTATGATTGTGGCTATTGCTTCCAATCAGATCGCTAAAGTTTTCCAAAGGATAAAGTTTCCGCTGATTACCGGTTTTATCATTACCGGTATATTGGCCGGTTCTTCATTTTTAAATTTCATTCCTAAAAGAGCTATTGATAACTTAGAATTTCTAAATGAAATTGCCCTGTCTATCATTGCCTTTTCTGCCGGAGCAGAATTATTTCTTGATGATCTTAGAAGCAGATTACGTAGTATTAAATGGATGACGATCGGTCAACTGGTGATTACTTTTCTCGTCTCTAGTTTTGTTATTTATTTTGCAGCCGACATCATTCCTTTTATGAAGGAAATGGATCAGAATTCACGTATAGCTGTATCCATACTATTTGGTACCATTTTTGTTGCCAGATCACCCTCATCAGCTATAGCCGTTATTAATGAAATGCGCGCCAATGGACCTTTTACAAAAACTGTAATGGGGGTTACAGTAGTGAAAGATGTTTTAGTAATCATTTTATTTGCAATTAGTTTTTCTGTGGCTAAAACCCTTGTTAACGGCGAACCGATTAATTTGAGTTTTTTACTTATTCTTATTGCCGAACTCGCTACTTCAGTTGGAATAGGCTATGTTGTAGGAAAAGTTCTTGAAATACCATTACAATTTAAGATCGATAAAATTTTAAAAGGAATCCTGATTATTTTTATAGGATGGGCTGTTTATGTTTTTACAGATTATACAATGGTTTTCAGTAAAGATCATTTTGGTCATGAATTCATACTTGAACCCCTATTAATTGCCATTATTGGAAGCTTTGTATTAACTAACTACAGTAAACACCGCATTGAATTTAAAGAAGTACTTGAATATATCAGCCCTGTAATTTATATTGTATTTTTTACCCTTACCGGAGCTTCTTTATCCTTTGAAACACTGGTGCAGGTTTTTGGCATCGCGGTAAGCCTTTTCTTTTTACGTTTATTTACCATGGTCCTTGGCGGAATGTTTGGTGTAATTGCTGCCAAAGATCCAAAAAAATATCTTTTTATTGCCTGGATGCCCTATCTTACCCAGGCTGGTGTTGCCCTTGGACTTGCTACAATTATTTCAAAAGAATTCCCCGAATGGGGTCATCATTTTGAAACCATTGTCATTGCCATTATAGTGATCAATCAATTGCTGGGTCCCCCACTCTTTAAATGGGTATTGAATTATGTAAAAGAGAGTCACTTGAAAGCAAAATCTGATCTTAAAGAAAGTACAAGAGATGCTGTTATTTTCGGACTCGAAAGTCAGTCTATCGCCCTGGCAAAACAACTGGAAAAACAAAACTGGACTACCCGGATTATTTCTGTAGATGATTATGCCATTAAAGGGGAACATAAATGTGAGATCATCAATAATTTCAACCCGACAGTTGCAAATCTAAAAACGCTTGATCTTGATAAAGTTGAAGCGGTGGTTCTTATGCTAACCGATGAAAAGAACTATATCCTTGCAGAAATGATCTATGAGAATTTTGGCACAAAAGACATCATCGTTAGATTGAATCAGCATGAAAATTTTGAAAAATTCTATAAACTCGGCGCTTTGATCATTGAGCCATCAACAGCTATTGTAAGTCTGCTCGACCATTTTGTAAGATCCCCCAATGCCACTTCTCTGCTCTTAGGTATGGATGACAATCAGGATACCATGGATATTGAGATCAAAAATAAAGATTATCATGGTTTACGCATCCGGGAACTACGCCTGCCCACCGATCTGATCATCTTATCGATCAAAAGAAGAGGACAAATGCTTATTACTCATGGATATACACGTTTACGCATTGGCGATGTAATTACATTGGTAGGCTCTAAAAAAAGCCTTGAAGAGATCAAGATCAAGTTAAATCCATAATTTTTGAAATAAACGGGTTGATATTTGTGTTTTGAAAATTTGACCTGTATTTTTGAAATTCTTTATGATCATTGTATGAAAAAAATTAATATCTTATTTTTCCTGTTATTTGTTGTTTCTCAATTCTTATCTGCCCAGCAGAATAATAACAGGGAATTCAGAGGGGTATGGGTAGCAACAGTAAATAATATCGACTGGCCGAGCAAGGATAATCTGAGCACAGAAGATCAAAAGAAAGAACTGATCCTGCTTCTCGACAAGTTTAAAGATTTAAATCTCAATGCTGTAATCTTTCAGATTCGTCCTTCAGCGGATGCTTTTTATCATTCTAAATACGAACAATGGTCGAAATATCTTACCGGAAAGAACGGGAAATCACCAACTCCTTATTATGACCCATTGGCTTTTGCTATAGAAGAGACCCATAAGCGGGGAATGGAATTTCACGCCTGGCTGAATCCGTACCGTGCCATTGTAGATTATAAAGATTTTCAATCTAATCCTCTGCCCCTTAGCTACAACAAACCGGAGTGGTTTATCAACTATGGTGATAATAAATATTTTAATCCGGGAATTCCCGATGTAAGAAAGTACACGAACAAAGTGGTTGCCGATATTGTTCAGCAATATGATATTGATGCCGTACATTTTGACGATTATTTCTATCCGTATAAAATAAAAGATCAGGTATTTCCGGATTCTCTTGCTTTTCAAAAATACGGGGGTAAGTTTTACCCCGATCATTTAGGTGACTGGCGTAGAGAAAATGTGAATCAAATCATTTCTGAATTATATCATACTATAAAAAGTATCAAACCCTGGGTACAATTCGGGGTTAGCCCATTTGGCGTTTGGCGTAACAAAAGCCTTGATCCGGAAGGATCTGAAACGCATGCCGGACAAACCAATTACGATGATCTCTATGCCGATATTCTACACTGGTTGCAAAAGGGATGGCTGGATTATATTTTACCACAGGCTTACTGGCATATTGGCCATAAAAAAGCCGATTATAAAGCTGTTGCAGAATGGTGGACTCACCATGCTTATGATGCAAATCTGTATATCGGTCACGGACTCTATCGGCTTGACCGGAAAAAAGAGCATCGTGCCTGGAAGAAAAAGAAACCCACAGAAATTGAAAAACAGCTTAACCTGAATAAAACACTTCCATTAATTTCAGGCAGTGTCTATTTTAGTGCCAATGTATTTTTAAAAGATCCCTTAAATATCAACAAGATCCTGAAGGAAAATTATTATCAGAATCCTGTATTACCCCCCGGACTTCAAAAAGGAATCAAATATCATCCGGAACCTGTAAACGATGTTGAAATATTAAAACTTAGCTCAAGAAAACAACGACTCACTTGGAAAAGTATGCCTGAAAATGCAGAAAAGGAAGCTGTAAAATTTTTAATATATAGGTTTCATAAAGGAGATCAGGTAGACCTTGATAACGGCAATAAAATTGTGGCCCTTACAGGAGAGCATCATTTTGATTTTAATAAAAAAAACTTTAAAAAAGGCAGCATCTTTGTTATACTGGCAGTTAATAGAAATAACAACATCAGTAACCCGGTGTATTTCAAAAGGTAAAACCTTTTTTTTATCTCGTAAATACTAAATCATTTCCAGAAGACAGATTAGCATCAAAAGCATAGCCATCACGATCAAAAAGCTTTAGATCTTCCGATTTTTCTATATTGTTATCCAAAATAAACCGCACCATCATTCCTCTTGCTTTTTTGGCAAAAAAACTGATCACTTTGAGTTTTCCATTTTTAAGATCTTTAAAAACAGGAGTTACAAGTTGTGCTTTTAATAATTTCTTATTCAACACTTTAAAATATTCATTACTGGACAAATTAATCAGTTCTTCCCCTATTTTCATCTCTTCATTCAGCGCTTCTGTTAAAATATTTCCCCAGAATTGATATAGATTTTCTTTGGCTCCTACTTTAAGCTTTGTTCCCATTTCAAGACGATAAGGATGTATCAGATCAAGAGGCCTCAAAATTCCATACTGGCCCGAAAGAATTCGTAATTTTTCCTGTAAAATCCCCAATTTTTCTTCAGGTAAAGAATAAACATCCAAGCCTTCGTAAACTGTACCTTTAAAAGCAAATACTGCCTGACGCCCGTTTTCCGGTGTAATAGGTAAATGCCATTCCTGATTTCTCTCCCAGTTTAAATCGGCCAGCTTTTCAGAAACCGACATCAGTTTGGAAAGCTGTTTCGGACTTTTCTTCTTTAAAACTTTATTCAGTTTTGATGCTGAATCAAGAAATTGAGCTTCAGAATATCTTTCTGTGGGAACTTTTGCTGTATAATCGAGAGATTTTGCAGGTGAAATAACAATTTTCATATTTATAAAATACTTGTTTTAAAGGTTATTAATCTTAGATTGAAAAATCTCCAGGAACTTTCCTACATGATATCCATCCATAATGGCATGATGAACTTCGATAGAAAAAGGCATTATTTTTTTACCTTTTTGATTAAAGAATTTACCAAAAACAAATTTAGGAATTCCACTCTTTTCTTTTTCAATACTTCGTGCATGTTTAATACTTGTGAAACTAAACCATGGAATAAAAGAACAGTAGATGATGTTATCTCCCCCTTCATTGGCTCCCAGATCTTTTTTCTCTTTTTGCCGATTGAGGTTGATCTTACCAACTCTGTCAAATTCAAAAATGGAATCTTTTCTGCTAAAGAAAGAGAATGAAAATGAATTATCGTCATTTAACACCGTTGAGCCAATATTGATCGACTCATATTCAATCAATGTATCATCGATTATCCTTAATCTAAATTCAGGTATCTCGTTGGCAGATTCTAATGAAAGATATAATCCGGCCAAGAAAAAAGAAAGATCATTTTTTTTACAATAATCATATAAATTACTTACCTCTAAGGTAGTTGTTAAATTAAAAAAAGGATCATCATACGATTTAAAGAATTGGTATAATTCTTTTCGGTTCCAATTATCTAAATCAAATTCTTTCATGGTTTTAACTTACATTTTTTTTAAAGTAATCCCTAATCATTTCTGATTTACGGTATAATTACGCCACTTTTCAATACACAACTGCATATCTTCAGGTATTTCAGAATTGAAATTTAAAAACTCTTGAGTAGTAGGGTGTGTAAAACCAAGCGTTTTGGCATGTAAAGCCTGACGTGGAAGAATTTTAAAACAATTTTCAACGAACTGCTTGTATTTGGTAAAGGTAGTCCCTTTAACAATTCTATCTCCTCCATAACGGGCATCGTTAAATAACGGGTGGCCAATATGCTTAAAATGAGCTCTTATTTGATGAGTTCTACCTGTTTCAAGTTTACATTGAACCAGGGTAACATAATTAAATCTTTCGATTACTTTATAATGGGTTACTGCATGTTTACCGAAATCGCCTTCCGGGAATACATCCATTTGTAAACGGTTCTTAAAACTTCTTCCAATATTTCCCTCAATGGTCCCTTCCTCCTCTTCCATATTCCCCCAAACCAGGGCATAATACAACCGTTGCGTGGTTCTGTCGAAAAACTGACCTGCCAGGTTGGCCATAGAAAATTCTGTTTTTGCTACAACCAGCAAACCGCTGGTATCTTTATCGATTCGGTGCACCAGTCCGGGACGTTCATTTGAGTTCTTAGGCAAATTTTCAATATGATAGATCAATCCGTTTACCAGGGTTCCACTGTAATTCCCATGACCGGGGTGTACCACCATACCGGCCGGTTTATTCACCACGATCACCTCATCATCTTCATAAACAATATCAATGGGGATATCTTCAGCAACCAAAAGATTCTCATGAGGTGGATGAGCAAGGACGATCTTTATAACATCATGCGGTTTTACTTTATAATTGGCTTTTACCACTTGATCGTTAACCAGAACATTACCTGCTTT
The DNA here is from genome assembly GCA_024762795.1 of Flavobacteriaceae bacterium. Lineage (GTDB taxonomy): Bacteria > Bacteroidota > Bacteroidia > Flavobacteriales > Flavobacteriaceae > Namhaeicola. Next base: position 46,986 of record JANTGS010000003.1, on the reverse strand, counting down.
TATGGCCTGTTGTATCTTGTTACGTGTGGCATTTTCGATAAAGTTCATCAGGAATTTATCAACACGAAGCGGTTCCTGACCTATCGCCGCAGTAAACCGATAATGTTCGTATAGATCATCATTTAGTATTTCCTCAGCATTATCATTCATTAGGAGTAGCTTTTAGCTGAGCAATACTGTCAAGAATTGCCTGATCAGGAGCATCATCCCATATCACCATATCGATCACAGAATATTTTGGCAGGATATCACCGGGATTGATCTGTTTATTTTTAAATTCAAGTCCTTTTACAAGTCCTTTCCATTTTCCTTCAACATAGGTCTTTTTCCCAATCTTAAATCCGGCAGCTTTTAAATGAGAAATCGCCTGACGAGTTGGCTGGCGAAAAACTTCAGGCACTTTTATTTTACGGTAATTTGCAGGATTCAAGGTCAGATAGATCTTTCTGTTCATTTTAACCATATCTCCGGGTTCCGGATTTTGCTCAATAACGGATCTTGGCGGATACTCGGGATTAAAACTTGCCGAATCGATCACCACATAGCTCAGATCCTTTTTAGAGAGTACCTGCCCGGTCTCTGCCAGTGATAATTTTTTAAGATCCGGCACCTCGATCTTTTCATCATGATGTGTATAACTGTTCATCCATTTCCCTAAACCAAAGATCGCAAGAACAACAATAGCTACAATTGAGATCAAGGTTACCAAAAACTCTTTACTGGTTAAATATTTAAGAAATCCCATAGAAAAATTTTAGATCTCAAAGATAATTTATTTTTACAAACTTTAAAGAATGCTTTTACAGAGTTTTATTTTACCGAGTTTTAAAAACCATCATCAGAAAAGATAATGTTTCATATTTAAGATCTGTACATAAAAGTAAAATACCCGGGCTTAAATGTTTGAGATCGGGGTAATATCGAGGAAATCGGACATTATCAGACAAGCAATAAAAATTTCTTAAAACCAAGTATCCCCCTAGGCAGAGCCATAGGGGTATTTCGCTTGTTTTATTTTGACCTAAAGGTACAAAAACCGAAATTTATTATTTAGATCCCCTACGGGGATGACATTTTATTGGAACCCCGACGCAGAGGAGCGTCGAGGAATTCTCTTCGATTAATCAGCTTTCTTTAAAATATTCCAAACCTTAACCTCATCTTCTTCTTTGATCCCATCGAGCACCTGAACATTTATACCATCACTGATACCGAGTTCAACATCTCTTCTTTCGAACTTCTGATCACCGGTTTGTACCTCAACATAAGGTTTTTTGGTCTTGTTATCGTATTGAACCAAGGCTTCCTTAATCGCAAGTACACTATCGGCTTTGGCCAGAATAATCGAAGCATTGGCACTCAATCCCACTCTGATAAAGGTTGAGTCCTGTTTTTTAAGTGTTCCTTTGATCTCAAACTGAATGGCTCCGTTTTCTAAAACTCCTTTGGGAGCGATATAATTGAGCACTGCATCAAATTTCTTTCCTTCTATAGCCCCTACCGAGATCTCGACGGGCATACCTTCTTTGATCTTTCCTACTTCAGATTCGTCGATCTTTCCTTCAAAGATCAGCCTGGAAACATCAGCCAGGGCTGCAATAGTGGTCCCTTCATTAAAAGTATTGCTTTCAATAACCTGATTACCAACCTCAACCGGCACATCGAGCACCATTCCGGAGACGGTAGACCTGATCAGGGTATTGGCCGATTTACCCAGGCCTTTAGTAGAACCTGTTTTGATGATCTCATAATTCTGAAGTGCAGCATTATAAGCCTGTTGAGCCTGCTGAAATGCTACCTCTGCATTTTCAAGGTCCTGCCTTGAGATCACTCCTTTATCATATAAAGATTTCTGACGCTTGAATTTTCGTGTTTCATCATCTAAAGAGATCTTTACTTTGCTGATATTATTTTTGGCATTGTTCAAAGCAGAAAGATTGGGAATAACCCTGATCTTAGCGATCAGATCATTTGCTTTTACAATATCACCACCTTCCACAAAAATCTCATCGATCACTCCCGAAATATTCGGCTTGATCAAAACCTCCTCCTGGGGCAAGATACTTCCCGTGGCAACCGTTTTTTTTGTAATGGTCTTTTTATAGGGTTTTTCTGTTTTATAAACTACAGGATCTTCTGCATTTTTCGAGTATAAATAATACATTGCCCCCGAAAAACTGAGCAGTATTAAAACTATAAGGATAATGGTGATTGTTTTTTTCATGTTCTTATAAATTTATTTTATTTCTTATTCTGTTCTTAAAGCTTCTACCGGTTTTATTTTTATCGCATTTTGTGCCGGAATCAAACCGGCAAATAAACCTGAAATAATCAAGATACTTAAAGCGATTAGTACTACCCCTATATTCACGCTTGGATTGATAAACATTTCCACGGGTCCGCTCATCTCAAGCACATAATTGATCACAAAGATCACAATGGCTCCTAAAACAATACCAAACATTCCGGAAAGTATGGTTAGAAAAATTGATTCACTTAAAATCTGACCTCTTACATTCCAGGGTGTTGCGCCAATAGCTCTTCTAATTCCTATCTCTTTGGTACGTTCCCTCACCACGATCAACATGATATTACTTACTCCGATAATCCCGGATAATAAAACCAAAATTCCTACAAAATAGGCAATCACTTTTAAGGCCATAAACAGATTTTCCACCCTGCTGAATTCCTGATAAAGATCAAAAAAACCTATGGCTCTTTCATCATCAGGATGAATTTTATGATTCTTCCTGATGATATTAAAAATATTTTCCTTTATACTTGTAATGGGAGTACCGTCATTTGCTGTAATAGCCATCCAGCCAACTTTATCACCCATATTAAAGGCCTGAGAAAATGACGTAAAAGGCACAAATATTTGTTTTTGTTCTTCCTCACTATCCCCTCCACTGGATTTCTTTTTATACACACCGATCACCATAAAGTTGACCCCCTGTATTTTAATTTGGGTACCTATCTCTTCTTCTCCTTTATCGTATAAACTACTACTTACTCCTTGACCAATAATAGCTACTTTTCTTTTTTCATTTATATCACCGTAGTTCAGGAACCTACCTTTTACAATTTCCATAGGTTCTTGTTTTATTATCTCGGGGTAATCTCCGTAAACATTAAAACCTCCTGTTTTTAAACCTCTTATCACATTATTGGTGCCATTAAAACCTCCCAGCTGATTTCTGGGAGAAACAAATCTGATCTCAGGTATATTCTGGAGAATATCCTGAACATCACCCAATCGATAATTATAGCGTCTGTTTTTTGGCATTCCCTGATAAGGCTTGGTGATTTTACGAGTCCACATGAACATGGTATTGGTGGCAATATCACCAAAATCCTGCCTTATTCCATTCTCTAGACCTTTTCCTGCTGCAAGCAATAGAATTAAAATAAATATCCCCCAGATGACACCAAAGGCCGTAAGTAGTGTTCTCAACCAATTATTGGAGAGTACCTCTAATATTTCTATCCATCTATCTCTGTTAAACATATCTTTTTTATTCGTCTCTTAATGCTTCAATAGGGTGAATGGTTGCTGCCCGCCATGCCGGGAAGAATCCGGCAAGAGCACCCGCAATTATCAATAAAAATACCATGGTAATAGCCATATTAAAATTCACCGAAGGGTTCAATATATAATCAACCTGTATATTAGGCCCTACAAATTCAAGTAAGGCCATACTTAAAATAAGTCCTACAAATCCTGAAATTGTTGTAACAAAAATTGACTCCTTAAGAACCATCCAGATAATCGACCAGGGTTTTGCCCCTAAGGCCTTTCTTATGCCAATCTCTTTGGTTCTTTCTTTAACAATGATCAACATGATATTACTTACACCTACCACTCCGGCAATTATTGTAAAAATTCCTACAATCCAAAAAAAGAGTGAAATATTTTTTGTTAAAGTAAAAAAACGTTTTGCATTTTCAAGCGTATTATAAATATTAACAGCACTATTATCATCCGGAGATACAATATGCTCTTTCTTTAAAAAACTCTCAATCTGTTTACTGAATTTACTGGATGCTTTGACAGTTTCTTCAAATGTAGCTTCAGGCAAAAGTGTAAAAGCCAGATTATTTACGTGATTCTTTCCATTAAAAATGGTTTGAGCAGAAGTTGTGGGGATATAGATCCGATTCTCTTCCCGTTCACCTCCTTCATCCGTGTAAACACCAATAATCTTAAAACTTATATTACTGATCTTTAAATATTCCTGTAAAGGATTCTCCACCTTCTTCATCAGTTCGCGTTGAACCTTTGAGCTGATTACAACAACCTTCTCCAGATAGTCCATATCATTCTGGTTAAGGAAACGGCCCTCTATCATTTTAATATTTTCAATATGCTGATAATCAGGGCTTACACCTAGGACACCATAAGATCCTGATTCATTTTTATAATTAATATCACCTCTTACACGATAAACTCTGGACTTAGTTTCCAGAACATCTTCATAAGCATTTTCAATATGCTCAAAATCCTTATTCATTAACCAGAAAGTGCGCCCGGGATTTAAACCTTTATACTCTTTAGTAGTTGCCTGTGTCCATACCCAAATCCTGTTAGAAGCATCTTCCTCAAACTCTTTTTTTATTCCATTTTGCATACCCTGCCCAAATCCTAAAAGAATTACCAAAATAAAAATTCCGGAAGCTACTGAAAGCCCGGTTAAAAAGGTTCTCAATTTATTTTTCTGAATAGAATCAAAAATTTCCTGCCAACTATCGTAATCAAACATTTAAAAAAGAATCATTTTTAAAATAATACATACTAAATAGACGCATATATACCTCATTTTGTTACAGTTTTATAAATAATTCAATTGATTCTTTTTTTGTAAGTTTGCTTCTATAACAAAATAAGCTTTGATGAAAAAAAATATTGCCATTATCATGGGCGGTTATTCCAGTGAATATGAGATCTCTATTCAAAGTGGTAATATAGTTTATCAAAATCTGGATACTGAAAAATACAATCTCTACAGAATTCTTATTTTAAAAGAAAAATGGGTTTATGTTGATGAAAATGACGTAGAGCACCCTGTTAATGTTGCTGATTTTACAACTACCGTAAAGGGCTATAAAATAAAATTCGATTGTGTTTTTAATGCCATTCACGGACATCCGGGGGAGGATGGAACGATTCTGGCCTATTTTGATCTATTAAACCTAAAGTACACTTCTGCTCCTTTTTACCAGATGGCCGTAACTTTTAATAAGAGGGATACTCTTAGTTTTTTAAAGCCTTTCGGAATTGATGTTGCAAAGTCATTTTATATGAATAAGGGAGATCATATAGATACGGATTCTGTTTTAAAAGAAGTTGGTTTACCTTGTTTTGTAAAACCAAACCATGGAGGCTCCAGTTTTGGAGTTTCTAAAGTTAAATCCAACGAAGAACTGAAACCTGCTATAGACATTGCCATGAAGGAAGATGATGAGATCCTGATCGAACAATTTTTAGACGGAATCGAAATTTCAGTAGGCGTTATTGAATATAAAAATAAAGTCAAGGTACTGCCCATAACTGAGATCGTAAGTGAAAATGAATTCTTTGATTACGATGCAAAATATCTGGGAAAATCGCAGGAGATCACTCCGGCACGTATCTCTAAAGAACAGGAAAAAAATGTAATTATCGCTGCTGAGAAGATATACCGGGTATTGAATCTTAGCGGAGTCTCACGAGCCGATTTTATTATTGTGGATAACAAGCCCTATTTTATCGAATTGAATATGGTACCCGGCATTACAACCGAAAGTATACTGCCTAAACAGGCTATGGCTGCAGGTATTAGCTTAAAAGAACTTTTTGGCAATGCGATAGAAATGGCTTTGAAATAGTTTTGAGTCCCTAGTGAGGAGTTTTGAGTGAGGAGTTTTGATAAATTTTATAACATTGTTGCAATTCATCATTAAAGCATTGTATCCTAAACAGATTGAATAATTGAAATAAAATTAAAGAAAACAACATGAGAAGAGCCGTTTTTCCGGGATCATTTGATCCGCTTACCTTAGGTCATACAGATATTATCGATAGAGGTCTGCCTCTTTTTGATGAGATCATCATTGCCATTGGGACCAATTCTTCTAAGAAATATATGTTCTCACTTGAACAAAGAAAAAAATTTATTGAAGAAACCTATGCCGGTATCTCAAAGATCAAAGTAGATACCTATCAGGGACTTACCATTGATTACTGTAAAAAGATTGACAGTGATTTTATTTTAAGAGGATTGCGCAATCCTGCCGATTTTGAATTTGAAAAAGCCATAGCGCAAACCAACAGAAAAATGTCTAAAATAGAAACTGTTTTCTTATTAACCAGTGCTGATACTTCCTATATCAGTTCAAGTATTGTAAGAGATATTATAAAAAATAAAGGGGATGTTTCTCTTTTAGTTCCAAAAGCTGTTCACCAATAATTCTATCACAGATAAAAATGAAAAAAATTATTATTTTATTCTTTTTTACATTCCATTTTACTCAGGGTCAAAATTTTACAACTGTATTTGAAAAAAGTAATGATAAAAAAACTGCCACCTATCATGAGGTTATCGATTATTATAAAAGATTAGCTGATACCTACCGGGAGATCTCTCTGTTTGAGGTGGGGCAAACCGATTCGGGTTTACCCCTGCATTTGATCCTTTTCAATTATGATGGGAAGATCAATCCTGAACAGATCAAAAATTCAAAGAAAAACACCCTCCTGATCAACAATGGTATCCATCCCGGCGAACCTGATGGTATAGATGCTTCTATGATGCTGTTAAGAGACATTGTTCAAAATAAATCGCTTAAAGAAAAATATAAAAATATAATCATTGCTATAATTCCGGTTTACAATGTTGGTGGAAGCCTGAACCGAAACAATAACAGCCGGGTAAATCAAAACGGACCTTTAGCCTATGGTTTCAGAGGAAATGCGCGAAATTTTGATCTGAACCGTGATTTTATAAAAAATGATACCAAAAATTCTGTTGCTTTCAGCAAGATATTTCATGGGGTTGATCCGGATATTTTTATCGATAACCATGTAAGTAATGGTGCTGATTATCAATATATTCTTACCCATTTACTCACTCAGCACAATAAACTCGGAGGAAAAGCAGGAGAATTTCTGCATCAGAGATTTGCACCGGAGCTTGTACATGAACTCAAACAAAAAAAATACGATATTACGCCTTATGTAAATGTTTTTAATCGTGTACCAGAAGGGAGTTTCTCTCAGTTCTTTGATTCCCCAAGATATTCTACCGGATATACTACACTTTTTAATTCGATAGGAATGATGGTGGAAACCCATATGTTAAAGCCCTATGATCTTCGTGTAAAAGGGACCTATCAATTTATGCTGACTGCATTGGATCTGCTCGTAAAGAATGGAAATGAGATTAGTCAGATCAGAGAGTATGCCTATAAAGAAGTCAGTAGTAAAGATAAATACCCAATACTCTGGCAGATCGACAGCAGCAAAACCTATACTTTACAATTTAAAGGTTTTGAAGGGAAACGTATTACAAGTGAGATAACTGGTTTAGACCGTTTAAAATACGATCGTTCCAAACCTTTTACCAGACCTATTACCTATTACAATTATTTTAAACCTAAAAAAGAGATTAGAATTCCCAAAGCTTATCTCATTCCGCAAGGTTGGTGGAAAATTATTCAACATCTTAAAAATAACCATATCAACCTTTCACCACTTCAAAATGATTCGATAATTGAAGTTGAGTCTTATCATATCGCCGATTACAAAACTTCCGGTAAGGTTTTTGAAGGACATTATGTACATTACAATACTCAGATTTCTAAAACCATTGAGAAAAGACAGTTTAAAAAAGGTGACCTTTTGGTACCCACCGATCAAAAAGGGATAAGATATCTTATGGAAACCCTTGAACCTGAGGCTACTGATTCCTTTTTTAACTGGAATTTTTTTGATACCGTATTGCAAAGAAAAGAAGGTTTTTCACCTTATGTATTTGAGGATCTTGCTATTGAGATCCTAAAAAATGATCCTGAATTAAAAAAGAATTTTGAAGCAAAGAAAAGAAGTGATAAAAAGTTCTCACAAAGCTGGTATGCCCAGTTAAATTACATCTATACACACTCTAAATATCAGGAAAAGGCCTATCTGCAATATCCTGTTTACCGGATTATCAGAAAGAATTAAATGAAATTATATTATCATAAAAACGGCTGATCAGCTTTTCCATTTGATGTTACAGCCAATACTGGGTTTTTGATCTTTAAAAATCTCCTCTCCAGCCAGAAGCTGATCCATAGCTTTTCTCAGATCATTTCCCGTTACCGGAATTCCGTTATTGGGTCTTGAATTATCAATCTGCCCTCTGTAAACCAGCTTCAAATCCTTATCGAAAAGATAAGTGTCCGGAGTACAGGCAGCATCATAAGCCCTGGCAACTTCCTGTGTTTCATCATAAAGATAAGGAAAGGGATATTGCATCTTTTCTGCAACTTCTTTCATAAGATGAGGGCTGTCCTGAGGATAATTCTCTACATCATTGGAAGATATAGCTATAAAGGAAATCCCTTTTTCTTTATAATCGTTTGCCAAATGAACCAACTCCTGATTGACATGAATTACAAACGGACAATGATTACATATAAAAAAAACGACAGTTCCCTTTACTCCTTTTAAATTGTTCATATACATTATTTTACCGGAAACCGCATCAGGCAAGGTAAAAGAGGGAGCCAAAGTTCCCAGTTCCAGCATATTTGAAGGTGTATTGGCCATTTTTATATGATTTTAGGTTTTAAATAGAGTAAGATTTATCCCTGTAAAGATACAGAAAGTCAGTTTTTTAAAACTATTTTTTTACCTTTTTCGTTCAGATTATTAAATTTACACTCCTTATGAAAGCAAAAACAAGTATCCATTTTGATGATTTTTTAAAAACGGATGTCCGTATCGGGACGATTATTGAGGTTAAAGATTTTCCCGAAGCAAGAAAACCTGCCTACCGGATGAAAATTGATTTTGGTGGACTCGGGATTAAAACTTCAAGAGCTCAGATCACAACACTCTACAGTAAAAATGAGCTTTTAAACAAGCAGGTGGTAGCCGTAATCAACTTAAAACCACGGCAAATTTCAATTTTTTTAAGTGAATGCCTTATATTAGGTATACAAAATGATAAAGATGTTGTACTTTTGCAACCGCAAAAACATGCAAAAAACAGCATGAAAGTTACATAATCTGCTTTTAAATATTAAAATATGTCTTTAAATAAAAAATTACAGCAATTAGATACAGAGCTAAACGGAGAATTATTTTATGATGATCTTTTAAAAAGTATTTACGCCACAGATGGTTCTGTTTACAGAATCCTGCCTAAGGCAGTTTGCTATCCGAAAGATAAAAAAGATCTGATTACCCTAATCGATTTTGCAGGGAAAGAAAAGATCACCTTAATTCCACGTACTGCCGGAACATCACTGGGCGGACAGGTTGTGGGCGACGGAATTATTGTTGATATCTCAAAATATTTCACAAAGATCCTCGCATTTGATGAAGCAGAAAAAACAGTAACTGTTCAACCCGGAGTAATCCGTGATGAGCTGAATAATTTTCTAAGACCCTACGGCCTTTTCTTTGGGCCTGATACTTCCACTACGAATCGCTGTATGATCGGTGGTATGGTAGGGAATAATTCTTCAGGTTCCACCAGCATTAAATTTGGAGTTACACGCGATAAGATCATTTCGATAAAGACTTTACTTTCAGATGGTTCTGAAGTGGAATTCGGTGAATTGAGCAAAGAAGAATTCCTGCAAAAGACCCGGGGAAATACTTTAGAAAATAAGATCTATAAAACCCTATTTAGCGAACTCTCACAACCCGAAGTACAAAAGGAAATTGATAAAGAGTTTCCAAAAAAAGGAATACACAGAAGAAATAACGGTTATGCGATCGACTATTTGATCCATACTGATGTTTTTAGCGATTCTGATAAAAAACTAAATCTCGGTAAAGTCCTTTGCGGAAGTGAAGGTACGCTTGCTATTTCAACTGAGATCACATTAAAACTGGATGAAATTCCGCCGGAAGAAAGTATTTTGGTAGCTGCTCATTTTAAATCTGTAAACGAAAGTATGAAAGCTGTTGTTGTGGCCATGCAACACGATCTTTACATGTGTGAACTGATGGATAAGACTATTCTCGACTGCACCAAGAATAACCGGGAACAAACCAAAAACAGATTTTTTGTTGAAGGAGATCCGGAAGCTATACTGATGCTGAAAGTATCTTCAGATGACCCTAAAAAAACGAAGGTTCTTGCCGATGATCTGGTTAAAGATCTTAAAAAGAATAAATATGGGTATGCTTTCCCACAGCTGATCGGAGATGATATCAACAAAGCCATTGAATTGCGAAAGGCCGGTCTGGGACTTCTGGGAAATATTGTTGGCGACAGTAAAGCGGTGGCCTGTATTGAAGATACTGCCGTTGATTACAGAGATCTTCCTGATTATATCAGTCAGTTTAGCGACATGATGAAAGAATACGGTCAGGATGCTGTTTATTACGCTCATGCCGGTGCCGGTGAGATCCACCTGCGTCCGATTTTGAATCTGAAAAAAGAGGAGGATGTAAAACTTTTCCGTTCCATCACAACTGATGTGGCAAAACTGGTTAAAAAATATAATGGCTCTTTAAGTGGGGAACATGGAGATGGTATTGTAAGAGCCGAGTTTATTCCGTTGATGATCGGTGAAAAGAACTACGAACTGATCAGAAAAGTAAAATATACCTTTGACCCAGATAATATTTTTAACAAAGGTAAGATCGTTGACGCACTCCCAATGGATAAAAATCTACGTTACCAGCCTGACCGGGTAGAACCGGAAATTGAAACCATTCAGGATTTCTCCGATTCTATGGGAATCTTAAGAGCTGCGGAAAAATGTAATGGTTCGGGGGATTGCCGTAAACCTGTTTCGGCCGGTGGCACCATGTGTCCGAGTTACCGTGCCAGTAAAAATGAAAAAGACACCACCAGGGCCCGCGCCAATGCTTTACGCGAATTCCTGACCAATTCTGATCAGATCAATAAGTTTGATCATGAAGAACTAAAAGAAGTATTTGACCTCTGCCTGAGCTGCAAGGCTTGTGCCTCTGAATGTCCGAGTAATGTGGATATTGCAGCTTTAAAGGCTGAATTTCTATACCAGTATCAGAAAGTTAATGGCATGAGTTTCAGAACAAAGATGTTTGCCGAGAATGTAAAATGGAACAAACTGGGAAGTATCACCCCTGCCCTGACCAATGCCATTCTAAATACCCCTATGGCTAAAAGTGTTATTGGTATTGCCAAAGAAAGAAGCATTCCGAAACTGGCCAAAAGAACTTTCCACAGCTGGTATAAGAAAAACAGAAAGAAATTTAATAATACAGATGCCAAAAACGGAAGTATTTACCTCTTTATGGATGAATACACCAACTTCTACGATGTGAATGTAGGTATTGATGCCATGGAATTGTTAACAGCCCTGGACTATCATGTTATCGTAACCAATCATGAAGAAAGCGGAAGAAGTTTTATTTCAAAAGGATTACTCGATAAAGCCAAGGAAAAAGCTGATGCCAACATCAGTCATTTTAAGGATCTTGTAACTGCTGATAAACCATTGGTAGGACTCGAGCCTTCAGGTATTCTGGGATTCAGAGATGAATTCATCCGCCTTGCTGAAGATAAAGAAGCAGCAAAAAAAATAGCCGAAAACAGTTTTACCATCGAAGAATTCTTTAAAAAAGAGATAGAAAAAGGAAAAATAACAGCCCAATCCTTTAGCGATAAAAAGAAAGTAATTAAGATACACGGTCATTGTCACCAAAAATCTTTATCCGGCACATCACATTCATTCACCATGCTCAACTTACCGAAAAACTATAAGGTAACTGTAATGAACACAGGCTGTTGCGGTATGGCAGGATCCTTCGGATATGAGAAAGAACACTATGAGTTCAGTATGCAGGTTGGAGAGGACAGTCTTTTCCCAAAGATCAGAAATACAGTCAGTTCGGTAAAGATTGCTGCGGCAGGAACCAGTTGTCGTCATCAGATCAAAGACGGAACACACAGAACAGCAGAACATCCGGTGAGTATTTTACGAAAAGCTTTAAAATAAAAATTATATTTTCTCGTTATCATTCAGTAGTTTTGCAAAAGAAAATAGCTTAATAAATTTCGACAAGTTATAAGTTAAATTGAAATATATTTAACTTTTTTATTATTTTTAGACTTTTAACAATAACAATCTTAAAATGAAATTTTTAAAAAAGCTTATACTCGTACTTTTTCTTGGTATTTTTGCTTCCGGAATTGCTCAAACAAAGAAAAGAGAACCTATTAAAGGATCGTTGAACAGCGGTACCATAGAAAGCCAATTCGATTATCTCTACAAAAAATCCTATACCTACAAATCGGTTAAATCGGTAAAGATTGCAGATATCCTTAAAATAAAAGCTAACGTACTCGATTCACTGCAGTCAGCTTATAAAAAAATAAACGAAACCAATGCTACCATTGAGAGTCAAAAAAAGGAGATCAATTCGTTAAAAGAGAATCTTAAGATCACCAACGACAAACTTATAGAGATTACCAAAGAAAAGGACAGTATGGATCTTTTAGGGATTCAAATGAGCAAAGAAAGCTATAATACTTTAATGTGGTCATTGATCTTCGGTCTACTCGCCTTTCTGTTATTTTTTATTTTCCGTTTTAAAAGCAGTAATACACTTACCAAACAGGCACAGAAATTACTCAATGAAACAGAAGAAGAATTTGAAACCTACAAACGCGTAGCCATAGAAAGAGAACAAAAGGTAAGACGTGAACTTCAGGACGAGATTAACAAGCATAAATACGGAAATAAAGAAAGTAAAAAGTAATAAAAACTCTATATTGGATAAAAATAAGATCTTATCAATAGCTTCTGTTCTACTGATCGTTATTGGAATTGCCATGATCTACATCGGAGGATTCTATGCTCCGAAAGTAATTTTGCCCCCCATACTAACCGGAATTGGATTTTTTGTATTGGCCTGGGTCTTTAATGCTTTAAAAGAATGATTCAATCTTCTATAGAATAATCATATCTATAAGCTGTTAAGGATAGATTAGTGTTTTAGATCCTTTATTCTCCAGGGCAGAATAATCCTACCTTTTTTATTTATGCTCTCTTTAACCCTGATTACCGATAAGCCGATATATTTATCCGATTTATGCTTTTGCTTATATTGAATCCATTGATCAATATCAGTATCAATAACTTTCATAACACTGCTGGTTGCTTCACGAATGACCTTTTTACCATGATCATTCATCACCATAAGCATATGGGCCGCAAAAATATCATCGGCATTTTTAAGCAATAAAACCAGAATATCACCTGTTCTTAAATTATCAGTAATTTTACCAAATTCGGCGAGGGGAATATAATTCACCTTCATAGTGCGGTCTTCCTTTACATAATCAAGATTTTTTATTCCTTTTGAGGCGAAAAATTTCTTATGAGAGATCGTTCTGGTAACAGCCTTCACATATTCTTTTCCTACTGTGGCCGAAACATCTTCTAAAAGCCAGCTGTTCTCAGGCAACCAGTCTGCCATGGTATAATGATTTCGTGTTTTGATCCCAATGATACCCTCTTTATATCTGATCTTTTGTAAATTGTTAAAAAAATTATCCCAGTTATCTGAAATTGACATGGCAAGTACATGTTCACAAAAGGCCATACAGTTTATTCCTTGAAAATTAACCAATGGCCAGGGCTCATAAATTGAATATTTTCCATCCCCAACACATTTCAAATCGTATTTCATACCCATAAACATTTTGGAATAAAAATTCATTCTTTCCGTAATGGTCAAATTTTTATAACTGACTGAACGTAATAAGGTATCTATTTGTGAATACGACAACTTACTGATCTCGCTCTTTTGCTGAGAAAATGCATAAAGACTTATTAAACTTAATACAAGACCTAAAACAACTTTTTTCATAATAACATTTAATTTTTATACTGCTGATAAATTTAAGCCTTTTTTCAAAAAGAGAGCCAAAATTTATCTCCCCTGTTCATTCTATCAAAGAAATACAATAGTACAAATCAATTTCAAGATTAAAAAGGAAATTTTTGCTCCTCCAAATAGTTTATAGCATTGGTCCCTTCATTAAAAAGCAGATCGAGGATGCTTAGATTTGAGATAAAGCCATACTTTTCCATAAAAACCTGCTGATATTTTTTTAGATCATACCTTATCCCGGATTTGGCATTTACCAAAAACCTGTTATCCTGATCTTCCGGATATTCGGCATTGTAAGTTCCTGTAAAACTTTTTTTTACCTCCAGATCAAGCATTGTGGAGATCACTTGATCTGTTGCCAGATTGAGATCGGTTAGATATGTAAATTCTTCCTGAAAAAGAGGTATCAACTCATCCTCGTAATATTCAAAGAATGGAGAAGACCTGTATGCTGTTTGAATTGATTTTAAATGCTGAACCTGCCACGCAAAACTGTTATCTATCCGGATATCTCTTGTCTTGGGGTGTTCGAAATTACGTTGATGTAATACAGGCACCGTAAGGATCTGTTTCCCGTTTGCCCCGTATATATAACAGCGGTTTCGATAAGTTTGCTTTTGATAGTGATCTTCCTTTTCAAAGATCACCTCATCAGTATTTACCATGGCAACATACTGAACTACAGGTGAAAAATAAGTAGAATGAATAATCAGACTCAAAACGTTTTACAGCTTTTATTCTTCAGATTTCTTTTTTCTTCGGTAAAAACTGTATCCCCATAAGGCTACCATTACCCCCAGAAACCAATAAAGATAGGAAACAGGTTTACCACTGCCATGTACCGTTGTAAATAAACGGTTCCATCTGATCTTATCCAGGCCTTTTGCATCACTATCCCAGCTAAACCAAATAAATACCGGCTTCCCTACAATGTGGTTAAACGGCACATATCCCCAGTAACGCGAATCTTCCGAATTATGCCGGTTATCCCCCATCATCCAGTAATAATCCTGTTTAAAAGTATAAATATCGGCCGGTGTACCATTGATCAGGATCTTACCCTCTTTTATCTTAAGATCATTCTTTTCATATTCGGTAATGATCTTCTTATAAAAGGGTAAAGAATTGAAATCAAGCTTAACGGTCATTCCCTTTTTAGGGATGAGAATCGGCCCGTAATTATCTTTATTCCAGTCTAAAGATTTTACGTTTGGAAATACTTCCTCCCGCTCTCCTTTTGGAGTGAGATGTCTTTTAATACTCTTTACATAAGGATTCTTTTTCAATATGGCTGCTTCATTTTCGGTAAGATTCAAGATATAATTACCATTTTGAAGTCTTCCTCCTTCCCTCACATGGAATTTATTTTTCAGCTGATTGATACTCAATGCCTGTCCGCCGGTATTTACATCGAAATAATACTGAGGCTTAGCCCTGTCGGGCAATACAGTTCTTTTCCCGTTGATGTAAATATACCCGTCTTTGATCTGCAGCGAATCACCCGGTATTCCCACACAACGCTTTACATAATTAGATTTTTTATCAATAGGTTTTCTTATCTTCCTGTTGGTCTTTTTAAAGAATTGTTCCACCGTATCCACAGGCCAGTTAAATACCACAATTTCATTGCGTTTGATCTTCTGTAAAGCAGGCAAACGCATATAAGGCAACTGTGGATGATTTAAATAAGACCTTATATGTAATAAGGGTAAAGTATCGTGAACCATAGGAGCCGCCACTGTGGTCATAGGCACCCTGGCACCATAGTGAAATTTACTTACAAACAGAAAATCCCCTATCAACAAGGATTTTTCCAGCGAAGAAGTGGGAATGGTATAGGGCTGCATGATATAGGTATGAACTATAGTTGCAGCAACAATGGCAAAAACAATAGAACTTACCCATTCACCAACCTCACTCTTGGGTTTTAAGCTTCTGTTCTCTATATATTTAACATCAATCATATAATTGATGTAATAAATATAGAATCCCAGTGTAAAGATCACCAGAAAAGTATCTGCACGGCTGTTTCTGCCAAAACTCCTGATGGTTTCCACCCAGATTACCGGAAACATCAGTAAATTAATAATAGGTAAAAATAAAAGAAATACCCACCACTTCGGCCGGTTGATGATCTTCATCAGCACAACTGCATTATACACAGGTATTGCTGCTTCCCAGGATTTTCTTCCTGCTTTTACATATAATTTCCAGGTTCCGAGAAAATGGATCAACTGAACAACCAAAAAGAAAATAAACCACTGTTGATATGTCATAATTTTATAATTTCAATTCTGTTATAAATAATTAGTAGGACTCAAACCGATATTGTTACAATTTGAATCTGCAATATTACTTTCTTTTCTTAAATATCCAATACATCATTCATATTAAAAACACCCGTTTTCCCAACAATCCATTCTGCTGCGATCACAGCACCCAGAGCAAAACCCTCACGGGAGTCTGCCTCATGGCGAATACTAATCTGGTCAAATTCCGATTTATACCTCACATCGTGAATTCCGGGTACTTCGCCTTCTCTTTTTGCATAAATGGGTAAATCATCTCCGGAAAGATCCTTTCCCTGAACGGTATCATCGGTCAGGGTCCATTTTTTATAATGTGTCTTGCTTAGAATTTGTTCTGCCAGAGAAATAGCCGTTCCGCTTGGAGCATCCAATTTATGAATATGATGCACTTCTGTGATCGAGGCATGATAGCCCTCAGCTTTTGAGATGAGTTGAGCGAGATATTCATTTAATTTAAAGAAAATATTTACACCCACACTAAAATTTGAAGCATATAGAAAAGCTCCTTCTTTTTTCTTACAAAGATCAACTACTTCGTCATATTTTTCCAGCCATCCTGTGGTACCGGAAACAACGGGCACTCCATGCTCAATACAATTTATAATATTATCAAATGCCGAATCGGGCACACTGAAATCTATGGCTACCTCCGCATCACCGATATGATAAGGCTCTGTATCTTTATCAGCCCTAATCACAATTTGATGACCACGCTTTTCAGCGATCTTTTCAATGGTTTTCCCCATTTTACCATATCCTAATAATGCTATTCTCATTTATTAAAAATCAAAACTTAAACTAATTCCTGATACCAGATTGTTATCAATCGGATGTATATAAAAAGAAGGCCTTAAAGATAGGTTTGTATTGAAGGCTTTATCGTCAAGATGCGCATCTACATTGGCCTCAATTATATTTAAAGCATACAAACCTATCGTAATAAATAAAGCCAGATCTCTGTTTTTAGTCAACACATCCTGCGCCCGGATCAAACCATCATTACTCACATACGGATTCGGATCTACACCGTCAAATTCGTCCGGATATCCCGCTATTCTTTGTTTATAGGCTGTCTGATAGCGTTTAAGCAGATTTTTATTGTTTAAATAAAAATAAACCCCGGTACCAATTGCCCCGTAAACAATAGGAATTTTCCAGTATTTTTTATTATAGGCTTGCCCGAGGCCCGGTAAAACCGCCGAGTAAAAGGCAGCTCTTGCAGGGGAAAGCGGATCCATAGCCACTCCCTGGTAAGTTGAATCAATATCAATATTTAAACCATTGTTTTGTGCCTGACCGGAATAAGTATTCCAGAAAAGAAAAATTATAAAAGCGCTATAAACCGTGGTTTTTAACATTTATTCAAGTAATTTCTTGATACGTAAAAAATCTTCTTCCGAATGAAAAGGAATAATGATCTTCCCTTTATCTTTTCCTGACACCTTCACATCGATTTTATGACCAAAAAAACTATTGAT
The DNA here is from genome assembly GCA_024762795.1 of Flavobacteriaceae bacterium. Lineage (GTDB taxonomy): Bacteria > Bacteroidota > Bacteroidia > Flavobacteriales > Flavobacteriaceae > Namhaeicola. The sequence continues at coordinate 29,116 of JANTGS010000003.1, read as the reverse complement.
ATCTTTTAAATGCTTTTTAATGAATTTGGGAATTTCTTTTGCAACCGGAGTTTTTGTTTCTATTGAACCATTTTCCTTAAATTTCTTTACCAGTTGCTCCGTTTGTCGCACTGATAATTTATTTTTAAGGATATTTTCGTAGATCTCCAGTTGTTTTTCAGGGTCTGAAATATTGATCAGTGCCCTTCCATGCCCCATACTCAGAAATCCGTCACGGATACCGGTTTGAATGATAGGATCTAATTTTAACAAACGTAAAAAATTAGCAACAGTTGACCTGTTTTTTCCTACCCTTCTGCTCAACTCTTCCTGCGTCAGTTTAACCTCATCGATCAATTGCTGATAAGAAAGTGCAATCTCGATGGGATCAAGATCACTTCGCTGAATATTTTCAACAAGGGCCATTTCCAGCATCTCCTGGTCATTGGCTATTCTGATATAAGCAGGAATGGTTTTAAGCCCGATAAGCTTTGACGCCCTAAATCGACGTTCACCACTCACCAGCTGAAACTGATTTCCTTCCAGTTTTCTAACTGTAATAGGCTGTATGACCCCTAATTCACTGATAGAACTTGCCAGTTCACGCAGTGCTTCCTCGTTAAAATTAGTTCGGGGCTGAAACGGATTTTCAGTAATAGCCTCCAACTCTACCTCAATGATATTTCCAATAAGTTTATCGGCATTTTTATCTTTTACCGACATGATATCCTGTGTATCATCTTTTAATAAAGCAGATAATCCTCTGCCCAGAGCCTGTTTCTTTATAGCTTTAGCCATCCTTGTTGTTCTTTTTTAATATTTCATGGGCCAGGTTGAGATAATTCACGGCTCCTTTACTAGTTGCGTCATAAGCGATAATGCTCTCCCCGTAACTCGGTGCTTCACCTAAGCGAATATTTCTTTGAATAATGGTTTTAAAAACCATATTTTGAAAATGCTTTTTTACTTCATTGACCACCTGATTGGATAAACGTAATCTCGAATCGTACATGGTAAGCAACATTCCTTCAATCTCCAGATCAGGATTATGAACTTTCTGGACACTTTTTATAGTATTGAGCAGTTTACCCAGACCTTCCAAAGCATAATACTCACATTGTATCGGGATGATCACCGAGTCAGCAGCGGTAAGTGCATTCAGAGTGATCAAACCCAATGAAGGAGCACAATCTATCAGAATATAATCATAGAGGTCTTTGATCTCCTTTACGGATTCCCTCAGCATATATTCACGATTCTCTATATCTACCAGCTCTATTTCGGTGGCAACCAGATCGATATGCGAAGGTACTATATCCACATTTGGGGAAGTTGTTTTTTGAATGCTGTCTTTAACAGAGGCTTCATGCAGGAGCACCTGATAGGTTCCTTTTTTAACACTTTCCACATCAATTCCTAATCCAGAAGTTGCATTCGCCTGAGGATCAGCATCGATCAGCAGAACTTTTTTTTCAAGAACTCCCAATGATGCAGCAAGATTAACGGTAGTTGTAGTTTTCCCTACGCCCCCCTTCTGATTAGCAATTGCTATAATTTTTCCCATTAAATCCTATGATTTTTAAAGGTGTAAAAATACAATTATTTAAAACTAAATTAAATTTAGTTACCAAATTAATTACTGTTTTTTTACAAATTCTTACCAATTTAAAAAGAAAAGCCAACGTTTTACCATCAGCTTCTTCTTAGCAATTTATACCTTTTGGGTATAACATGACAAATATAATGTATTAAAATAGATTACAGCAAATTGTTAATTCTTTTCAATAAATTTTCTTTAAGGATATTACTTTTTAAAAAAAGGAGAGTTGAGATTCCTCCGATAAATCCGGCCACCTGAGAGACATCCCCATAGGTAGCACACTGCTTCACCGTATCACAGCATCAATGTATCATAAATCTCCTAAGATCTCACAAAAAAAACTGTTTGTTGTTTTGTTTTTATGTTTGTCTATAAAAGAATTATTTCACTAAGTTGCACGAAGAATCACTGAGTTACTCAGAGACTATTTCCGTACAGTTACTCAATATCTCCATCAAAATTGAAAAAGGTAAATAGATATATAAAATACTTTTTTAACTCCTACTAAAATCACTGGCTAAAAAACCATTGATAGCAGTAACAAATGACTTTTGTTTTTCTAAAATAGCACCATGACCTGCATCCGGAATTACTAATACAGTTGAATTATCCATCTGAGCAGCCATTTGTTTCATTTCATTAACCGTAGTTAATTGATCTGCATCTCCACAAACCATCAAAGACGGAACCTTAATTTTCTTAATATCATTAGTGTAATCAAAATTCTTTGCACTATAAGAAAGACGCAGGAAGGAATCAAACCATTCCTTATTCAGAAAATTTTTAAACATCTCTTTTCTTGTTTCAAGCCATTCAAGATGTGTAGCATAGAAATTGGGTGCATATACAAAAGGCATACCAATTGTGAAGAATTTTTCAGCATCACCCAGTTTTGCTGCTTCCTCCCATGACTCCCCTATTGCCCGAAGATAGTTGGTAGCTTTTGGGCCAATAGACATTAGCATAAGTCTACTCAACCTGTCCTGATACTTAATCGCAAAGTCTAAAGAAACCTGCCCTCCATAGGATACACCAAACATATTGACCTTATCAATCTTTAAATGATTTAGTAATTGAATGACATCCTCACTATGAACATTTGCTTGATAACCATGCTCTAGCTTGGAAGACTTCAACTGGTCTCTAAAATCGAAAAGGATCAACTGGTTGTTGCGAGATAAGTGAGGGATCAGTTCATACCAACTCCCACAAGTCATCATTAAACCATTCATAATAATTAGAGGTTCACCTTCTCCATGAATTTCATAATAAAGAGTTCCCCCATCTTTTAATTGTAATTCCATATTTCATCTATTTAGGATTAAATCTTTCATGTATTTTATTAGAAGGAACCCCAATATATTTTGCTCTTTGACCGGGTACCAAATAGTCTAATCTATTATTAATTTCAATATTATAATTCAGTGATTTATTTCTGGCAACTGCCAAGAAATTTTCCCAAAATATTTCACTTTCTTCAAAATAGGTTAGATGCCCGGTTTCAGGAAGAATATACATTCTGGAATCTTCATAGATATCCAAAAGTTTTTCCTGCATCCAGACCGGTATCGCTCTATCATGCTCTCCGGCAATAATTAAGGTGGGTGCTTTACATTGACTATAATCACTTTTACCGTTTTTAATCTTCTCAAAGAATGGGTCCTGGGCTTCTGTAAGTCTGATTATACTGTGAAGACTATCTTTATAGTTCTCATAGAATTTAGTCCTCATTCTTTCAATTCTCTCTTCAGTTAGCATTCTGATAAATTTCTCACTAAAGGTTTTCTCATATAAATACTTTGTATATAAATTAAAAAACTCTTTATCAATTTTTAAAGCATTGTTATAAAAATCTAATGAAAGATTCTGATACCAGGGTTGAAACATCAGTTCGGGGGTTAAAAGTATTCCTGACAGAGTTTGTGTATAAAGCCTGTCTGGATGTAGTCTTCCAAAATCAGCAGCAATAAAACCTCCATAAGATACTCCCTGAGTATGAACCTTATCTATTTTTAATTCATCCAATATCATAGCACAGTAATCAGCAAAGTCACTAATAGAATATGGCGCATCATCTCTTGTTGATTTACCTTGTCCTCTGTAATCAAATAGAAGAACATCAAATTCAGGATAGACTTTTGGCACAGATGTATACCAACCTTCGGTTAGCATAGCCAGACCATTCATAAAAACGCAAACTTCTTTTTTACCTTCTCCAAAATAGTCCCAGTATATTCTAATATTTTCATTAGGGATATTCAGATATCCGCTTTTTGTTGGTTTTGCTCTTTCTACCATTTTTAATTATTTTATAAATTACATATTGTTAATATTTTATTAGCCCCTTTCAGATTGTTAAATATTTTTCCTTAAGTGCTTTTTTATCAGTTTTACCCAATGTAACTTCCGGTAACTTATCAATAAATTCAATCTCTTTTGGGATCTTAAATTTAGCAATATATTTTTGAGTAAATTCGATTAATTCTTCTTTTGTTACCATCTTATTTTGTTTCAATTCAACAATCATAAGTCCTACCTCACCCCATTTTTCATGCGGCTTACCGATCAGTGCACATTTTTTAACAGCTTCATGATCATTAAAAACAGCCTCAACTTCAGCACAATAAATATTTTCACCTCCAGAGATAATCATATCTTTTGCTCTACCTGCAATATAAAAAAATCCATCATTATCCATTCTTGCCATATCTCCTGTATAGAACCAACCATCAACCAAAGCCTTCTTTGTTGCTTCAGAATTATTCCAATACCCTTTACAAACATGCGGACCTTTTATTATTAATTCTCCTGGTTCACCCAATGGCACTTCATTATTATTTTCATCAACAAGTTTTACCTGGCTGTGAAAGATGGGTTTACCTATTGAGCCTATTTTTAATTTAGCTTCCTTGTTGGTCATTGAAAAACAATTTGGTCCAACTTCCGTCAACCCATAACCTTGTCGGAAAGTAATATTTTTATCATGAACCCATAATTCCATTAGTGGTTTTGGAATTGGCGCGCCTCCAACAATAAAATAATTCATTTTACTTAAATCAACTTTCTTAAAATAATTACTTTCATACCACATTTGGTAAATAGTAGGTACACCAAGCTGGACAGTACACTCTTCACTTTCCATCAATTTCAATGTATTATCTGCATCAAAAGTTTTGATTAGAACAATTCTGCCGCCTATATAAAGTAAAGGCGTAAGATAACCAAACAATCCTCCTGCATGAAATAAAGGAAGAAAAATTAAAGTTACATCATTTTCATTTAAACCCCACGAAACAGGTAAATTAATCACGTTCCATAAGACTTGCCTATGAGGAATCATAGCTCCTTTGGGACGTCCTGTTGTACCTGAAGTATACATAATACAATAGGTGTCTTCCCCATTTAGATCATCAGGCCGTAGTGGTTCTTCGACCGATGATTTTTTAAGCTCTTCATCATAGTTCAAAGCACCATCTATATTTGCCCCATCTATGGCTACAATATTTTGAATATGAGTAAGTTTACGGAGCTCTTTGAATTGCTCAATCCATTCCGGCCCAACAAAAATGACTTTAGGAAGAGAATCATTTGTTATATATGCCAATTCCGGAACAGTCAGCCTCCAGTTTAGGGGAGCAATTATAGCTCCTATTTTTCCAACAGCATATAGAACATCCAAATAAGTAATTGAATTATAGGCATAGAACGAAACACGATCTCCTTTTTGTATTCCTAATTTATCTTTTAAAAAATTGGCAACACGGTTAACTCTTTCATTAAATTCTTTATAAGTATATCTTTTATCATTATCATAATCGTAGATAGCCTCTTTATCGGGCGTTAATCTAACCCTGTTGGTTAATAAATCTGCTGCATGCATATTATTCATTTTTAATATATTAATTTAATAAACATTTCAAAATATCATTAGCTGACTTGCTGATTTTTGTTCCGGGACCAAAAACTCCAACTACCCCTTTATCCTTTAAAAACTGATGATCCTGAGGAGGAATAACACCTCCTGCTGTTACCAGAATATCTTCCCTGCCAAATTTTCTCAGTTCTTCAATTACCTGAGGTATTAATGTTTTATGACCTGCGGCCAGTGAAGAAACTCCAAGCACATGCACATCATTCTCTATAGCTTGTTTTGCTACTTCCTCCGGAGTTTGAAATAAGGGAGCAACATCTACATCAAAGCCAAGATCAGCAAAACCGGTAGCTACCACTTTTGCACCCCGGTCATGGCCGTCCTGTCCCATTTTTGCAACCATGATCCTAGGCCTTCGGCCTTCAATTTTTGCAAACTTATCTGATAATTCCATCGTTTCCTGAAAGCTTTTATCACCCTCAATCTCTTTTCCGTAAACACCGGTTATTGTATTAATATGTGCTTTATACCGTTTAAAAACTTTTTCCAAGGCTTCTGAGATTTCCCCTAAGGTAGCTCTGTTTCTGGCTGCTATTACGGCTAAATCCAATAAATTTCCTTCTCCTGTTTTTGCAGCATAGGTTAACGTATCTAATGATTCTTTAACCCTCAGTTTATCTCTCGAGGCTTTTAGCTGTTCAAGTCTTTTTATCTGAGAATTTCTTACCGATTCATTATCCACTTCTAATATATCGATTGGTTCTTCTTCTTTTAATTTATATTTATTTACACCAACAATAATATCTTCTCCGCTATCAATTCTGGCTTGTTTTCTTGCTGCAGCCTCTTCAATTCTCATTTTCGGAATACCTTTTTCTATAGCTTTGGTCATACCCCCTAAATTTTCCACTTCCTCTATCAGACTCCACGCCTTTTGAGCAATTTCATTGGTATAATTTTCTAACAGAATACTTCCTGCCCATGGATCAACAGTTTTAGTGATATTGGTTTCCTCTTGCAAATAGATTTGTGTATTTCTGGCAATTCTTGCTGAAAAATCTGTTGGGAGGGCAATCGCTTCATCCAAGGCATTGGTATGTAAAGATTGTGTTCCGCCAAAAGCAGCAGCCATAGCCTCTATTGCTGTACGGGTAACGTTATTAAACGGATCCTGCGCTGTTAAACTCCAGCCACTGGTTTGACAATGGGTACGCAAGGCAAGAGATTTTTGATTTTTAGGATTAAATCTCTGAACAATCTTTGCCCATAATAATCTGCCGGCTCTTAATTTGGCAATTTCAGTAAAATGATCCATTCCTATTGCCCAGAAAAAAGATAATCGGGGAGCAAACGTATCAATATCCATTCCCGATTCGATACCTGTTCTGATATATTCCAGACCGTCAGCAAGAGTGTATGCCAACTCTATTACCGGAGTTGCCCCTGCTTCCTGCATATGATAGCCTGATATGGAAATACTGTTGAATTTGGGCATATTTTTAGCCGTGTATTTAAAAATATCTGCTATGATTTTCATGGAAGGAGATGGAGGATAGATATAAGTGTTTCGTACCATAAACTCCTTTAAAATATCATTTTGAATAGTTCCGGAAAGTAATTCCTGCTCTACTCCTTGTTCTTCTGCTGCCACAATATAAAAAGCCAATATTGGCAGAACCGCTCCATTCATGGTCATGGAAACAGACATTTTTTCCAAGGGAATTTCGTTGAACAAGATTTTCATATCTTCAACAGAATCAATCGCAACCCCTGCTTTTCCAACATCACCACGTACTCTTTCATGATCAGAATCATAACCCCGGTGAGTGGCCAGGTCGAATGCTACAGATAAACCTTTTTGACCTGCCGCCAGATTTCTTCGATAAAAAGCATTGCTCTCTTCTGCTGTAGAAAACCCTGCATACTGTCTAATAGTCCACGGTCGGCGAACATACATAGTTGAATAAGGCCCTCGAAGGTACGGTTTTATCCCGGCAACAAAATCTTTGGTTCTATTCTTGCCCTCTCGGCTTTTGATTTTTATATTTTGGATATTTCTTCTTGACATTTTTTTATTCATTCTGATTTTTTTATAACTCATTCATATCAGTATTCACTCTCCAATCTTTTCGCCTCTAAGTTTTCTGCCAATCGTTTGGTTACTATTGGTTGTATCAAAGTTTTGGATTTATGCTCTGTTTTGGAATGATAATTCTTTCGAATATCTTTTATACTGTCTTTTGTATTCAGATATTTATTTGTTCCAAGCAAAATCAGCTTACCCTCGTCAAACAGATCCTGTTCTTTATGAGCATTTTTAATGATTTTTTGTTGAATACTCCCTTCATACAGTTGTTTTATAAAACCTCCATTGTTCTCAATATCTTTTAAAAATTCTAAAGATTTTTCTGCTATTTCATAGGTAATATCCTCAATATAATAGGAGCCCCGGGTTGCACGGCCATTTTTGATTTTACTTTCTTCTTTTAATATAATCAACTGGTTACGGGCAATTCTTTCGCCAAATTCATTTTTTTTATGAAAAATATGATCAAAGGAAACATTGCTTATTATATCTGCTCCACCTAAAACTGAACTCATATTTTCAGAAGTGGTTCTAAGCATATTCACATGGTAATCGAAAAGTGTTTTATTACGACTTGTTGGTACGGTATAAATAGTTGCTTCAATCTCAAATTTGTACTCATTTATTAAAAGGTTCCACAAATACCTAAAAGCTCTTAATTTGGCAATTTCGAAGAAATAATTGCTTCCTGTTGAAAAATTAAAAAGTATCTTTTTTACAGTATTGATTTTATTTTCATCGATAAAGTTCAGGTATTCGCTTGCATGGGCAAGAGCATAAGCAACCTGTTGAACAGCATTTGCACCAGCATTTTGATATTGGGTAACATCTACACCCAAAACCGTAATATGATCATTCTTTGCCTGAAGGAAAGATTTGATTACTGCAAAATCTGCTTGTTTGTTATTAAACCAGTTTCCTGTTTTTACAAGATTTCCAACAGGGTCAATATTTAAATACAGGTTTAGTTTCTTGTATGATTTTACCAGCTCTGTAATAAAAACAGAATCAAAAAAAAGAAAACGAAAATAGATTGTAACCTCTTCAAGTCCCTGTAGAACAGTTTTATGGTCAAATATCTTATTTACAATAAATTGGACACAATCCGCACCTTGTTTTACAGCATTCAATGCTAAATAATTTGCTTCATTTTCTTCCTTAATTAGTATTGACTGACAAATTTGAAACCCTTTTTTCTCGTTAGGAATTTCTAATTCTCTGTAATTATCCCGATGATAGAAAGGCAGGATCGTAATTCCTTCCAACGTATGCGTGAGCAATGTTTTATTATAATCAGCGCCTTTCAGATCAGCGATGATTTTTTCTTTCCATTGATTAGAGCTTACAGATGAAAACTCATTAAATAAATTTTTCTTATCACTCATATTAAAAACATCTTTTAAAAATTCTTTTTGGATTATTTCTCCAAAACAGAATTGATCCTATTTTTCTTAGCTATCTACAAGGGGATATTACCGTGTTTTCTTTTGGGCCTGTCAATTTTTTTGCCTTCCAGCATGGCAAAAGCCTTGATCAGTTTTCTTCTTGTATTCTTGGGTAATATAACCTCATCTACAAATCCTCTGCGTGCTGCCCGATAAGGATCTGCAAATTTATAAGCATACTCGGCTTCTTTTTCTTTCCATTTGGCAACGGGATCTTCAGCATTTTCAATTTCTTTTTTAAAAATAATCTCGCTGGCTCCCTTTGCTCCCATAACAGCTATTTCTGCGGTTGGCCATGCAAAATTCATATCAGCTCCAATGTGTTTTGAATTCATTACATCATAAGCACCTCCATAAGCTTTACGGATAATCACAGTAATTCTTGGAACGCTTGCCTCGCTAAAGGCATACAATAATTTTGCCCCGTGGACGATAATGCCCTGCCATTCCTGATCAGTTCCCGGTAAAAATCCGGGTACATCTTCTAAAACCAACAATGGAATATTAAATGAATCGCAAAAACGAACAAATCTTGCAGCTTTTTTTGAACTGTTAACATCTAAAACCCCAGCTAAAAACAATGGTTGATTGGCAACAATCCCAACACTCTTTCCAGCAAGTCTAGCAAAGCCAACCACAATATTTTCGGCATAATCTTTATGGACCTCATAGAAAGAATCGTCATCGCAGATACCTTTTATAATATCCTTGATATCGTACGGCTTGTGGATGTCCTTCGGAATAATATGTTCTAATTCAATTCTAAGCTCATCTCCTATTTCATAAGGAAGATCTGGAGCTTTTTCCTGATTGTTTTGAGGAATATAACTTAATAATTTTTTTATATCCAATAAACCTTGCACATCATTGGCTGATGTAAAGTGAGCCACACCCGATTTTGTTGAATGTGAGCTTGCTCCTCCCAATTCTTCAGAAGTCACCTCTTCATTGGTTACTGTTTTTACCACATTCGGTCCGGTAACAAACATATAACTGGATTCTTCGATCATCAGTGTAAAATCGGTCATAGCCGGTGAATATACAGCACCGCCTGCACAAGGTCCCATAATGGCAGATATCTGTGGTATAACTCCTGAACATTGTACATTTCTGTAAAATATGTCTGCATAAGCACCCAGCGATCGAACTCCTTCCTGAATTCTGGCACCACCGGAATCGTTTAAGCCAATGACGGGTGCTCCTACTTTTACTGCAAGGTCCATTATTTTACATATTTTCTCGGCATGGGTCTCCGATAAAGAGCCTCCGAAAACAGTAAAATCTTGTGAGTAAATATAGACCAACCTGTTGTTAATCGTACCATATCCGGTAACAACCCCATCTCCATAAATAAGTTGTTTGTCCATGCCGAAATCACTGGTTCGATGTGTTACAAACATATCCATTTCTTCAAAAGAACCTTCATCAAGAATATACTCAATTCGTTCTCTTGCTGTTAGTTTTTTATTTTGATGCTGTTTTTTAATCCGGTCAATTCCACCACCAACTTTTGCTTCGACTCTTCTTTTTAATAGTTTATCTTTCTTATCTTGCATAGACTTAGTTTTTTAATGTAGAATTAGGAATTCTTAATTTTTTTTGATCTTCCAGATAGAGTTTTAATCCAAGAAGAGCAGCAATTTTTGCTTCTTTATCAAACTCAGATTTTAATTTCTCTGCAGCGTAATAATTCTTTACAAAATGGGTGTCAAAATTACCGGATTGGAATGCCTCATGTTCGCAAACAAATTTTCCAAATGGCAAGGTAGTTTGTACTCCTTCTACTTTGTACTGTTCAATTGCTTCAATCATTAATTGAATAGCTTCTATTCGGTTTTTACCATAAGTAACCAGTTTTGAAATCATTGGATCATAGTAAATGGGTATTTCCATTCCTTCCTCATATCCATCATCCAATCTAATATTTTCCCCTTTTGGAGTTTTATAAACTTCGAGTGTACCTACATTTGGCATAAAATCATTTAAAGAATCTTCGGCATAAATCCGTAATTCTACCGCATGCCCATGGATCTTTAGATCTTCTTGAGTGATTTCCAGTTTTTCACCACGGGCTACTTTTATTTGTTGTTCTACTAAATCAATTCCCGAAATCAACTCTGTTACCGGATGCTCTACCTGCAAACGGGTATTCATTTCTAAAAAGTAGAAATTCATCTTGCTGTCTACTAAAAATTCAACCGTTCCGGCACCAACATAATCACATGATCTTGCCACATTAATTGCGGCTGCTCCCATTTTTTCTCTCATTTCAGGTGTTAAGACAGAGGAAGGTGCTTCTTCCACCACTTTTTGATGCCTGCGTTGTACACTGCATTCTCTTTCAAAAAGATGGACAATATTACCATGCTTATCTGCCAAAACCTGAATTTCTATATGACGTGGCGAGGTTACATATTTTTCAATAAAAACAGAACCGTCACCAAAAGCCGATGTTGCTTCACTAACTGCTCTTTCCATTTGCGATTCAAATTCTTCTGTGTTTTCAACAATTCTCATCCCTTTTCCACCACCACCGGCAGCAGCCTTGATCAAAATTGGAAAACCGATCTTTTCAGCAATCTTTTTGGCCTCTTTAATATTAGTAATGGCATGATCCACACCCGGAACCATTGGAATATCATAATTTTTTACAGCATCCTTTGCAGCGAGCTTGTCTCCCATCATACGAATGGAGGTTGATTGAGGACCAATAAAGATGATATCACTCTTTTCAACAGCATCAGCAAAAGAGGCATTTTCACTTAAAAAACCATAACCGGGATGAATACCGTCTACATTAAGTTTTTTTGCAACTTCGATTATTTTATCTCCTAACAAATAAGATTGATTAGATGGGTTTTCCCCAATGCATACAGCTTCATCTGCAAATCTTACATGAGGTGCATTTCTATCAATATCCGAATAAACAGCAACTGTTTTAATTCCCATCTTTTTTGCTGTTTGCATAACCCGTAAGGCAATTTCTCCACGATTGGCAATTAATATTTTTTTCATCATTTATTTTTCAAAAGTTATTCTAATTCAATTAGCAGTTTGTTCTTTTCTACCTTATCACCGGCCTTCACCTTTATAGATTTTACAGTTGCATCTATCGTGCTTAATATTGCATTTTCCATTTTCATGGCTTCTAAAATGAGAAGCGTGTCTCCCTCTTTTATACAATCACCTTCATTAACTTCAATTCCAATAATGATTCCGGGCATTGGTGCTTTGATATCATTTTGTTTTTTAGAACTTCCTACTGAAAACCCAAGTTCCTTAATCATTTGATCTAGTGGAGTATCAATCTTTACTTTGTAAATATTATTATTCAAACGAATAGTATAGAGCCTCTCATCAAAATCTTTGTGAGTAACTTCAGCTGTCAGTGCTTTATGTTCATTAAGAATATGGTATACTGAAGCTTTTTCTTTAACTGCATTAAGCTCATTTAAATGATCTTGATCAAAATTGAACTCTGAAGAATTGTTAACTTTAACCGTATAATTATTTTCCATTAAATTAGTTTGTTTTACATTTAAAAATACTCTATTAAGTATTGAATGTTGATTCTTGTTTTATTTAATAATACCGAAAAATTTTGAGGCCCAAAAAGGAGCATGAAAATTTGTATCATACGCAAAAGTTGATTTTTTTCCTCCATAATTCTTCTTTTCACCTACAGCTATAGATATTCCATGTTTCATATCAATAGAATACAATAAAACTATATCCTCATTGCTGTTATTTTTGTATCTCTTTAAAAAAACCTTAGGATTATTTTCAAAATCCTTAATGATTTCAGGATCAGTCTTAATATGATGTAGATCAACATATTGCTTTGCCATTTCTTCTGAATTTATAATAGCCACAAATGGATCATTAATACCATGAAATAGAGCAAGTCTGGGATAATCCCCTTTAAATTCAGTGTTAATAGCTTTTATATATTCAGACCATTCTTTACCTGTTTTAGTATGTTCACCTTTCATAGCATTCAATCCTGATTTTAGATCTTTAACCTCTCCAAAAGGTATTCCAGACATTACTGCTCCTGCATTAAAGGTTTCAGGATAAATAGCCAACATAACTGAAGTCATTGCTCCACCGGCTGATAGACCCGTAATAAAGACTCTATTCTTGTCAATTTTATTCTCATTAACAGCAAAGTCGATCATTTGTTTAATAGATGCTACTTCACCTTTACCTCTTTCCATATCACTTTCCATGTACCAGTTAAAACATTTTTTAAAGTTGTTAGAAAATTTTTGTTGAGGATAAATTACCATAAAACCGTTTTCATCGGCAAGTTTATTCCACCCACTTTGTACGGCAATAGCATTTGCATTTTGAAAGCACCCATGCAAAACAATAACCAAAGGAGCATTATTTTTTAAACTTTCCGGAACATATTGAAACATTTTTAGATTACCCGGATTTTTGCCAAAATCGCTTACAGAAACGTTTCTGTATTCTTTTGTCTTTTTGGACCTACCGAATAGAGTTAATAAAACAGATGTTTTCATCATGATATGCTTATTATTTCGCCAGACCTTTTGAAATAACTCCACCGCTTATTTCGAGTGTCGTACCGGTTACAGCATCATTTTCGATAGAAAAAGCAATTGAATCGACAATTTCTTTAGTTTTTACTAACCTGCCAATAGCCACATCTTTTACAATTGATTCTAATACTTCTGGTTTCATACCCAACAGAATTGGAGTCTCCACATAACCGGGAGCGATTCCAACAACCCTTATATCTTTTACTTTTTTAGCATGAAATTCACCCACCAGTATTTTAGGCCATAAGGCAACAGCAGCTTTGGTTGAACTATAATTTAATTGCCCGATTTGTCCTTCTTTATTTATCGATGATATGGTAAATAAAATACCTTCCCATTTTTGATCAATCATTCTTTTAGAAGCTTCTCTAAGCGTTAGAAAAGTACCTAATAGATTAACATTGATCACTGCCATAAAATTTTCAGTACTCATAAAACGTTTGACCTTTCCGGTTTCCCTGTCTGGACTGACCATAAATGAGTCTTTAAAGATTCCTGCAGAAGGAATGACAATATTTATGGAACCAAAAGCGTCTATGGCTTTATCCATTAAATTTTTTACATCCTCTTCAAGAGTTACATTGGTTTTTACTGCAATAGCTTCGCCACCAGATTCTCTAATTTTACCTAAGGTTTCATTCAGACCTTCTTCATTCAGATCTGCTATAACTATTTTGGCTCCCTTTTGAGCCAGTTGAATTGCGCTGGCAGCTCCTATACCACTGGCACCACCGGTTATTACAGCTACTTTGTTTTTTATTTCCATTTTTCTATATTTTTAATTATTAATTTTAAAGTATTATGATTTTACGGTCAGATCTTATCTTAAATGAATTACATTCTAAAAACCGAAGCAGCAAAAGACAAACCGCCACCCGAACCAACAAACATCACTAAATCACCTTTTTTGATCTTATTTTGCTTTTGAGTCAGGTGAAAAGCCATAGGAATACAGGCAGAACCTGTATACGCGTATTTATGCATAATCGTTGCGGTATTACTCATATCAAGTCCTAATAGATCCATGGTCTCTCTTAAAGCACGAATATTTAATTGGCTGATAAAAAAGTGGTTAATATCCTTAGGGGTTACTCCAATTTCGTCGCAAAGTTCTTTGATCATTTCACTCCACATTGTAGGATTCAATTCACTTGGAAAGCGTTTGACAAATTTCAGTTTATTCAACTTTTCATCTACAGCCTTATGACCCATAGGATATTTGGTCCCTCCGCCAAAAATTCCCATCCAATCGGCATATTGCCCCTGAGTTTTTAAATTTCCGGCAAGAAAACCCTCGTGATCTGCTTCAACAGATTTCAAAATAAAAGCAGCCGCACCATCAGCAAAGAGTGAAACTGTATTTTTGTCTTCCAGATTTAAATATTTCGACATGGCATAAGCCCCGATTACCATCACATATTTATATTTTTTATCGGCACGAATATATTTTGCTCCGGTATCTAATGCTGTTACAAATCCGGCACAAGCCGAGTTCAGATCAAAAGTACCTGTATTCATAGCTCCGATTCTATGCTGAACAATCGTTGAAGTGGATGGTGAAATATATTCAGGAGTATCAGTAGATATGATGATTAGATCAATATCATTAGGATCTAAATTGGCATTTTTTAAAACATCGTTTGCAGCATTGACACATAAATCAGCTGTCGACTCATTTTCACTACACCATCTCCTTTCATATATTTCAACTTTCTCTTCGAGCCAATCACTAACATTTTCTCCTAATAATTCATTAAAAAAACTGTTTGGAACAATTTTTTCAGGGACAAACATTCCGGAAGCTATTATTTTTGCATTCCTGTTCATATTAAATCGTTTAATCAATTTCTTTTTAAAATAGATACCATATTAGTTGCACCGGATCCTCCAATGTTTAATATCAGGCCTGCTTTAGCATTTTCCACCTGAACACCAATGGCATTATCGGTTAATTGTTTATACATCAAAGCGTGCATAGACACCCCTGTTGCTCCAACAGGATGACCTTTAGCCTTTAAACCTCCCGAGGGATTTATCACACATCGCCCTCCTAAGTATACATCTTTGTTTTCTAAGGCCTCAAATTCTTTTCCTTTCTCTGCCAAACCCAGAGCACTGTATATTAAAAGTTCTGTGATTGTAAAACAATCATGCACCTCGGCTACCTGAATATCATTTATAGTCATATTTGCCTCTTCAAAAGCTTTTTTTGCAGCTTCGGCAGCACCATCAAGAAAATAGTTATTTCTATTACTGCCAACAATATTCAAATAATCACTTGCACTACTTGTAGCTGCAATTTCAACTGATTTATCAGTTTTATCAGAGGATAAAATTACCGCTGCAGCACCATCAGAGATCAAAGAGCAATCATGTAATCTTAACGGATAAGCAATCATTGGATTCTTCTCATCCGGAATATTCAATATTTCTTCCTTACTTCTCGCTTTTTGTAAATGTGCTAATGGATTTTGAGATCCAAAATTGTATGCTTTTGAAGATATTTCGGCCAGATAACCTTTAAGAAAATCCTCATCATAACCATAATGTTTCATCCATCCTTTAGCATATTCTGCAAATAATCCGGGAAAAGTATAACCTTTTGTTCCTTCTTTTGCCCAATATGATGCTTTTGCCAAGGCCAAAGCCGTATTTTTTGTATCTAATGAATTCATTTTCTCAACTCCAACAACCAAAACTTTTTTTGCTTTTCCTGATTGAATTGCCATTTCTCCTAAATGTATAGCAGAAGTACCCGAAGCACAGGCATTCTCTGTTCTATACATGGGCTTATGCCTAAGTTCAGGTAATATATTTACACCAAAGGGTGCAATATGTTCCTGATTATTAAAACTTCCTCCACTGTAATTTCCAACAAAAACAGCGTCAATATCATTAACATTGATTCCGGCATCTTTGATTGCTCCCTTTGCAGCTTCTTCATATAAGCTGTAAATAGTTTGCTCTTCGAGATTTCCGAATTTTGTATTATATGCTCCTATTATTTGTATCTTTTTTGACATATTAATTTATCTTTTTAAACTGATATTTATATTTTTCTTTTTTATTCAACTATTACAGACCTCAATTCTTTTTTACTAAAAAAGTAACTAATTATTAAGGGCGGTATAACTGCAATTAAAATGGCTATTGTTGCAGTTACTGCAGGATTTTTAAAAGTGAAATTTGAGTTAGGAAATAGGTCATATCCATAAAAATAAAGTAAAAAATGAATTAGAACTGAAAGAATTGAACTGATCCACACCAATCTTAAAGATACTTTTTTGAATAAGATACCTATCAATAGAGGTGCTAAAGCAGCCAATACCATTCCATAAACCCCAACCTGTCCGTATATACCTAGTAATTTAGGGGGATTTAGATTAACCCAGAATACAAGAATTGCTATGATAACTAAAACAACATGACTCAATTTAAATGCTATTTTCATTTTTAATTCTTCATTCATTTCTTTTTTAGAAAACTTATCTATTAGGTTTGTGATAAGATCGTTTGCCGTAATTGTTGAAATACTAACCAAAAGACCATCCAAGGTAGACATAGCTGCCGCCAGTAGCACAATACTAATCAACGTAAAGACCCAATCAGGAAATGTGTTTAAGAGATAAACAATCATTACCAGATCTTGCCTGAATATTCCGGTGGTATCATCTATAAATTTTGATGAAGGTACACTGATATGGGCAAAGAAGCCAACTGTTGCCAATAAAAGAAATAAAAATAAGATTATACCGAAGACCCAAAGATATTTTTTTACCGCTTGATCCGACTTTACATATAATGCCTTGGTTAGGATATGAGGTTGAGAGACGACTGCTGCACCTATAAAAAAACCGGTAACATAGATTGAAAAGAAATCGTTAAATAGCGAACCTTCTTTATTAATCCAGGCTAATAAATTAGGATCTTCATTATAGATTTGTTGAAGAAAACCAGGATCTCCAGATTTTAAAACTAATTGAATTCCCGACCAAAGTATTACTAAAGTCACGATGATCATTAAAAAACCCTGTAACATATTTGTATAAACATGAGCGTAGGTGCCTCCAAAAAACACATAACCTGTTACAAATACAAGAGTTATAATCAAAGCAACAACATTATCAACACCCAATAATTTTTGCATCACTATAGAGATTCCTCCAACTAACAATACCACAAACGCAAATGACAAAAGGTTTATAAAGGCAAAATAAAGAGAAAAGGCTTTTGAATTATATCTTTTCCCTATCCAATCCGGTACTGTAAGTGCCTTCATTTTCTCACCTATTCTTCTAAATTTAAATGAAAGTATTGACAGCATAAACATAATACCTGTAAATGTTCCCAGCACCATATTTATCCATGCTGATAATCCATCTACATATACAAACCCGGGATTAATTATAAATGTTGCTGCTGAGGCTGTACTTGCCGCAAGTGTAACACCAACAACAAGTGGAGAAAGGTCTCCTTTCCCAATTGCAAAACTACTAAACCCTTCAGTTTTTTTATAACCAAGATACCCCAAATAAGAAGTTCCCAACAAATAAAATATAAAAAGTATCCAAGCTAACACCATTTTTATTTTTTAGAAAGTTTACAATTGAATGAGTAATTTCCTAAACTCCTTCTTAAAAAGGATAGAAACTTAATTACCTAAAACTTGTTGATAATTACAGTTTACATTGAAAGTTAAAGAATGCCGGTTTTAACCGACATTCTTTAGTAAAATTAACTCAAATTATCATAAATCTACAATGAAATTTTTAGTTCGATTCCATATAAGGTTTCAACTGGTGGAGCCGTGATAAATTCATAGTTTCCTGATCCTACAAAGTTATTTAAGTAAGCACCGAGACTAAATGTTTTACTAAATCTGTAGCCGGCATTTATACTCATGTAGAATCCTCCCAGTTGTCCATAATTCCATTTTTTTCCAACTAAATGATCTTCAATAACCGGATCTCCGTTGAATATAAGATCTTTGTTTGTTTTTGCTGCGGCAGCTCCTCCTGAAAAGAAATCATATTTTTGCACCCACCTTGATAACAAGGCTCCATAAAACTTATCATAGGTAACATTAAATGCTGTACTTAGTTTATTCTTTGGAGTGTTTATTGGCAAATCTAATTGAGTAACCTCACCGTCACCATTTCCATCATTTGCCATATCATCTTTATCCAAAATATAATCAAAATATGAGTAATTCATTGAGATATTGTAATGATTTGAAATATAATAAACCAAACCAAGGTCAAGACCATATGTATTTACATGACCAAAATTCTTATAAGTTAGAATAAAAGCTCCCGGATCTAAAACTCCTGGCGCTAAACCAGCTGTAAAGTTTTCTATGGGTTCATTTCCACGCTGGGTTACTACAGTTCCATCAACAAATGCGTTTGGAGCAATATTTGTAAGAGGACTCATGAAATCATCTGAAATATTGTAATAAGCATTTACATCAAGGTATAGCTTACCTTCAGCGAAGTGTCCTTTATACCCTCCTTCAATGGTCTGAACAGTTTCCGGAACCAATGGTTTAACTTTTGATCCATCAGATAAAGTAAATCCAACACCATTACCAAGTACTAATCCACCAAACAGACTCATATTTGTATTTAAAATCGTTGGAGTTGCAAATCCCTTACCATAAGTCAAACGCCATGTTCCATTTTCTCTGGTATAGGTAACACCGGCTTTTGGTAAGAAATTAAAGCCGAATAAATCATGATTATCTCCGCGTGCTGCCGCAATCAATTTCCATCCGGAATCACCTAAAGCATATCTTAATTGTCCATAAAATCCAAGTTGATCTATATGAATAGGTCCATCTTCATCTAATAAATAGGTATGTTTACTGTCGGCATTATCTCTTTGATATTGAACCCCTACAATTAAATCTAAATTATTCCATTGATTATTATACTGTAATTCTGAATTCAATCTGTTGGAGTGATCCTTAAAGGTTGGTGTAATGGCTCCAGGTCCGGTTTTGGATTCTTCTAAAGCATCTTCATGTGAAACTCCCTGTGCAATAAGTATCCAGTAGTTTTGTGTTCTTGTATCGTTGTTAAATGTATCATCTGTTTTACTCCATGTTTTATATAACTGCCCAAACCAATGATCAGATTTAAAAGTTGCTTGTAAAAAGGATATTCGCCAGTCATTGATTGAGTTTCTACCGGTATTTGTTATAGATAAAAAATTACTTTGACTAGCACCATAAGTTACCCCTACTTCACTTGTTTCTGTCGGTCTATAATATAAAGAAGCTTGTCCTTTAATAAATTCAACATCTCTGTCCAGATCAACTTCAGGCTTACCAACTTTCGCCATTTCAGGTTGTCCTAGCACTGCACCAGGTACATAAACCGAATCTGTCCAGTTAATTTCTTTACCTTTTGTATATTCTCCAGTAATTTTATAAGCCCATCTATCATTTTTACCTAATTTTTTTGCATGTCTAAGTCTTGCACTGAGTAAACTATTTGAACCGGCGCCCAAAACAATATCAGTACCCTCATATTTATAAGGCGACTTTGAAATTGTATTGATTAAACCATTCAGGGCATTAGGTCCATACAGTGCAGAAGAAGGTCCTAATACCGTTTCTATTCTTTCAATATCCTCTTTAATCATAGGACTCATTGGTCCAAAAGCCAAACCGGTTGCAATCAATGTAGAATAACGGTTATCATCTAATTGTAACATTTTTGGATTAAATGCACTGTTGAATCCTCTAATATTAACAGCACTAATAAAAGCTCCGATTCTTCCAAAATCTACTCCTTTCTGTTGTGCAAACAATTCATCGGTACTCCCGGCAAAATTTTGAATTTGTTTGACACTCAAGACACTAATGGTTGCAGGAGATTCGGTTATTTTTTCTAATTTCCTTGAACCAGAAATAACAACTTCATCCATTACTTGTGTACTTGTTTGTAAAACAATAGTACCAAGATCTAAAACACTATTATCAATAGTAATATTCTTAGATATTGTATAATATCCCAAAGAGGAAATATTCAAGTCGTATGTTCCATTATTCAAGTTTAAAATTTCAAAAGTTCCATTGTCAGCGGTCGTAACTCCTTTAGACAAACTTTTGATGTAGACGTCAACCAATGGAATCCCACTCCCATTCTCATCAGTAATTTTTCCTTTTACTCCTCCTTGAGAGAAGATCATTCCGGTAATAAAGGAAAAAATTAGAAAAGCAAATAAATTTTTAGTCATAATAATTATATTTAGATGAATTAGTAATTTATTAAATATTTATTTTTCAGTCTTTTACAAGATTTTTCTAATAATTGCTCATCGTGATTTGCTAAATAAGAAGCAAATATTCCAACCCTAAAAACCTCGAAATCAAAAGAGTCAATACTTGGATTTTTACTCCCCATCTTTTTTAATAATTCATAAATAGCTCTCCTAAATTGTTTTGAATGTTCCAACACCCTTGCTAATATGAGTTCTTTTGTGTCCGGTTGATATAAAAGGGCCATATACAAATCCCAAAATTGCCTATCCTTTTTTAAGGAAACCATAAAAGCATCAATAATGTATTCTAACTCAATTCTTGGATCGGAATTTGAAGTTTGATTTAATATAATATCTATCTTAGAAATAATAAGATCAATAATTGCATTCAATAATTTTTCTTTACTGCTGAAATGATAAAAGAGTAGTCCCGAAGAAATGTTAAGTTTTTTACAAATTGCTGCTGTTGAAGTTTTATGATATCCATTTTCAGCAAACATTTTCATTGCAATTTGAACAATATCTTTTTTTGCATTCTTCTTTTCTTTAACAGATTTTTCTATTTTCATAATAAACTGACTAAGCACTCAGTCTACAAATATAATAAAATAAATATATAATCAAAATGAATATGGCAATAAATCATGAATTATTATATGATATATGTAAATGTGTTATGAAATCCTTTTATTTATAGGGTTTCTGGCTTAAGAAAAAAAACTGTAAAAGATGTCTGATTTGTAAAAAACAATTAGATTTAAAGCGATTTCTTAGTTGATGAAGTTGTTAAAAGCAGCTAATAAATTCTTATAATATCTTTTATTTTGGGTAAGTGTATAATTTACCAATGTTTACAATAAATTATTTATAAAAATCATTATCAATGGATGGATGAGGGTATTCCAAAAAAATATTTTTTTCAATAAGGTTCCTTTTTTATAATCCTTATCACTGTTGTCCGACAAACTTTAATATGTAAATAACTAACAATCAATTTTCGCCTCTTACCCTAAAGAATATATTGATTGTCAGTAATTTAGAAGAGGATCTGATTCGTAATCCTACTGATTATCATGACTGATCAGTAAGACAATAAATTCTGAGCTGTCTAACTGATAAAAAATATTATCTTTAAATCCGATATAAGAATCATAGTTTAAACACAATAAAAAAGATGCAATTATTTAACCTTACCCTATTTCTAAAGTTCGCCTGCCTACGCAGCAGAGATGATTAAGAATTTTCCTCTTTTCATCTTTTAAGATCGAGGTAAAAAAAAGAAGGAAATTATCCTTTTATCTGAAAATATCCCAAGTTTTAATTTACATTTGAAAATCCATTTAAATAAAATTTACATTATGATCATTCAAAAATATAAAGTATTACAATTTTCTATACTCTTTATGCTGATTCCTCTTTTAGGAAATGCACAATACGCATCTACAACAATCATGAGCAAACATGAAGCCTATAAAGACAGCTTAAAAAATGTAACGTACGATTATAAATTTCCGGTATGGGGACAAAAATCCTATGAAAAAGGATTTGATATTCCTTATCCTGCCGGAATTATGGGGAATTATTTTTGGACCAAACAAGGTATCGTCATTGATAATTTTCAGCTGGGATTAAAAACCGATGAAAAAGATATTCCGTTAACCCCTGTTGACTTTATCAGTTTTGGTGATAATTCTAATAGCTCCTACTCCTTGAATGTACGGCCCGACTTATGGATCTTTCCTTTTCTGAATGTTTATGGCATTTTCGGATGGGGAAAATCGCATACAGAGGTCAATCTTACTGCACCGGTTGAATTTACTTCTATTGTAGATCAAAGTATTTCGACCGCCGGAATCGGAATCATGGGGGCGGGCGGACTTGGTCCGGTATGGATCTCTGTAGATGCTAACTGGACGTGGAACAAACCCGAACTTCTTGACAAACCCGTTATGGTAAATGTATTAGGACTTCGTTTAGGACACACTTTTGTATTTAAACACAAACCCGAAAGTAATCTAGCCCTTTGGGTTGGCGGGATGCGTGTTAAGATGAGCTCTGAATCCTCGGGAGAGATCAAACTGGGAGATGCCATACCTGTTGAGCAAATGAATGGAAAAGGACAGGAATTACTGGATTTCTATGAGTCACTTCCTCCCCAGGATAAAATTAAACCCAAATATCTGTTGATGAAAGCTATTGGAGAAAGACTGGTAGTTGCTGATGGGGAAGCCATTATCCGTTACGGAATGGACAAGCAGGTAAAACAATTGTGGAACGGTTTGATCGGGTTACAATATCAAATTAACAAACGCTGGATGTTACGTTCTGAAGCAGGTTTAATAGGCAACAGAAAATCGTATCTTCTTTCTGTAAATTACAGATTCTTACTATAAATCGTCATTGATCAAAATATTTTCTTTTTATAAAACTACTTAAAATAATTCTTGGTTTTTTTATAATATCCGGTAGTTTTATGCCAGCCTATGCTCAAAACAATTTGCTCAATTCAATCGATACATTGACCAAAGCTAGTACCAATAGACAAATTTTAAAACTTTTATTTTGAATTAAACAAACCCTTTTATCTTTTTCTTTTTTCTTTTATCTTAAATTTCAATTCTATGTCATTTAACCCCTCAGAAGGTACGTTTATACCATTTTTTTCTTTTAACATTAAATTTAATTTATTTTTGATTGACCTAAATGAATTATATAAAGTGTGCTCACAATTAAAAAGAATAATAAGTATAAGCCTGCTTCTTTTTCTGAGCTTTGGGAAGATCAATGCACAAAAAACAACAGAAAGAGTTCAGTGGTTTGTCAACGACCGGTTTGGAATGTTTATCCACTTCGGACTTTACAGCGCAGCTGAAGGTTACTGGCATGGAGAAAAGATAAGAAACAACAATAATTATGCGGAATGGATCCAGTACCGGAACCGGATAGATACCAAAGACTATATTTCTCTGATCAACCGGATTCAATGGGATGAAATTGACCCAGAACAATGGGTACTCCTGGCTAAAAAAGCCGGAATGAAGTACCTAACCATTACGGCCAAGCACCATGATGGCTTTGCCTTATGGGACAGTAAAGTTTCTGATTACGATCTTGGAAATTATACTTCACCCAAAAGGGATCTTATTAAAGAATTGTCTGTTGCCTGTAAAAAACACGGAATAAAACTGGGACTCTACTATTCGCACTGGATCGACTGGCAACACAAATACGGATGGGATCATAACAAAGAACTTTCCGGACTTACACAAAAAGAATACGATCAATACTGGCAGGAAAAAGTCATTCCTCAGGTACGTGAACTGCTGACCAATTACGGTGATATAAGTATCATGTGGTTTGATATGTGGATTCCCCACTCTAAAACGATCGTTACTAAAAAACAGCTTTTGCAGCTGAAAGATCTGATTAGAGAACTACAACCCAACTGCCTGATCAATTCTCGTCTGGGACTTTCAGTTGATGAAGACAACGATATCGATTTCAGAACACTGGGCGATAACCAGCTGGGAAAAGAAAAGCTAGATTATCCCTGGCAGACTGCCGGTACTGTTGCCCATTCCTGGGGATTTCATGCAACTGAAAATCAGTGGAACGCTACATCAAAAATATTACAAAATCTGATCAATAATGTAAGTTTGAATGGCAACTATATGCTTAACATCGGCCCGCGTGCTAATGGTGAGATCCCTTACGAGATTACCGACCGGTTTGAAAAAATAGGAAACTGGTTAAAAACAAATGGCGAATCTGTTTATAAGAGTGGTGCTTTTGATCTGCGTTCAGATCTGCACGATTGGGGAAGAATTACAACTAAAACTGAAAACGGAAAGACCAAAATCTATCTTCATGTGTTTAACTGGCCGCTTGACAAACAATTAAGAGTCACTGCAATTCAGTCAAAACCCTCTAAGATCTATTTACTGAAGGACAAATTAAAAACACCTATACCGTTTACGCATCAGGCTGTGGTTACCCGGATCAGCTTACCGGTTGATTTACCCGACCCATACGTTTCGGTATTAGTTATGGAATTTGACCACAAACCGGAAATAGTAAAAGGACTCGTAGGAGAATCTACCGGTGGAGGTTATGCATTAACCCCTTTAAATACGATCAATTCTAAAGGCAGCACAAAGATCTTATCTCCAAGTAGATATGGTACGATACCTCAACGATTGATTATAGAAGAAGATAGTAAATATACATGGAAGATCTATTTTGATAAACCGGGAACATATAAAGTTGATGCCTCTTACAGCTTTCAGGAAGAAAAACCGGGTAAAGATATCCTGTTGATAAAAACAGCCGGACAAGAATTAAAACATAAGTTACAAATTACAGGAAAAACCGTTGGTGAACCCAATTCGGCATGGGTAATAGACAGCTTTAACAATTATAATACCGGCAGTATAAATATAAATAAACCAGGTTTTTACAATATATCACTTGAGGTAAAACCTAAAGATAATCACATTATTAAATTTAACAGATTATGGATCGAAGAAAAATAGGGATAACCCAAAAGATCATCCTGCTTACAACTGTTTTGATCTCGGTTTCAGCCTTGTCACAGGATCAAAAATTAAAGAACTCATTTTGGTATGAGCAACCGGCAGAAAACTGGATGCAAGCCTTACCTGTTGGAAATGGCAGACTCGGAGCTATGGTCTTCGGCTCCCCATACAAAGAGAGAATTCAATTGAATGAAGATTCTATGTGGTCAGGAGGGCCAGACTGGGGAAACTCCAAAGGGAATGCTGAGGATTTAAAAAGAATAAGAACTCTTATTAAAAATGGAGAAGCTCATAAAGCCGATAAAGAGATCGTTGAGGATTTCTCCTACAAATCGATCGTACGATCTCATCAAACCCTGGGGGATCTTTTTATAGATTTTGATAAAGAAAGGAAGATTGAGAACTACACAAGGGGTCTGAATTTGAATGATGCGCTGGTTACCATAAATTATACTTCTGAAGGAAACCGGTATTCCGAAAGTGTTTTTTCTTCAGCAGCTGATGATTTGCTAGCGATAGAATTGACCACATCAGATAAGAAAGGGATGAACTTTACCCTGAGATTGAACCGGCCTGATGATCATGGTCATAAAACCGTTAAAATTTCAACACCTTCAAAAAATGAATTGGTCATGGAAGGCAGGGTTACCCAGTATGGCGGTAAAAAATTCTCTAAACCTTTTCCGATAGATTACGGCGTCAAATTTGAAAGTCGATTAAAGGTCAATGTCAATTCCGGTACAATTGAAGCCAAAAACGGAACTCTCATCCTAAAAGGAGTAAAAAAAGCCACTTTATTTTTAGTTGCCAACACTTCATTTTATCAGGATAATTATAAAGAAAAGAATATCAAAATACTTAAAACATTGAGTAACAGATCTTTTGAAGAATTACTCAAAAGACATATTAAGGATTATCAGCACTTTTACAACCGGGCCAGACTGGATTTGGGAGGACACGAGTTGAATAAATTACCAACAGACAAAAGGCTAAAAAGGGTCAAAGAGGGCCGGGATGATCCTGATCTGGCAGCAAAATTGTTTCAATACGGAAGATATCTTTTGATCTCCTCTTCAAGGCCCGGTACAAATCCTGCCAATTTACAGGGAATCTGGAACAAAAATATTCAGGCACCCTGGAATGCCGATTACCATCTGAACATCAACTTACAAATGAATTACTGGCCTGCAGAAGTAACCAATCTGAGTGAACTGCATCAGCCTTTTTTTGATCTGCTCGACAGGGTAGAAAAACGGGGAGAAATTACAGCAAAAGAGCAATATGGTATCGACAGAGGGGCTGTGATACACCATACAACCGATCTTTGGGCAACACCCTGGATGCGTGCAGAACGAGCTTACTGGGGCGCGTGGATTCATGGAGGTGGATGGACCGCTCAACATTACTGGGAACACTATCAGTATACTCAAGACGAGGATTTTTTAAAAGATCGTGCTTATCCGTTTATGAAATCAATTGCCGAATTTTATCTGGATTGGCTGGTTTGGGATGACAAAACACAAACCTGGGTTTCCTCACCGGAAACATCACCGGAGAATTCCTATATTGCTAAAGATAGCAAACCAGCCGCCGTTTCCTTCGGAAGTGCTATGGGTCACCAGATCATTACAGAAGTTTTTGACAATGTGATCAAAGCTGCCGAGATCTTAGGTTATAATGATAAATTTATCAATGAGGTCAAACAGAAAAGATCAAAATTACATCCCGGAATACTCATTGGAAATGATGGAAGAATTCTGGAATGGAATGAACCTTATGGAGAAGCGGAAAAAGGTCACCGGCATATGTCGCATTTATATGCACTTCATCCCGGCAACCAGATCAGCTATGATAAAAATCCGGAAGCTTTTGAAGCTGCCAAGAAAACCATTGCTTACCGCTTAAAATACGGTGGCGCAGGTACCGGCTGGAGCAGGGTATGGATGATCAACCTCAATGCCCGTTTGTTTGAAAAGAAGGAAGCTGAAGATAATATCAGGAAATTTATGCAAATCTCTCTTGCCGACAATATGTTCGATATGCACCCTCCATTCCAGATCGATGGAAATTTTGGTTATACAGCTGCCGTAGCAGAACTACTGATGCAATCTCATGAAGGCTTTATTAGAATTTTGCCCACCCTGCCTCCTAACTGGAAGAATGGAACGATCAGCGGTTTAAAAGCCCGTGGAAATATTACAGTAAGTTTTAACTGGGAAAACGGAATACTGGATAAACTTACTTTAAAAAGCAATTCCAATCAAAAAAAGAAAATTGTTTACGAGGGAAAAGAAACGGTTCTGAATATGAAAAAAGGAAAAACATATTCCCTTGATAAAAACCTTAAACTGACAAATTAGCAATGAAAGATCTTTCAAATCTTATCTTTTTCTTTTTACCGTTCACGTTTTTCGTACAGGAGACAAAGGAATTCATTTACCTCTCTGATCTCAATCTGAAATATGTGGACCAAGCCTGGTGGACTCCACAAAAAGACAGGGCGATCAACAGTGAAAAAATCAGGATTGGCGGCAAAGAATATAAAAAAGGGATCGGCACCCTGTCCAAAAGCAGAATCCTTATCTTTTTAAATGGAGAAGCAGATACCTTTAAAGCATTGGTTGGAATACAGGATCCACAGAAAATTCCGGAAGACTTAAAATTTAATGCTTTGGGGGATGGCACTAAACTGTTCTACAGAGAAGATCAAAATAAAAAGAAATTCTTTGGGATTGGAAATACCCCCGAATCCATCGGTAAGGGATCTGTTCGTTTTGAGATCAAAGGCGATGGAAAAACATTATGGAGAAGTAAGAAGATTATTGACGGAACGACAGCTGTTCCGGTAAAGATCCCTGTAAAAGGAATTCATAATCTCGAGCTGATCGTTGATGATATGAACGATGGTGTTTCCGGAGATCATGCTATATGGGTGTATCCAAAACTAACCTATAAAAATTTTAGTTCTACCTGGTTTTAATGGAATAGTAAATATTTTAACTTTGATAAAATTATGAAAATATCTTTATCCATTTTTATCCTGTTCTTAATATTTTTCAATATTTCAGGAATAGCTCAAAATAAAAATAGAAATCTGGAAAATCCAAATATCATTGTTTTTTTAGTAGATGATATGGGCTGGCAGGATACTTCCTTACCCTTTTGGGATCAAATAACTCCTTTTAATAAGCGCTATCACACTCCCAATATGGAACGCCTGGCAAAAGACGGTTTGAAATTCACACAGGCCTATGCCACACCGGTTTGTACGCCCACAAGGGTTAGTTTGATGACCGGCATGAATGCCGCCAGTCACCGGGCAACCAACTGGACTTCGGCAAAGGATCATATTCATGGTATGGAAAAGAATCATAAATCGCTGATCATTCCTCAATGGAATATGAACGGTTTGAGTCCTGTTGCCGGAGATCCGCATGCGGTATATGCCACTCCCCTGCCTAAACTTTTACAAAAAGCAGGGTATTACACCATCCACGTTGGTAAGGCTCATTTTGGTGCCAGAGGAAGCATTGGTGCCAATCCTTTAAATATTGGATTTGATGTAAATATCGGGGGTACAGGGGCCGGGCAACCCGGAAGCTATCTCGGTACAGATAATTATGGAAACGGCATAAAAAGACTGGAGCCCTGGGCGGTTCCCAATTTGGAAGAATATTACGGAAAAGACATCTTTTTAACTGAAGCGCTTACTCGCGAAGCGATCAAAGCCATGGATACTGCTGTGAGCCATATAGAACCTTTTTTTTTT
>JANTGS010000002.1 GCA_024762795.1 Flavobacteriaceae bacterium | reverse complement strand
AAAGTAACATCCACCGGATGATGCAAAAGAATGGTTTTGACTCTTATAAGGAATTCTGGAAATGGTCTGCCGATCAAAAAGAAGATTTCTGGCAGCAAACCGTAGAAAATCTCAATATTTTTTTTACTAAAAAATACCATTCTGTTTTAGATATTTCCAAAGGTATTGAAGATCCCGAATGGCTTAAAGGAGCTCGATTTAATATTGTAGATTCCTGTTTTCAAAATCATGATAAAGCTATTGCAGTCATTTATCAGGAAGAGAATGGAAAACTTCAGAAGGTAAGTCAGAAAGAACTCAATATTCTTGTAAACCAAATTGCTAACGGATTACGGAACTTAAATATTAAAAAGGGTGATTTTATAGCCATCGACATGCCGATGAGCCTGGAGGCCGTGGCTGTTTATCTTGCCGGAATCAAGGCCGGAAATCCGGTAGTGACCATTGCCGACAGTTTTACCCCAAATGAAATTTCGGTACGGCTAAATATTACAAAACCCAAACTGATCTTTACTCAGGAGATCCTGCAAAGAGCCGGTAAGAACCTGCCCCTATACCAAAAAGTAATTCAGGCAAAGGGAACTCCCAAAGCAGTGGTTGTAAAAGTAAAAGATTCAGGGGTAAACCTGCGTGAAAATGATCTCTATTTTAAGCATTTTCTCAGTGATGATCAGCTATTTGAAAGTGTTGTACAAGATCCTGAAGATATCATTACAGTATTATTCTCTTCCGGGACAACCGGTGAACCCAAAGCCATCCCCTGGACTCATATTACCCCCATAAAAGGAGCTTCAGACGGCTATTATCATCACGATATTCATCAAGGCGACGTGGTGTGCTGGCCTACCAATCTGGGTTGGATGATGGGGCCCTGGCTGGTTTTTGCCGCTTTGATCAATAAAGCTTCTATAGCTTTATATTACGGTGCTCCACTGGATGAAGGTTTTGGCCGGTTTGTTGAAGAGGCCGGAGTCAATATGCTCGGTGTAGTACCCAGTATTGTTCGTCACTGGAAAAACAGTGGCTGTATGGAAAAACTCAACTGGGAGAAAATAAATTGCTTCAGTTCCACCGGGGAAGTTTCCAATCCTGAAGAAATGGAATATCTGATGCAACTGGCCGGCGGAAAACCCGTAATAGAATACTGTGGCGGTACAGAAATTGGAGGAGGATATGTAACAAGTACCGTAGTTCAACCTAATATTGCCAGTGCTTTTTCCTCACAGGCCTTAGGCGGTGAATTTATTCTTCTCAATGAAGAGAATCAGTTGACCGATAAAGGGGAAATGTTTATAATTCCTCCTGTTTTAGGACTCTCAAACGCTCTGTTGAACAAAGATCACTATGAGGTATATTTTAAAGATACACCAAAATATAAGGGCAAAATTTTGAGGAGACACGGGGATGAACTCGAAAAACTTGAAAATGGTTATTACCGGGCGCATGGGCGAGTGGATGATGCCATGAACCTTGGAGGAATAAAGGTAAGTTCTGTACAGATCGAAGAAGTGGTCAATCAACTGGATTTTATAAAA
This sequence comes from Flavobacteriaceae bacterium, assembly GCA_024762795.1. GTDB lineage: Bacteria > Bacteroidota > Bacteroidia > Flavobacteriales > Flavobacteriaceae > Namhaeicola. Next base: position 79,737 of record JANTGS010000002.1, on the reverse strand, counting down.
GAATCAGCAGCTGTTGCAGTTTCACCAAAAGGAGGTGGCCCCAGTGACCTGGTAATCTGCTATGTAGAAAAGAAAAATGATTTGAGTGATGAGGAAAGATTAAAATTGGCCAAAGATATTATAAGAAAAAAACTGAATCCGCTTTTTAAAGTTTCAAGTTTGATCAAAACCGATCTGCTGCCCAGAACAGCTTCCGGAAAAGTTATGCGCCGGAAATTAAGAGATCTTTACGAAAGCAAGCCTTGATCATGAAGATTATTTCTTATAATGTTAATGGAATACGGGCTGCCATTAAAAAAGGCTTCTTAGACTGGCTCCATGCTGCCGGACCTGATGTGATATGCATACAGGAAACCAAGGCTCGAAAAGAACAAGTAGATCTTGAATTGATCGAAAATGCAGGATATCCCTACCATTACTGGTTCTCTGCTCAAAAAAAAGGCTATAGTGGTGTGGCAGTATTTTCTAAAATAAAACCTAATCATATTGAATACGGAACCGGGATTGAAACTATGGACTTTGAAGGGAGAAATCTGCGTCTTGATTTTGACAGGTTTTCTGTAATGAGCATTTATCTTCCTTCGGGTACTAATCTTTCGCGGCTTGAATTCAAACTGAATTACATGGCTGAATTTCAGGAATACATCAATGAACTTAAAAAAGAGATTCCCAGGCTTATTATCTGCGGTGATTACAACATCTGTCATCAGACCATTGATATTCATGATCCGGTAAGGTTAAAAAATGTTTCAGGATTTTTACCCATTGAGCGTGAGTGGATCGGTAATTTTATACAAAACGGATTTATTGATACCTTTAGATATTTCAATGATAAGCCTCATCATTACAGCTGGTGGAGTTACAGGGCCAATGCTCGAAATAACAACAAAGGCTGGCGTATAGATTACTGTCTTGCCAGTGAAAATTTAAAGAATAATCTGTCCCGGGCCTATATCCTGAATAAGGCACGGCACAGCGATCATTGTCCGGTAGGAGTTGAATTAGAACTTTAATTTAATTTACATCAAAAAAAACCGCTTGGCGGAATTTCATCCACGTTGATATCATTAGCATTAGGAATCACATAGCCTTCCTTATATACTACAGCTCTGTTATTCTTCCCGTCGATCACAATAAGCATAGGCTGTTCGAATCTGACATGACGAATAAATTCATCTTCATAAATCGCTTCCATTTCGTTGAGATAATTCACATCAAAATAACCATCGTTACTATGCGGATTGATGGTAAGGTAACCTACTTTAAAAGAAGTAATATTTTGAAAAAAATGTGTTCCCTGACTCGGATCAATTATAAAATCATCAAGTCCCGATTCTACAATAATCTTTGCTGATGATACCATGGACCAGTTCACCGGAATTCCCAGCCACCGGTCACTGGAACCCCATCGCCCGGGACCTACAAGTATATAATTCTTATCCTCTTTTGCAAGTTTTTCATTCAACTGATCAATTGTTTCAGCAATTTCAACAGTTTTCGCAGCATTAAATGCTTCGGGTTTAACATAAATAATATCTCTTATATTATCATAACTGCCATTTCCCATGGCCGTCTCAGCAAAAATAACCGTATCTTTTAAATTGACCTCTTCAGGGATAAGATCATCAATATTGTCATTATACTCAACAATTGGCCTGATCTGCAGGAAGCTAAAGATCTTGGATTCTCCGGCGGGAACATCAAGTTTTACGGCAAATTCCATCTCTATGGGATGACTGATCTCAGCCTGACCTATTTTTAACAACTCCTGAAGGATCTCTGCCAAAGGAAAGAATTCGTATCTTAAAATATTCTCAAAGGTAATCACTCTAGGCCCCTCGTGAAAAACACCCGGACGAATACGATTGTTTTGCAGATCGTAGGTTGAAGCCACGAATTTTAAAGATTTATGATGCTTTGCCTGACGTAGATTGAGTTTTTTCTTATTGACCGCTTCATTGATCGAAACATGGTAACTCTCCGGATTCATATCGAGCCCGTAAAAATATTTCTGGGTTTCCTTTAATGCGGTTGCGGTTGAAGTAAGCTGAAGTATATTTTTTGGATGATAGGGTGAAAAACGCAAAGATCTTCCTCCTCCCACAATAATTTCCCCCAGTCCGAGCGCTATATTGGCAATACCTTCCTCTCGTTTTTCATCTCCTATAGGATAAAAATTAATCGATCTGGCTACACCGGAGATATTCGGGTAATAAACATCTTCATATTGGGCACCGATTACTTCCTGTAAAATTACCGCCATCTTGCTCTCTTCCATCGAATGAGAAGTAGCCTTTACATAGGCTCTGCTGTTTTTATAAAAAGATGAGGCCATTACCGATTTGATGGCTGTAACCACTTTATCCAAAAAGATATCCATCTCAGTATTCGGAATCATAAAAGTAGAATAAATTCCGGCAAAAGGCTGAAACAGAGAATCTTCCAGCACACTTGATGATCTTATTGCAACAGGAGTATTTAAAGTTCTTAGAAAAACCTTTATATCTTCTATCAACCATTCAGGCAGAGGTTTTGAGATAAACTCATTCAAGATCTTCTCATCATCCTTTACCTTTGCCACATACGGCCAAAGTTCATTTGCCTCCATAAATTCATCAAAAACCTGAGTACTTAAAACAACGGTTCTCGGAATGGAAATAATAGTATCTTTAAATTTATGTGAAATCCTATGTCTTTTCAGGAAGAGATCAATAAAAGCCAAACCCCTTCCTTTTCCTCCTAGGGCTCCCTCTCCGATTCTGGAAAACACAAGATACTCATCGTATTGCTCTTTTTCAAATTTAGCGATGATCCCCCTTGAACGATAAATACGAAAAGCTTTTACAGCAGATACTAAAAATTCACGCACATGATCTTCCTGCGTAAAATCCTCATAATTGATCTTTGCAAATAAATTGGCCAGCGGGAAAAGCGCTCTCGATTTTAACCATTTTGAGAAATCATTCCGTTTAGAGTGATAAACAATTGAATTTTGTGCCACCTCTGATAAAGCCTTTTGAAAACTTTTAAGATCGTGTGCTCTTTTAATGATCTTTTTTTTATCAGGATCCCAGAACTCAAAATCGCCAAAAGAAAAATATCTGGTGATGTACTTTTTAATATCCAGACCCAGAGTTTCCGATTCCTTATGTAAAAATTTAGCGTGAAGTTCAATGGCACGCTTTTCATTTTTCGCCTCAGAGGATTCAATGATTACCGGGAAATATTTATCGTATTTTCTAACATACTCTAAAAAATGAAATCCAGCCTGCTTGTTCTTTTTTCCTTCTTTAAAATACGTAACATCAGAAATAACTCCTAAAAGATTCTCTTTATATTTCTGAAAGAGATCAACCCCTTCTTCATAGGTTGTTGCCAGCAGAACTTTAGGCCTGCCTCTTTTAGACATGATCTTTCTGTGTTCATTGAGACCATCCTGAATAAACGTCTGCGTCTGATTTAAAAGGATCTTATAAATTAATGGTAGATATCTCGAATAGAAACGAATCGAATCTTCAACCAGCAAAATAGCTTTAACACCAATAATTCCGATGTCTTTTTCGGCATTCATTCGGTCTTCTACCAGTTTGATAATGGCAATAAAAATATTCACATTGCCATCCCAGTGAAAAACAAAATCTATATTGTTCTTATATTTTTTTTCTAAAAGCTTATGCAGTTCATCCGAATAATGGCTGATTGCAACAATGGGAATAAAAGGGAAATTTGCTTTGATCTCATTAGAAATGTTTACTGCTTTCTGAGCCGTATCCAGCCAAACAATAACCAGATCGATATTATCCGTTTCCATAATGGTTTTGGCACTATTTGCCGAGAACGCATGTAAAATGTTGGGGGGATAACGCAGATTCAGGGCCGAATATTCTTCAAAGATCTGTTCATCGATTCTTCCGTCTTCTTCGAGCAGATAAAAATCGTAAAAGGAACAAATGATCAGAACATTATAAATACGATTCTGCATCAAATGTTTAAAAGAAACTTCTCTAAACTCGTAGGTATTCAGATCGGGCAATTGACTATTCATACCGGTAAATTTTAATCTGCAAGATAAGAGAAAAAAAAAGTTTGCCCAAACAGACAAACTTTTTTAATAAACGTATGTATTAATTATTAAACTATTCCCTGATCCAGCATTGCATCGGCTACTTTGATAAATCCGGCAATATTAGCCCCTTTAACGTAATTAACGAAACCATCTTCCTCTGTACCGAATTTCATACAGGCGGCATGGATTGATTTCATAATACGGAGCAGTTTTTCATCTACTTCTTCTATTGTCCAATTCAGTTTCATAGCGTTTTGCGACATCTCCAGTCCGGAAACTGCCACTCCACCGGCATTGGCCGCTTTACCCGGTGCAAACGGAATTTTCTCTTTACGGAATACTTCAATTGCCTCCGGAGTACATCCCATATTTGAAACCTCAGCCACATATTTTACGCCATTTTTAACCAGTTGATCAGCATCACTTCCATCCAGTTCGTTTTGAATAGCACAAGGCATGGCAATATCGCAAGGTACTTCCCATGGTTTTTTCTCAGGGAAGAATTTTGCTTCCGGGTATTCTTCCGCATAAGGCGAAACAATATCATTGTTTGAAGCCCGAAGTTCGAGTAAATATTCGATCTTTTCCTCATCCAGACCTGCTTCATCATAAATATAACCGTCAGGACCAGAAATTGTAACTACTTTACCACCAAGTTCAAGAACTTTTAGTGCAACACCCCAGGCAACATTACCAAATCCGGAGATGGTTACAATCTTATCTTTAAACGAATCCTTGTTGTACTTGAGCATTTCATCGGTAAAATAAGTTGCTCCAAAACCTGTTGCTTCAGGACGGATTAGACTTCCTCCCCAATTCAGACCTTTTCCGGTTAGAACACCCGAATTTTCCTGTTGTAATTTTTTATACATACCGTATAAAAATCCTATTTCTCTTCCTCCTGTACCGATATCGCCTGCAGGCACATCGGTGTTAGGACCAATAATTCTCCAAAGCTCCAGCATAAATGCCTGACAAAATCTCATGATCTCGTTATCAGATTTTCCTTTGGGATTAAAATCGGAACCTCCCTTGGCACCTCCCATAGGAAGCGTGGTTAAAGCATTTTTAAAGATCTGTTCAAAGCCTAAGAATTTTAAAATACTCAGGTTCACACTGGGGTGAAAACGAATCCCTCCTTTGTATGGGCCTATGGCATTATTAAACTGAACACGATACCCTAAATTTACTTGTACGTTACCGGTATCATCAACCCATGAAACTCTGAAAGTCAGAATACGGTCGGGCTCAACCAGTCTTTCGATGATCCGGGCTGTTTTATATTGCGGATTTTCATTGTAAATAGCATCAATTGATTCTAAAACTTCCTGAACAGCCTGTAAATACTCTTTTTCCCCCGGATGCTTAGCCTCCAGGTTATTAATGATTTCACTTGGTTTCATTGTAAAAAATGTAAATTTGTTTTTAATTAGTTCAAATTGCTTCTGCAAAACTACTGATAATAGATTTTATTTTAGTAAAATCAGATCAGTTATTTTATAAATATGATAAAAAAATGCTGATTTTTTAAATTGTTTAAAATCAAGTCAGAAAATTCTCCAATTTTAAAGCTGCCTTCTTACATAAATCCTTCAGGCGGTAGATCATCGATATTTTCTTCGAGCGGTTCTTTAGGCCGCCCAATTACATATCCCTCTTTAAATATAGCCGCTTTGTTCTTTTTTCCTTCAATCACTATGGTTAAAGGTTCTTTAAAACAAATATGCCTTAAATATTCATCTTCGTATTCCGCTTTTTGAGCGCTGAGATAATCCAGATCAAAATAACCATCATTGATAAAAGGATTGATCGTAAGATAACCCACCTTAAAAGAAGTTAAATTCTGGAAGAAATGCGTTCCCTGACTCGGATCTATCCTGTAATCATGTAAACCGGCCTCCACAATGATCTTTGCAGCAGAGATCTGCGGCCAAATGACAGGAATTCCGAGCCAAGGATCACTGGAACCCCATCTGCCGGGACCCACCAGAATATAATTTTTATCTTTTGCCAGAAACTCTTTATTAATCTTTTCCACTGCAACTGCTATCTCTTTGGTATTCTCAGAGTTAAAAGTATCCGGTTTTACATAGACAAAATCGTAGATACCTTCATAATTTCCATTTCCAAGAGCAGATTCTGAATAAATGATAGTTTCCGACATATCAAAATTCTCGGGGAGAACATTAGTTTCAAAATTGGTTTCAACAATAGGTCTTATCTGAAGAAAGCTAAACTCTTTAGGCTGACCTTTAGGCACATCGAGATTAACCGCAAATTCAATTTCTATAGGATTTCTCATTTCCCGTTGCCCCACGCGTAAAAGATTTTGCAGGATCTTTGCCAATGGAAAACTATCATATTTTAAAATATTATCAAAAGTGATCACCCTGAAACCATCGTGTAGCACTCCTGGCCTGATCACATTATTCTGAAGATCATAGGTAGAGGCTACAAATTTTAATGAACCATGATCCTTGGCCTTTCTGATGGTTATTTTCTTTTTATTTACCGATTCATTTACAGAGACTTTATAACTATCAGGATTCATATCGAGGGCATAAAAATATTTCTGTGTTTCCCTTTGTGTTGTTCCGGGAGAAGAAAGCTGAAGAATCTTTTTAGGGTGATAAGGTGAGAAGCGTAAAGTTGTTCCTCCACCAACAATGATCTCTCCCAGCCCCATAGCAATATTGACAATTCCCTCATTGGATTTTTCATCTTCGATAGGGTAAAAATTGATCGATCTTGCCACACCGGAAATATTCGGATAATACACATCCTTATATTGTTTTCCGGTAACTTCCTGTAAGATAACCGCCATTTTATCCTCCTCAATAGTATGAGAAGAAGCTTTCATATAAGCTTTACTTCCCTGGAAAAAAGCAGAGGCCATAACCGACTTAACCGCGTTAGATACCATATCGAGCATTCTTTTCTTATCACAATTTGGAATCATGTAAGTAGCAAAAACACCTGCAAAAGGTTGATAATGTGAATCTTCCAATACACTTGAAGAACGTACTGCAATGGGTTTATCAGAAAATTTAAGAAAAGCCTGAATATCTTTCATCGCCCATTTAGGCAGAGGTTTAGAAATAAAACTGTTTAAAATTGCTTCATCATCATCTCTGTATCGGTCTATATTTGATTTTGCAGCAATTCTGATAAGTTCATGGGTTTCCATAAATTCGTCAAAAACCTCGGTACTCAACACAACCGTTCTTGGGATAGAAATGTTTACATCTTTAAATTTGTTGAACAACTTATTCCTTTTCAGAAACGAATCGATAAAGGCCAAACCTCTTCCTTTACCTCCCAGTGCTCCGTCGCCAATTCTGGCAAAACCCAGATATTCATCATACCTTTTTCTGTCGAATTTAGCAATAACTCCTCTGGATCTGAATATTCTGTATGCTCTGATCGAATTGACCAGGAACTTTCTTATTTCTTCAACATCATCAAAATCGGTATGTTCCACCTTACTAAAAAGATCGGCTAACGGAAACAGCGCTCTGGACCTCAACCACTTGGAATAATCATCTCTCTTGGCGTGATATTCTATTGAATCAGAACTTACTATATTCAGGGTCTTTTGAAGTCCGTTAAGATCCTTAACAACGGCTACCACCTTTTTCTGAACCGGATCCCAAAACTCAAATTGACCAAATGAAAAATATTTTGTTATGTATTTCTTAATATCATCTCCCAGGGTTTCAGAGTATTTATGCAGGAACTTTCCTTTGAGCTCGAGAGCTTTCTTTTCATTCTCCTTACTGGAAGATTGTACCAGAAAAGGCTTATAGCGATAATGTTTTCTAACGTATTCCAAAAGATGAAATCCCGCTTCAGTATCCCTTTTCCCTTGTCGGAAATAACTTACATCAGAGATGACACCGAGTAAATTTGATTTGTATTTTTCAAACAATTCAATTCCTTCTTCATAAGTTGTGGCCAGCAAGATCTTAGGCCTTCCACGCATCACCATCATGCGCCTGTGTTCGTTCAAACCCTCCGACATCAGCGCGCCGGTTTGTTTCAGTATTACTTTATAGATCAGCGGCAAATATCTCGAATAAAACTTTAAAGAATCTTCAACCAGTAGAATTGCCTTTACTCCAATCTTATTGATGTCGTACTCAGCATTCATACGATCTTCAACCAGTTTTACAATGGCGAAGAAGATATCGATATTTCCATTCCAGTGAAAAACAAAATCTATTGCACTGGCTTCTTCATTCTCCAGTTTTTTTCTTAACTCTGAAGAGTAATGACTCAAAGCCACAATAGGTATATGAGGAAAACTCTCTTTGATTCTTTTTGAGGTTTCAAAGGCTTTGTAATTACCTATATCCAACCAGGTAATGACAAGATCTATATTGTCTGATCTCAGTATTTTCAACGCCTTCCTAACAGAATAAGCATGTATAAAGCTGGGGGGATATCTCAAACTCAGGGCCGTATATTCATTAAAGATAAGTTCATCAATTCTCCCGTCTTCTTCCAGCATATAATAATCGTAGTTGGAACAAACTATCAAAACCTTATAGATCCTTTTCTGCATAAGCTTATCAAATGCAACTTCTTCAAAATTATAAGTTCTCAGGTCCGGGAGTTCTTTTTTGGCCATTTTACTGAAGGATTTTATATTTTAATGCAATTTAAAACAAATAAAGGATATTTTTTTGTCAAATAAAAAAAGACTGCCTTTTAAGACAGCCTTTTATAAAATATTTTAGTAATAACGATTAAACAATACCCTGATCCAGCATAGCATCAGCTACCTTAACAAATCCGGCAATGTTAGCTCCTTTTACATAATCCACATGACCATCTTCCTGAGTTCCGTATTTTACACAAGAAGCATGGATATCACTCATAATTCTATGAAGTTTGGCATCAACCTCTTCACGTGTCCAGCTGTAACGCATAGAGTTTTGGCTCATTTCCAATCCGGAAACTGCCACACCACCCGCGTTAGAGGCTTTACCCGGTGAGAATAACACATTGGCACCCTGTAATACTTCAATACCTTCAGGAGTAGTAGGCATGTTGGCACCTTCAGCAACACAGATCACTCCGTTTTTAACCAAAGTTTTGGCTTCATCACCATTCAATTCGTTCTGGGTAGCACAGGGTAGCGCTACATCAGCTTTAACACCCCAAGGTCTTTCTCCCTTAAAGTATTTTGCATTTGGATATTCTTTAACATATTCAGAGATTCTTCCTCTTTGAACATTTTTAAGATCCATTACATATTCCAGTTTATCGGTATCAATACCTTCTTCATCATAGATATATCCTCCTGAATCTGATAAAGTAACTACTTTACCGCCTAATTCGATCACTTTTTCAGTAGCATACTGAGCCACGTTACCGGAACCTGAAATAGCAACCACTTTTCCTTTAAAAGAATCATTTTTGGTATCCAGCATATGCTGAGCAAAATAAACAGTACCGTAACCTGTAGCTTCCGGACGGATCAATGATCCACCAAATGACAAGGATTTACCGGTTAAAACACCGCTAAATTCATTACGCAATCTTTTGTATTGTCCGAACAAGAAACCGATCTCACGACCTCCTACACCAATATCTCCAGCAGGAACATCAGTATCAGGGCCAATATGACGGAACAATTCGCTCATAAATGATTGGGTAAATTTCATTACTTCATTATCTGATTTTCCTTTTGGGTCAAAATCAGAACCTCCTTTACCACCTCCCATAGGAAGTGTAGTCAAAGCATTTTTAAAAACTTGTTCAAATCCTAAGAATTTTAAGATTGAAAGATTTACTGAAGGGTGGAAACGCAATCCCCCTTTGTAAGGTCCTATAGCCGAATTGAATTCCACACGAAAACCTCTGTTAACCTGGGTTTTTCCCTGGTCATCTACCCATGGAACACGGAACATGATCTGTCTTTCAGGTTCGATCATTCTTTCAAGTAACATTTTTCCTTTGTAAGTTGGATTTTCTTCAATAAAAGGAATAATAGCTTCTGCTACTTCATGAACAGCCTGAAGAAATTCAGGTTCATGCGAATTACGCTTTTTAGCGTATTCCATAAAGGCATCAATTTTTGATTTCATAATTTTATGCTAATTAAATTATTAATTTGAGAATTGTATACAGCAAATGTATGTAATTAACAAACACAAAAAGATGACAAATGTCTTTTTATTTTATTTTTTTGAAGAATTTAACAAGCTGTAAAATTGCCCTTTAAATCGCTGTTTATTATTACAAAAAAATGTAAATTTGCGCTCTAATTTTATAGTGAAGATGAAGCAAAAGATACAAGACCTGCTACTGGAGATCGAAAATTTCAATGCAAAGTCATTAGATGAAGTAGAAAAATTCAGAATAAAGTTCCTTGGGAGCAAGGGAATTATCAAAGATCTTTTTAATGATTTTAAAAGTGTGGATGTTTCGTTAAAAAAAGAAATCGGCCAGGCATTGAATCAATTAAGGAAAGAGGCTACTGAAAAAGTAAATGCTTTAAAGGAAGCTCTTGAAGATCAGAAACAGGAGGAAAAAAAATACGGCGACCTTACGCGTCCGGCAGAACCTTTGGATCTGGGGTCCCGGCATCCGATCTCTATTGTAAAAAATCAGATACTTGAAATCTTTTCACGTATCGGATTTACCGTATCAGAAGGACCTGAAATAGAAGATGACTGGCATAACTTTACTGCACTGAATCTTCCCGAGTACCATCCGGCAAGAGATATGCAGGATACCTTTTTTATCGAAACCGACCCTGATATTTTGTTGAGAACACACACTTCATCTGTTCAGGTACGTTATATGGAAAATCACAAACCACCCATCCGTACGGTTTCTCCGGGTAGAGTTTTTAGAAATGAAGATATATCAGCCCGTGCGCACTGTATCTTCCACCAGGTGGAAGGTTTGTATATTGATACCGATGTTTCCTTTGCCGATCTAAAACAAACCCTTTTGTATTTTACCAAAGAGATGTTTGGAAAATCGAAGATCCGTTTACGCCCTTCTTATTTTCCTTTTACAGAACCCAGTGCCGAGGTGGATATTTACTGGGGGCTTGAAACCGAAACCGATTACAAAATCACAAAAGGAACAGGATGGCTTGAAATTATGGGCTGTGGAATGGTTGATCCCAATGTTTTAAAAAATGCCAACATCGATGCTGAAAAGTACAGCGGATTTGCCTTTGGTATGGGAATTGAAAGAATTGCCATGCTGTTGTATCAAATTCCTGATATCAGAATGTTTTATGAAAACGATGTAAGATTCCTCGATCAGTTTAAATCGGTTATTTAAAATGGATGATCTGAGAGAATTTCTTACCCAAAAGGGATATCATCGTATAAAACTAAAGAAGACCATTACCAATCATTTTGAGATCAAAGCAAAGATCAATGATGTAAAAGGTAATTTTATACTGGATACCGGCGCCTCCGGCTCCTGTATTGGATTTGATGATATCGAGACCTTTAAACTGAATTCAGAAGCCTCGGAACACAAAGCCAGCGGAGCAGGAAATTCTGAGATCGATACTCAAATCGCCAAAAAGAATAAGATCAATATCGGAAAGTTTAAACTGGATAAAGTTCCTTTGATACTGTTCGATCTAAATCATATCAATACCGCTCTGGTCAGTCACGATGCTAATCCTGTACAGGGAATCATCGGTGCCGACATCCTTCACAAGGGGAAGGCCATTATTGATTACGGTAAAAAATATCTATATTTATTATCTCAAAAGAAATAATAACAAAACCTGCTTTAAGATGAGTTCACCCGATAACCGTTACAATTTAAGGGGTGTTTCTGCACAAAAAGAAGATGTGCACAATGCCATTAAAAATATTGACAAAGGTTTATTTCCAAAGGCTTTTTGCAAGATCATTCCGGATCATCTTACCGGTGATGAAGATTATTGTGTGATTATGCATGCCGACGGTGCCGGAACAAAATCATCTCTGGCCTATATGTACTGGAAAGAAACCGGTGATATTTCTGTATGGAAAGGTATTGCCCAGGATGCACTTATCATGAATATCGACGATCTGCTTTGCGTGGGAGCCACAGATAATATTTTACTCTCTTCAACTATTGGGCGTAATAAGAATCTTATTCCGGGTGAGGTGATCTCGGCCATCATCAACGGAAGTGAAGAATTACTGGATCAGTTAAAAAGATTCGGTGTCACTATTTATTCTACCGGCGGGGAAACCGCTGATGTGGGAGATCTGGTGCGAACCATAATTGTAGATTCTACTGTAACGGCCCGGATGAAACGCGACGATGTAATTGATAATTCCAATATTCAGGCCGGTGATGTCATTGTGGGATTGGCTTCTTTCGGACAGGCAACTTATGAAACAGAATACAACGGAGGCATGGGAAGTAACGGACTAACCAGCGCCCGCCATGATGTTTTTTCAAAATACCTCGCCAAGAAATATCCTGAAAGTTTTGATGCTTCAGTGCCTGAAGAATTGATCTATTCCGGAAAAGTTAAATTAACCGATAAGATCAAAGGCGTTGATATCGATGCAGGAAAACTGGTGCTTTCGCCTACGCGAACTTATGCCCCGATCATTAAAAAGATCCTTGAAAGTCACAGAAAGGAAATCCACGGAATGGTGCATTGCAGTGGTGGTGCTCAGACCAAAATCCTTCATTTTATCGATAAACTTCATATCATCAAAGACCATATGTTCGAGATTCCGCCTCTGTTTAAACTGATTCAGGAGCAATCAGGCACCAACTGGAGAGAAATGTACCAGGTTTTTAATTGCGGACACAGAATGGAATTGTATGTGCCCAAGGAAATTGCCGAAGATATTATCTCCATATCCAGATCATTTAACGTAGAGGCCCAGATCGTTGGAAAAGTTGAAGCTTCTGATAAGAAAAAACTGACCATTACCAGTGAATATGGTGAGTTTATTTATTGATTCTACCATAAAAAAATAGTAAATCCTTACAGATATTTTTTAGAGGAAACAGCGATAAGCGAAGAGGGATTAGAGTTGATTTAAGATTCAAAATTTAAGATTTCCCTCCTTAGCAATAGCTTTTAAGGAGGAGAGTATGAATTCAGTTGTGTGAACGATAGTGATTTGTAAAATCTTTAAAGTCTAAAGTCGAAGGTCTAATTTCTGAACTACTCCGTGATTCTCTGTAAAATAATTCTTTTTGGTGTAATCAGGAATTGAGTCAAAAGTTGTACGCTAATTTTAAAATGATGAACGAGAGATAAAAATACTTTGCAAACCTTGCGGTTAAAAAAGCATTCTGAATAAACCAATCTTTTAATTTTTTAATCCTTCAATCTTTTAATTTATCAAACACAAAACAACAAATCAGCCATCTTAAAAAGTTTCAATCATAATAATCCTGTCTATGAAAAAATCATTTTCAAAATATTTCTTTTTTCTGTAACAAATAGTACTTTTACGCATACATTTAGTGTTTGTTTAAAAAGTGCTTTATTTTTCAATTGTTTGACTTTATAAAACAGATACTTAAACAAAACCAGAATTTATGACCTCACGTTTTATAAGTTTGGAATGGAAGCAGTTTTTCCGTTCCTCCTACTGGCAAAAGAGTATTGCCATCAAGATCCTGATGTTTGTTTTAGCCCTACAGTTTATTTTTATATTTCTCGGGCTCGGCTTCGGACTCTACCCTTTACTAAAAGAAAAATTTCCTGATCAGGACCCGCTAAAGATTGTCAATAATTTTATTTTTTACTGGCTACTATTCGACCTGATGTTCCGCTTCTTTTTGCAGAAGCTTCCGGTAATGAGTGTAAAACCGCTGCTTACATTACCCATAAAACGGAAAAAGATTATAAATTTTGTACTCGGTAAATCGGCACTATCTTTTTTTAACTTTCTGCCTCTTTTTGCAGTAATTCCGTTTGGGATAGTTTTAATAAATAAAGAGTATGAAGTTTCTTCCACACTCACCTGGATGCTTTTGATGTATATTTTTATTCTTAGTAATAATTTTATCAATTTTATTATAGAAAGTAAATCGGAAGAAACCGAGCTCTCTTTTTTTCCTATTATCCTTTTAACCGGTGGCCTGTTTGCACTGAATTATTTTAATATCATCTCCTTTTCTTCACTACTTTCCGGAGCTATTGAGGCTATCACAGCTCATCCTGCATTAATCCTTATTCCTTTTATTATTCTGGCAGCTCTCCTCTATATCAATTTTAATATTCTGAAAAAGAAACTTTACGTAGATTCCTCGTTAAGAACCAAGGCAAAGATAGTTTCGTCAAGCGATATGTCATGGACAAGCCGGTTTGGGGATATGGCCCCTTTTCTTAAACTCGATATGAGGATGATCTGGCGAAATAAACGCTCCAAATCAACTTTATACATGGTGGTTATCGGTTTACTGTACGGATTGTTCTTTTACCCGAATCCGACCTATCAAAAAATGATTCCAATGTTTATTTTTGTAGGTATTTTTATCACTGGTATTTTTATGATCAACTTCGGACAGTTCATTCCTGCCTGGGACAGTGCCTATTACAAACTCTTGATGAGTCAGAACATCAAGTACAAAAAATATCTGAATTCAAAATTCTTGCTGATGTCGCTCAGCTCAGTGGTTTTATTCGTTTTAAGTATTCCTTATGTCTATTTTGGATGGGATATCTTGCTGATTCATTTTGCAGCCATGGTTTATAATGTAGGAGTGAACTCACATGTGCTGATGTTTGGAGGTGTCTTTAACAGAAAGAGAATTGACCTTTCACAACGGGCTGCTTTTAACTATCAGGGAACCGGCGCCGTACAATGGATCATTGGTTTTCCTCTTTTGGTTTTCCCTGTGGGAATTTTTTATCTTCCCTATAAATTTTACGGGTTTTATGCCGGAATTGCAACCCTGATCACTCTGGGAGCTATTGGTATTGCATTTCATCAAAAGATCATGAAATGGATCAGTGGAAAATACCTTGCTGCAAAATATGAAACCATCAGTGCCTTTGATCAGAAAAATTAATATTTCAACCTAATCACCAAATATATCATGATAAAAGCAAGCCAACTTACTAAAAAATACAGCGGTAAGACCGTACTAAATATAGAGGATCTGGATATCCCCAAGGGACAAACTTTTGGACTCGTAGGTAATAACGGTGCTGGTAAGACCACCTTTTTTAACCTCCTACTCGATCTGATCAAACCCACTACCGGGCACATCATCAATCAGGAAATTCAGGTAAATCTAAGTGAAGACTGGAAATCGTTTACAGCATCTTATATCGATGAAAGTTTTTTGATAGATTATCTTACTCCGGAAGAATATTTTTATTTTGTGGGCGAATTAAGAAGCCGTAACAGAGCCGATATCGACAGCTTTTTACAGCAGTTTACGGAGATTTTTAACGGAGAAGTACTGGGACAAAAAAAGTACCTTCGTGATCTTTCCAAAGGAAATCAGAAAAAGGCAGGAATCGTCGCTGCACTCATCGGTAATCCTGATGTTATTGTATTGGATGAGCCTTTTGCCAATCTGGACCCCACCACACAGATCCGTTTAAAGAAAACCCTAAAAACCTTAACCGAAAATAAAGAAATCACCATCCTGATCTCAAGCCATGACCTGAATCACATAACAGAAGTCTGCGAGCGTATTGTGGTATTAGATAAAGGTAATCCTGTAAAAGATATCAAAACTTCTGCCGAAACCCTTAAAGAACTCGAGGTCTTCTTTTCTGTATGATAAATTTTACCGGAGGAGTAAATCCTATTTAAATAATCACAATTGTCAGATAAACTTTAATATGTAGATCACTGATAATCAATTATCGCTTTTACCCTAAAGGATGAAATGTTTACTCCGGAACATATGATTGATGAGTTTTGAATGTTGAGTGGTGAATTTTAAATGATTCTTAGGACTTTCAACTCCCGTCTCATTGTCAGGCAAATTTTATTTTTTATGCCTAATTTTCTTATGTATAAGAATTTTATGTATATTTGTATATGGCAAATCAAAAACTATACAAAGGATCCTTACAAACCATCATCCTGAAACTACTGGAAGAGCAGGATAAAATGTATGGTTATGAAATTACCCAAAAAGTGAAAGCACTTACCAAAGGAGAGTTAAAGATCACCGAAGGTGCTCTCTACCCTGCCTTGCATAAACTGGAAGCCGAAGGTTTACTGGATGTTGAAATTGTAAACATTGGCAACCGGATGCGTAAATACTACAAACTCACTGAACAAGGTACCCAAGAAACCGCTAATAAACTAGCTGAGCTGGAAGAGTTTATCAAAACCATGCAAAAACTGGTAAACCCCAAATTAAGTTTAGGATGAAACTCAACCCGGAACATATTGACCAACTGTATAAATTTACCAGAGCACATTTTGTAGAATGGTACGATCTGCAAACCGAACTCGTGGATCATCTAGCCAATGATATTGAAGCGATCTGGGAGAAAGAACCCGGTATGAGTTTTGACCAGGCAAAGAACAAAGCCTTTAAAAAATTTGGTGTCTTTGGGTTTATGGACGTGATTGCAGACAAATCAAAAGCGGTAAACAAGCGTTACTGGAGAGTTTTATGGCAGATCTTTAAAGACTATTTTAAACTGCCGAAGATCATCATCACCCTGACCATCTCTTTAATTGTTTTTTCAACATTAAAACTTACCGGACATGTTATTTTAATAATGATCGTTGCATTCTGGATCATCTTTATTTTTCCGGTAATATTTGGATTCAGGTACAATTTAAAACTTAAAAGAAGATTTAAAAGAACCGGTAAAAAATGGATGCTTGATGAGGTGATCAAACAATCGGGTTTACTCTTTATTATTTCAATTCAAATTCCTATACAATTACTCAGATACGTCAACCTTGACAGTACTTTTACCCTGAATTCAACAGCACTTTTTCTTTCCTCCTTCTTTCTTACTGTCTTTAGCCTTTTTGTTTATATCCTTATAAATTTGGTTCCTCCAAAACTGGAAGAAGAAATGTGTAATCTCTATCCCGAATACAAAGTTTACCTGAAAGCCTGAAGTATTTTATTTTATTTGTACTTTTACATCCCCAAAACAATGATCATTTAATAAAAAGTTTTAAAAACCCAACCGGTAACATTTTGAAGAGAGGGATTCGAAAATATATTTTTTTTACAGGCATCTTCTTTATTTTCTTTAGTTGTTCAACTAAAAAAGATTCTTTCGTAAATCGTGGATTTCATGAAATGAATGCCAAATTCAATGTGCTTTTTAATGGAGATGAAGCCTTTAGTGAAGCCAAAAAAATACTCGACGAAACTTATGAGGACAATTACTGGGAACGCCTTCCCATTGAACCGCTTAAGATAGAAGATGAAATCCCGATGCCCGGACAGGCACAGACAGCAAATCCGGTAACACAGAATTTTGAAAAAGCAGAGGAAAAAGCGGTGAAAGCTATTCAGAAACACTCGATGATTATCGATGATCTGGAACGCAATAACCAGATCGATGATGCCTATTTTTTACTGGGAAGATCAAGATACTACATGCAACGTTTTGTACCCGCACTGGAAGCTTTTTCCTATGCTATAGAAAAATACCCTAATGCCGATCTGTATTATGACCTGAAGATCTGGAGGGCCAAATCGAATATACGGATACAAAACGAGCGACTCGCCATAGAAACACTTCAAAATATCATAAAAAAGGTTGAGTTGCCAGAAGAAACCATCGAAAAGGCACATACTGCCCTGGCTATGGCCTACACGCAGTTAGACAGTACACAACATGTGATCGATCAGTTAAAACTGGCAACCTATTACTTTAAAGATCCGGTACAGAGCTCGAGAAATATGTTTATTCTCGGACAGATCTACCGGGAAGAAAATAAGATCGATTCTTCCAATATGGCCTTTGAATCTTTATTATATCTAAAAAAAGTACCCCATAAATACAGGGTTCATGCGCAAATAGAACGCGCCAAAAATTATACCGATAAAGACAGTACCGAAGCTATAATCTTTGCTTTAAAAGATCTGGCCAAAGACCATGAAAATAAACCCTATTTTGACGAACTTTACTATCAGGCCGGACTGATTGCCTTTCAACAGGGAAATAAAGATAATGCTGTGAATTTTTTTAAAGAATCGATCAAAACCAATACCAAAAAACCTTATCAAAAAAGTTTATCCTATGAACAACTGGGTAATCTTTTTTTTAATGAGGGCAATTATATCACTGCAGGAGCTTATTACGACAGCGTTTTGCAAATTACCAATGTTGACAAGAATACCAAAAGGATCAGGCATATCACAGCGAAAAACAAGAGTCTGGAAGAAGTGATCTATTACGAAAATGTTCTTAGGACCAACGACAGCATCCTCAGGCTGGCCACGATGGAGCCCTTTGAACAGAAACAATTTTTTGAAGGTTATATCACCCACTTAAAAGAAGTTGATGAACAGAAAAAGATTATTGAAGAGCAACAACAACTAACGGCAGGGAATACGGATATTAATGCCGTAGGCTCCAAACAGAATGCAAACAGCGGAAAATTCTATTTTTACAATGTTCAGGTTGCAAGTTTTGGAATGCAGGAGTTCAAAAGAAAATTTGGAAACCGCGCTTTAAAGGATAACTGGATCTTTTCCGGACAACAGATAGGCAAAAACAGCGAACCTCCTGCAAAAGAGATCAGCGCAGCCGATGATTCCCAGCGGTATAATATCGATTTTTATCTTAGCAGTATCCCAAAAGAGCAATCACAGCTAGACAGTTTAACAGATTTACGCAACAATGCTTATTACAATTTGGGTTTGATTTATAAGGAGCAGTTTAGAGATTATGAGATCGCTGCACAGAACTTCGAAAAATATCTGAATGCTAATCCCAACCCCAATCTGATCTTACCGGTTAAATATCATCTATTCAGATGCTATGAAAATTTTAATTCAGAACTGAGCAATAAATACAAGAAAGAAATCGTTAATAATTATCCTGAGAGTAGGTATGCC
The DNA here is from genome assembly GCA_024762795.1 of Flavobacteriaceae bacterium. Taxonomy (GTDB): domain Bacteria; phylum Bacteroidota; class Bacteroidia; order Flavobacteriales; family Flavobacteriaceae; genus Namhaeicola. The sequence goes on along the minus strand of JANTGS010000002.1, from coordinate 60,665 downwards.
CAGATCATAAAAAATCCCGGGTTTGTTGCCAAAAACAGTTTTCAGGAAGACTCCCCCGAATATATTTATAAAAATGCATTTGTTTGCTATAAAGAAGGTGATTACGATTATGCGCTTTACAGCCTTAATGAAATTAAACATCATGAAGGCACCGATATTGAACCCAAGATCGAACTGTTAAAAGCCTTTATCGCAGTTAAAAAAGGAAATACTGAAGCGGGTAACAAGATGTTGAATGATATCATGATCAACTTCCCGAATACCGACGAAAGCAAACTGGCTGAAAAAGCAATTAAAAAATTAAATACATTAACCACAAAAAAAGATTAAAGAGATGTTTAGCGAAAAAAGAGGGGTAGCACAACCATTATCAGAGATCAATATTATAGGAAAGAATACCTTATTAACAGGGGATATATCTTCAGATGGCGACTTTAGAATTGATGGAAAGATTGAAGGGAATATCAAATCAAAAGGCCGGGTAATTATTGGTAAGGATGGTTTTGTAAACGGCACCATTGAATGTGTCAATGCCGATATTGAGGGTGCTTTTTCAGGCAAACTCATCGTTGATCAATTATTATCATTAAAAGAAACCGCCCATATTACCGGTGATGTGATTCTTGAAAAATTATCCGTTGAACCGGGAGCCGAATTCAATGCTTCCTGCAGCATGAAAGGAGCCGTAAAAAATATCAATCAAAATGGAGCAAAAGCCAAAAAAACCGCTTAACAAATATATTCGCTTAACGGGTGCCGGCCTGCAAATGGGAATCACCATTTTTCTGGCAGCTTATTTTGGTAAATGGCTTGATCAGAAATATCCTAATGAAAATAATATTTACACAATAATTCTAACGATTCTCGGTGTAATTATTTCGTTTTACAATCTTCTTAAGCAGGTAAAGAATATCAATAAATAGTTTTAAGAATGAAACCTGTTGGCCGTTTTATCTTTTATCTCCTGATCTCTTTATCTGTTGTGTTTTTATTACACACGGCTGCTCTGCATTTTAATCACTTACCGTTGTTTGATAACCAGATCATAAAGGCATATCTTGTAAATTATTTACTGGCTGTGGTGATCTATACCCTTCTCTTTTTTTCGAGAAATAAATATCCTAATTATCTGGGTTTCTTCTTTATGGCGGGGAGTTTTATAAAGTTCCTGGTCTTTTTTATCGTTTTTTACCCTAATTATCATTTCGATGGTAAAATTCAAATTATAGAATTTGCTGCTTTTTTTGTTCCTTATGTTATATGCCTGATATTTGAAACATTAGGTATTATCAAAATCATAAAAAAATAAAATTTTCCAATTTTTATATCTAAATAAAAATATTACATTTGCAGCTATATTATAGGCGAATTAAATTGTAGCATATGCAAAGTAAGTTTTTAATAAAATTCCTTACATTTTTTATATTTCTTTTTACTGTAAATTCTTTTGCACAGCATGAAAAAGTTGAAAGTGTTGACGAAAAAGCCGAAGCAAAAGCCGAAATAAAAGAAGCTGTTTACCATCACATCCAGGATTCTCATGAATTTACTTTTTTTCACGACAGTGAAACCGGTAAATACTATGGATTTTCCCTACCGGTGATCTTATGGGATAATGGTCTTCATATGTTCTCAGCATCTAAATTTCATCATGGTGAAGAAATTGTGGAAAGTAAAGGCAATTACTATAAACTTTATCATAATAAAATATACAAGACCAATGCAGAAGGAGAATTAGAGTTAAATGAACATGGACATCCTGAGAACGAAAAACCCCTGGATTTCTCTATAACCAAAAATGTTTTTATGATTATGGTTATAGGTTTACTCATGTTTTTACTTTTTAGTAGTTTAGCTAAATCTTTATCCAAAGGATCTATTGCCACAGGTATCGGTAGATTTTTTGAACCCATAATTTTATTTATCAGAGATGATATTGCTATACCAAATATTGGTGAAGAACATTATAAAAAGTATATGCCCTTTTTGCTGACTATATTTTTCTTTATATGGTTTGCAAACTTATTTGGTTTAACTCCTTTATCAGTAAATATTACCGGAAACATTGCTATAACTCTGGCTTTAGCGCTATTAACTTTTATCATTACTCAATTTTCCGGAAACAAAAATTACTGGAAACATATTTTCTGGATGCCCGGTGTACCCTGGCCCATGAAAATTATTTTGGCCCCTATCGAACTGATCGGTGTATTTATCAAGCCTTTTGCCTTAATGATACGTTTGTATGCAAATATTATGGCAGGGCACGTAGTTTTGATGAGTATTATCGGATTGGTTTTTATTTTTAAGAATTGGGTAGGAGGTAGTTTAACATTTTTACTGGCATTTGTCCTTTCAATTCTGGAATTACTGGTAGCTCTGTTACAAGCATATATTTTCACCATGTTATCTGCCCTGTACTTCGGCTTTGCTGTAGAAGAGCATGAACATGAAGAAGCACATTAATATTGAATGTTTAATTATTAATTTATATATATTATGGGAGATATTCCAACTATTGTAGGTGCAGGTTTAATTGTAATTGGTGCCGGTATCGGTATCGGTAGAATTGGTGGTTCAGCAATGGACGCCATTGCACGCCAGCCTGAAGCCTTTGGTAAGATCCAAACAGCGATGTTGATAGCAGCAGCGTTGATTGAAGGTATTGCCTTTGCCGCATTATTCGTAGGCTAAAAAACCAATAATAGCTATAACGGTTGGTTATAGCTATTATTTAATTCAAAATTTAACAAAAAATGATCATATATTAAAATTATGGATAAACTAATTAATGATTTTTCATTTGGACTATTTTTCTGGCAGATCCTGCTGTTTATTCTCCTTTTATGGCTTTTAACCAAATATGCCTGGAAACCTATTCTGGATGCTGTAAATTCAAGAGAAGAAGGTATTAAGGAAGCTTTGGAGCAAGCTGAAAAAGCCCGTGAAGAAATGGCTGAATTAAAAGCCGGCAACGAGAAGATCTTAAAAGAAGCCCGTGCCGAAAGAGAAGCCATGCTGAAAGAAGCCCGGGACATCAAAGACAAGCTGATTACCGAAGCTAAAGATGAAGCTAAAATTCAGGCCAACAATATGATTGAAATGGCCAAAAACAGTATCGAACTGGAAAAACAATCTGCAATTACAGATTTAAAAAATCATGTGGCAGAACTCTCAGTGGAAATAGCCGAGAAAGTAATTAAAAAAGAATTGTCCGCAAAAGATCAGCAATTGGATCTGATCAAAAAGATGCTGGATGAGGCCACTTTAAAATAATATTAATGAAAGGAACAAGAGCTGCACTACGTTACGCAAGAGCAACCCTGGATCTGGCTAAGGATAAAGGCATTGCCGAGAAGATCAATAAAGATATGATCATGATCAGTAAAGCTATTTCTGAAAGTAAAGATCTGCAGGTTATGCTAAAAAGCCCTGTGATCAGATCATCAGTAAAAAGATCTGTTCTGACCGAAATCTTTGGTAAAAAAGTAAATCCACTTACCGAAAAAGTGATCAGTTTGCTCATTGAGAACGGCAGAATAGAACTTCTGGAACCCGTAGCCAAGGAGTACGTATTAATTTACGATTACCTTAAGGGTATTGAAACTGCACTGGTAACAACTGCAGTTCCTTTAAGCAAAGACCTGGAAAAAGAATTCTTAAAAAAGGTAACTGAGCTTGTAGGCAAAGAGATTACCGTAAAAAATATTGTTGATCCCACTATCGTTGGAGGTTATATCCTGCGCGTTGGAGATCAGCAACTCGATTCAAGTGTAACCGGACTTCTAAACTCAGTGATGGAAGATTTTAGTGATAATCAATACATTTCAAAACTTAATTAAACGACAACAATAAATAATATGGCAACAATAAAACCGGCTGAAATTTCAGCAATTTTAAAAGAACAACTTACAGGATTTGAAGGCAAAGCCTCTTTGGATGAAGTGGGAACTGTTTTACAGGTAGGAGACGGTATTGCCCGTGTTTATGGTTTATCCAATGCGCAATACGGCGAATTGCTTTCTTTTGAAGGCGGATTGGAAGGTATTGTACTGAACTTAGAAGAAGACAACGTGGGAGTTGTGCTTTTAGGGGAATCAACAGCTATCAAAGAAGGAGCCATTGTTAAACGAACCAAAAGAATTGCTTCTATCAATGTGGGTGAGGGGATCCTCGGACGTGTGGTAGACACACTGGGACAACCTATTGATGGAAAAGGCCCTATTGAAGGAGAAACCTTTGAAATGCCTTTGGAAAGAAAAGCTCCGGGGGTAATCTTCCGTGAACCTGTAACCCAGCCTTTACAAACCGGTATCAAAGCAATCGATGCGATGATCCCAATTGGTAGAGGACAACGTGAATTGATTATTGGTGACCGCCAAACCGGTAAAACAACCGTTGCCATTGACACCATTATCAATCAAAAAGAATTTTATGATGCAGGAGAACCTGTTTACTGTATCTATGTAGCCATCGGACAAAAAGGATCAACCATTGCCAATATTGCTAATATACTTGAGGAAAAAGGTGCTCTTGCTTATACCTCTATTGTCGCTGCAAATGCTTCAGATGCTGCTCCTATGCAGTTCTACGCTCCGTTTTCGGGTGCAGCCATAGGAGAATATTTTAGAGATACCGGTCGTCCTGCTCTGATCATTTACGATGATCTGTCGAAACAAGCTGTTGCCTATCGTGAGGTTTCCTTGCTGCTTCGTCGCCCACCGGGACGTGAAGCTTACCCTGGTGACGTTTTCTATCTGCACTCAAGATTACTGGAACGTTCTGCCAAGATTATCGGGGAAGATTCAATTGCTGAAAAAATGAATGATGTTCCCGATTCTTTAAAAGGTAAGGTAAAAGGTGGAGGCTCACTCACTGCCCTTCCAATTATCGAAACTCAGGCTGGAGATGTTTCTGCTTATATCCCAACCAACGTAATCTCAATCACTGACGGTCAGATCTTCCTGGAAACAGACTTATTTAACTCGGGTGTTCGTCCGGCTATTAATGTGGGTATTTCTGTATCACGTGTAGGTGGAAATGCACAGATCAAGGCCATGAAAAAAGTTGCCGGTACTCTAAAACTGGATCAGGCTCAGTTCAGGGAACTGGAAGCTTTCGCTAAATTCGGTTCCGATCTTGATGCTGCAACCTTAAACGTGATTGAAAAAGGAAGACGTAATGTTGAGATTCTGAAACAGGCTCAAAATGACCCGTACAGAGTTGAAGATCAGGTTGCTATTATCTTTGCAGGATCTAAAAACCTGCTTAGGGATGTTCCTGTTGAAAAAGTAAAAGATTTTGAAATTAATTTTATTGAGTTTCTGAAAAACAAACATGCAGATATCATGAATGTACTTAAATCCGGTAAACTTACAGATGAAGCCATCGAGGTTTTAACTAAAGTAGCCCAGGAACTCGCTACAAACTATAAAGCATAATTCAGTAATCACTGAATTTATAAAATTGACCTATAATTTCCTTTGAAAGGAAAGATATTTTTGACAAAAAGAATAAACAACAAAAGCCTTCATTTTACCGAAGGGATTAGTACAGAAAAATGGCAAACTTAAAAGAAATACGTAACAGAATAGCTTCCATCGGATCAACGATGCAAATTACAAGCGCCATGAAAATGGTATCTGCAGCCAAATTAAAAAAAGCTCAGAAAGCTATTGTGGAGATGCGGCCTTATTCAAATAAGTTAACCGAATTGATCCAGCGTTTGAGCTCTTCTCTCGATGTTAATGATGGAAGTGCCTTTACCGTACAAAGACAGCCTAAAAAAGTGCTGATCGTTGCCATAACTTCGAACAGAGGACTCTGTGGTGCTTTTAATTCTAATATTATTAAACATAGCCTTGAATTGATCGATACCAAATACGCAGGCAGTGATGTTTCTGTGCTAACCATAGGTAAAAAAGGAAATGATATCCTTTCTAAAACCCATAATATTTTTAGAAATGAAAGCAATATTTTTGATAAGCTGACCTATGAAAATGTAAGTGTACTGGCTCAGGATTTGATGGATCAGTTTACCGACGGGAATTTTGACAGAATTGTTTTGGTGTATAATAAATTTAAAAATGCTGCAACTCAAATCATAACTGAAGAACAATTCCTGCCCATTGTTCCTCCGGTTGATGAGGATCAGACTAATACAACCGATTTTATTTTCGAACCTTCAGAAAAGAAGATCATTCATAATCTGTTGCCAAAATCATTAAAAACCCAATTATTTAAAGCCCTTCGTGATTCTTTTGCTTCTGAACACGGCGCAAGGATGACTGCCATGCACAAGGCTACCGATAATGCAACAGAACTTAGAGATGAACTTCTGTTACAATACAACAAAGCCCGTCAATCGGCTATTACCAATGAGATCCTTGAAATTGTTGGAGGTGCAGAGGCATTAAAGGGATAGAAAAATACCTGGATAAGATTTATAAAAAAACCGATGTTGAACATCGGTTTTTTTATTTTGGATTAACTGCTTTTATTGGCTAATTGTCCGCAGGCGGCATCAATATCCTTTCCCCTGCTTCGCCGTACATTTACTGTAATATCATTTCTTTCGAGCTCCCTGACATAATATTCGATCGCTTTGGGATCGGCCTGTTGAAAATCTCCATTATCAATGGCATTGTATTCTATCAAATTGACCTTGGATGGAACTCTTTTACAATATTCAACTAAGGCGTCAATATCCTTTTTCTTATCATTGATCCCCTTCCATACCACATATTCAAAAGTAATTCTTTTTGAAGTTTTTGAATACCAGTACTTTAACGACTCCAGTAATTCAGTAAGATTATGTGATTTATTTACAGGCATCATTTTCGATCTTACCTCATCAATAGCTGAATGCAGTGACACGGCCAGATTGAATTTCACTTCATCATCAGCCAATTGTTTAATCATCTTTGGCAGGCCAACTGTTGAAAGGGTAATTCGCCTGGGCGACATCCCGAGACCTTCATCAGATATGATCATATCAATAGCTTTCATCACATTGTCATAATTCAGCAGTGGCTCTCCCATTCCCATAAAAACAATGTTGGTCAGCGGATGGCCCTCAAACAATCTGCTTTGCTGATCGATGGAAACTACCTGATCATAGATTTCATCAGGATTCAGGTTACGCATTCTCTTTAATCGTGCCGTAGCACAAAAAGTGCAGTTAAGACTGCAACCAACCTGGCTGGATACACAAGCCGTACTTCTTTTTTGAGAAGGAATCATAACCGACTCAACAATGAGCGAATCGTGTAATTTGATGGCATTTTTAACCGTTCCGTCAGAAGATTGCTGCATTTTATCAACCTCTATGTGATTGATCACAAAATGTTCTTCCAGCATTTTACGGGTATCTTTTGAAACATTGGTCATCGATTCAAAGGAATGTGCTCCTTTGTTCCACAACCACTCATACACCTGATTACCCCGGAATGCCTTATCGCCGTTTGCAATAAAGAAATCCCGTAACTGGTCTTTAGACAAAGCCCGAATATCTTTTTTATCTTTCATTTAAAATAAGGAAGCTGTCTTAAAACATTTTAAGACAGTTTTCTAAAGAAATTCTATATAATCAACATAGCATCGCCATACGAATAGAATTTATATTTTTCTTTAACAGCCTGCTTATAAGCTTCCATCAACAAATCATGGCCGGCAAAAGCTGAGGTCATCATCATTAAGGTTGATTTTGGTGTATGAAAATTGGTTATCATACAATTGGCAATACTAAAATCATAAGGCGGAAAGATAAATTTATTGGTCCATCCGTCGAATGGTTTTAGATGATGATTGGCTGACACTGAACTTTCCATAGCTCTCATCACAGTAGTACCCACAGCACAAACCCTTTTTTTATTCGTTTTGGCTTTATTTACAGCATCCGCAGTACTTTGCGAAATAGTATATTCTTCAGAATCCATTTTGTGTTTTGAGAGATCCTCTACCTCAACAGGATTAAAAGTTCCCAGCCCCACATGCAAAGTAATCTCATCCAGATCAACCCCTTTGATCTCAAGGCGTTTTAACAAATGCTTTGAAAAATGTAAACCGGCAGTTGGAGCTGCAACAGCCCCTTCATGTTTTGCGTAAATAGTTTGATATCTTTCCTTATCGGAAGGTTCAACAGGACGTTTGATATATTTTGGAAGTGGTGTTTCTCCCATTTCCTTTAATTTCTTTCTAAATTCTTCATAAGATCCGTCGAAAAGGAAACGCAGAGTTCTACCTCGAGATGTTGTATTGTCTATCACCTCAGCCACCAGTCCGCTGTCATCTCCAAAGAAAAGTTTATTTCCTATTCTGATCTTTCTGGCCGGATCCACCAGCACATCCCATAAACGGCTTTCTGCATTGAGCTCTCTTAACAAAAATACCTCGATCCTTGCTCCTGTCTTTTCTTTATTACCGAAAAGTCTTGCAGGAAAAACCTTGGTGTTGTTAAAAACCATAATATCACCTTCGTCAAAATAATCAACGATATCTTTAAAAACACGGTGTTCAATGGTTCCTTCTTTACGATTAACAACCATCAGTCGGGCTTCGTCTCTTTCTTCGGAAGGATATTCAGCCAGTAAATCATCAGGTAATTCGTAATTAAAATGGGATAATTTCATATAAGTAGTCTTTTTTCAATATTTATATTCGTTTTATGCGGCTGCAAATATACAACCTCAAAACAGGCAATGTCAAGTAAATATGGATTTTATATTGCTTTTTCAACTAAAAGTGTAATTTGTTTAAGTATTTGGTATATTTACACAAATTTTCTAAATGTCGAAAAAAGTCATTCCATATAAAGATTCTGATCTGGGGAAAAAAGAGCAGATTACGCAGATGTTTGATAAGGTTTCTTCCAATTACGATTTTCTGAACCGTTTACTTACCTTTGGTATTGATGTAAAATGGAGAAAGAAAGTGGTTAAGATCGTTCAGGAGGCCAAAGCAAAACGAATTCTTGATATTGCCACAGGAACCGGTGATCTGGCCATTATGCTGGCAGATATTAACCCAGAGAAGGTTGTTGGACTGGACCTTTCCCCGGGGATGCTGGAAGTTGGCAAAATAAAAGTTAAAGAGAAAGGACTGGATAAGAAAGTAGATATGGTTTTGGGAGATTCGGAAAAACTACCCTTTGAAGATCAAAGTTTTGATGCTGCTACCGTTGGTTTTGGAGTAAGGAATTTTGAAAACCTTGAAAAAGGCTTAAAAGAAATCTACCGTGTTTTAAAACCCGGAGGCTCTTTTGTGGTGCTGGAAACCTCTCAGCCGACAAAATTCCCGGTAAGACAAGGATATCTTTTTTACTCAAAGTATATTATTCCAACCATGGGAAAACTGTTTTCTAAGGATAGTAAAGCCTATTCATACCTGCCGGAATCTGCAGCTGCTTTTCCTTTTGGTAAAGCTTTCAACAATATTTTACTAAAAACAGGGTTTAAAAGTTCTGAGTTTTATCCGCAGACTTTTGGTTCCGCAACCATTTATCATGCAATAAAATAATACCATGAAGAGAATAATCTATCTGATAAGTATCTTTTTTCTTTTTGCCACCGGCTCTGTCTATGCGCAAAAAGAAAAAATTGAATACCTGCCAAACTTTGACAAAAGAACCCTGCATTTTGGATATTATCTGGGAATGAACAGTTTTAATTATAACGTTGACTATAAAAGCCCCGGATCATACAGCCCAATACCTCCACTGGATAAAGAGCTTTCTTTATCAATGGATAACGCCTATGGGTTCAATATCGGCTTTGTAGTAGATCTTAGATTACATAAAAATATCAACCTCCGGCTTGAACCCGGACTAATGAGTAATTCATTAACTTTTAATTTTTTAAATGCCAATATCGAATCTGAAAATCCAGATTATAACGGTACAACCAATACGGAGAGAACTGTTACAGGTACTTATTTGCACATACCACTATTGTTTAAATTCAGCACCGACCGTTTAAATAATATACGCCCTTACGTACTTGGTGGAGCTTCTTATGATTATAATTTCTCCAGCAATGAGGATAATAGTCTAGATAATTTCGATTCACAGTTCAGAACTACCACCCATAATTTTATGTATGAAGTTGGCCTGGGGATGGAATTTTACTTTTATTTCTTTAAATTCTCCCCTTCTATCAGAGGAATCTTTGCCATTAATGATCAGCTGGTAAGAGATTCTCATCCGGGCAGTCCATGGACAGACCCTATTGATTCTTTTGGGGTGAGAGGTGTTTATTTAAATCTCACTTTTGAATAGATCTTAAGGAATTATTACGGGATAACTTGCCATTTTAACTCGTTCTTTTTTCCTTTTTCATCGTTAAAATATTAAACCATAGCTTAGGCTATGCTTGAATATTTTGCATTGATAATGAAAAAAATAAAAGGTATTATAAACCTCAGGGCAAGCCCTGAACACTTTAATAGGAATCGACCTAAGGGTCGAGGTGCCTGCCACGCCAGCAAGGCGGGTTAAACCAAGATCCCGCCAGAAAAAAGCGGGATTAGTTCGACTAACTAAAAAATTGAAATTAATTTTTTAGAGTCTCACGAATAAAATAATCCAAAAAGAAAAGAGAACTCATCACAAACATACTCATCGCAAGTAACGGTGATGTAAGAATTTTTGGATAATCAGCCGATAAAATGTTGATTATTTTAGTAAAATAAGAGCCTACTACACTTGTCTGCTGATTTCCTTTAACAGAAAAGAAAAGAACAGTAATAATAAAAACGCTGAGAAAAGAAAAGATCACCATCCATATTTTTTTACTAATCACCGGCTGATAAACCGTAGATTTAGAATCTGCAGTTATCTTTTGCATCACCTTTGTAGTAAATTCTTCTGGGGTATGCTCAGGAAGATATTTTTTGGCGAGTTGCCGCATAGCAAATTCTTCCATATTTCCCCCCTTAATAATCTTTTGCATGAGTTTCCCTGTAAAATTATTTCCGGTTTGCTCTTCCTGCAGATGCTGACGGATCAGTTTGTCTATGTTTTCTTTATGGTTCATACGATCGATCTCATTTCTTCTTTTAATAAAAAAGAAAGTTCTGCATAAAGTTTCTTACGGATCCTGTAGAGTTTTACTTTAATATTGCTCTTACTCAACCCAGTAATCTCACTGATCTCTCCAACAGAATTTTCATTGAGATAGTATAAGGTGATCAGTGCTGCATCGGTCTCAGGCAGCGAATTAATAATTTTATTAACATAATACCGCTGTTCCTCCTCTTTTAAGGCGTGCGAATATTCATGATCTTTTTCGGTACTGTAATTTACAATGACAGAATCATCAATAGCTGAAGTTGAGACTTCTTTTTTCCGGATCCTGCTGACCGCTGTTCTGTAAACGATACTGTACAACCAGGTTGAGAACTTAGAATCACCTTTAAAAGTATCCAGTTTTTGAAAAGCTTTCATAAAAGTATCCTGAGCCACCTCCTCGGCATCTTCATGATTCCTGGTAATCTTAGCAGCTATGGTGTATACCATATCCTTATACTTATTGATCAAAAAAGTATAGGCATTCACCTCCCCGTTAAGAATTCTGTCTATATAGACCTGATCATGTTTTGATTCCATTGTTTGTTTGACGCAATTTACCGAAACTTGGTTACAATATTTTGGTGATTTAATGTGGTAATACCTTAATGTGGATACCATTTTTTATTATCCTATCCGTAAGAACACTAAAAAGTAAAAAATATATAAACACTTTTGTAACCCGTTCATAAGAACCAACGTCATAACAACAAATAAACAATTTAAATTTTTAATTATGGCAGGAGCAGTATTTATTACATTGATTATAGCATTTTCAATTTTTGGAGTTATTTATGTATGGATCAGTACCAGAAATAAAGAACGTATGGCACTTATAGAAAAAGGAGCTGACGCCTCTCTTTTTGCTACCAAAAAGAAAAGTTTTAGCAATATTACCTTAAAATTTGGCATGCTGGCAACCGGAGTGGGCTTGGGTATTCTAATAGGCGCTCTTTTGGTAGAATACACCCGGCTTATAGAACCGGTAGCTTATTTTTCTATGATCTTTATCTTTGGAGGAACCGGATTGATTATCAATGCATTGATTGAAAGAAAAGAGAATAAAGACTACTAAAACGAATTTTTCTGGAATCTTTGTTTTCCTGATTATTACACAAAAGCCCAATAAACCAAAAACAGTCTGTTGAATTGAAAAACAGACTGTTTTTTAATTTCTATAAATCATTTATTAAACTCTTATGGTCTGCATTCTCAGATCTTCGATCTGCAGACTGATGTTATTTAGAGTATTCCTTGCAGATTCAAGTTCATTGTAAAACTGATCTTTAGTTTCATCGAACCGGTCTTTAACCTTAGAAAAAAGACCCTCATAATAATTGATTCCATCCTCTAAATTCTTTGAAAAACTTACCAGATATTTCTCTTGTTTTCTATTCATCGAATCTTTAGATTCTTCCACTTTATTCTTTAGATAATCAAGATACAGATCCAATTCTTTTATAAACATATTTGGCCTTTTTGAACTGATCACTTTTGCACGACCATAAATATGATCAACCATTTCTTTTAAGCTGAGTTTTTTAGAAAAATAGGCCATGTTAGGTCCCGGACAAACAGAAATCCCAAATCCTTCCTGTTTTGTGTCTAAATTATTATTTAGCAATGCAGAAGTTCCCAATCCTACACAGATACAGGATTTAACTGTAATTTTATCGTATGCTTTTTTATATTCTTCGTCAGAAAGATCATTTTCATCAAGTTCTTTGATCTTATTTCTTTGATATTGCCGTGAAGCTGTACAGATCTTTTGTTCTGTAAACTCATTATTTAAGGCAACATATTGTTTCGGACAGGGACTGCCCGGACGCCCAAGATCAATTCTTTTCTGTTTTTCCAGATCTTTTGTATTTCCGCGTAAATTGTTAAAAGGTACTCCCAATGGAGAAATATCACTCAAATAAAGATCCTCTTCACGTGCCTCTTCCAGTTTATGTATGGTTTCTTCATCCACGGTAGTTGCCTCAGGAACCAGTAAGAAAGGGGAACCCCAGCCTACCGAATCCACATGATAATGATCCAGCAAAAATTCGTGTTCTTCAACGGTACCGACACCTCCCTGAGCAGTGATCAGAACGGTCAGATCATTTTCCGGAATTTCTCTGTTCTTATTTTTTAACGCCTGAACCAAGATCTCATTTACAGATCTTTCCAGGTCCTTTCTATTGATCTTAAACTCTTCCAGAATAGGCCCCATCAGATAACCTTCTGTAGCAAAGGCATGGCCTCCGCAGTTCAGCCCTGATTCTATACGGTATTCCGATACCCAGATCCCTTTTTTGGCAAGATATTTTCCCTGGATCAAAGCCGAGCGGTAATCACTTACCTTTAAAACGATCTTCTTTTTTATGTTGCCTTGGGAATCAGGATAAAAATCGTCAAAATTCTCAAGATAAGCATAAAGCCTTGGATTCATTCCGGCAGAAAGCACTAAGGATGAACTCAGATCACTGTTGGCAAATCCTCTTAAAGCAGCATGAGCATCATTGTATTCTGCAGAAAGTACTTTTCCGTCCTTTACATTTTCCCGGTCTAATTTCGTCATGATATTAACATCTATACTGCCCTTAGAGAAACTGTTTTTAAAACGTTTTTCAAGATCATCGAAATTAAAATATTTAGACTTAAGATTGCTAAACTCCTTTTTTAAGGAAGCATTATCGGGCAAAAGACTCAAATATTCTTTAATCCCGTCACTCTTATCTCTCGCTGCCTTCTTAACTTCATTAAATTTCCTTTCGGTAATTTCATTTACAAGATTAAGATAAGAGGTAATCCTTTTGGCCCTGAAATCTTCAATCTTATCTGAGATCTCCTTATAAGGTATCTCATACTTTTCACTATAAACCTTCCTGATCTTTTCTATTAGGATATCATCCACCAGCGATATCACAGAATCGATTCCGTATTGAGAGATCTTTAACGGAGTGTCGATCGTAAAACCAATTCCCATTACAGGAATATGAAAGGTATGCGTTTTTGACATATTATTAATTTAGATTTATTTCAAAATTCATAAAAAAAGGAGAAATTATTCCTTTTTAATAGAATTACGCAAGTTAAGGATTAATTCAATCAATATTTCAAAAACATTTTATCTGTAACAATAAAAACAAATCCTTTAAAAAGCAAAAGGAAAATCAGTTTAAATATAGCTATTAGTTTATAAATCAAGGTTCTACCTTTAATTTGTAAGTTGCAAAATAAACGATTCCAAAGCTTGTAAAGTTATTTGTATTTTTCCTTTCCCTTCTTCAACCAGTAACTCATGGGATAATTTATTATTTAACTGATCAATTAATTTATAATTTCCCTGCTGTAATTCCCACTCCAGAATGACCTCTTCCGGAATCTTCAGCTCAAATTCATGTACCTCAGAAATATCAAAATTAGAAACCACTATAAGCTTTTCCTCATCGCTCCAGCGCACATAAGAGAAAACCCTGTGGTTATAGTTTTGTGTATGTTCCCGGTTGTAATAATGGATCTCTTTATAATTCCCCATCAGCGCACTACTATTGACGGTAAAATTCAGTAAACTTTTATAAAAACTGCGTAAAGTTCTTTCATTTTCTGACAACTGACCTCCATCAAATTTTTTATCATTCAGCCATCGCTGATGATGAGGAACTCCTATATAATCAAAAATTGAGCTTCTTGTAGGTGAACCAAATCCGGCCTTTTCCAGAGCAGGCTCCCCTACTTCTTGTGCGAAATAGATCATCGTAGGCGAAGTGCTGATCGTGGCCGACACCACCATAGCCGGTTTGCCATTTTCTGCAAAGCGGGCAAAATCATCACAAGGCAAACGTTGTTCATCATGATTTTCTAAAAAATGAAGCATCTGATGTTCAATATCGGCCATTTCTTCCTGTACTTTCGGAATATGATCGGTCCAGCCGTATCCTTTTACAATGTGTTTCAATGAATCGTAGAAAGCAACTTTATCATAGAGGTAATCCATCTTTCCCAGAAAAATAAAAGGGCGATACAGATCAGGATTATACACCTCTGCTAGTAGGAATGCTTCAGGATTTTTTATTTTGATTGAAGAATTTATAAAACTCCAGAATTCAACCGGAACCATTTCTGCCATATCATATCTAAAACCGTCAACTCCTTTATCCAGCCAGAACGAAGCAATATCTCTGAATTTATTCCATGAGTCAGGAATTTCTTTCTCTTTCCAAAAATAAAAGTGATCCTCATAACCTTTTTGAGCATAATCATCAGGTAATTCATCAAAATCTTTCACCCCTTCAGGACTTACCCCATAATTGATCTTTACCGTTTCATACCAGTCGAAAAAATCGGGTTGTGCCCTGCGCGATCCGTTACCGGTCCATTTAGCAGGAAATTCAACATATTCTCCTCTGTCATCAGGAACATTTATTCCACCCAAAGGTGTATATCCCTCTCTCCATTCGGGTACTTTAAACCCTTCTCCGACCACATAATAAAAATTATTATCTTTTTGATAAACTACCCCTGTATCATCAGCAGCACCGAAGTCAGAAATACCTTCCGGATTGTTAAGGCCTTCATATTTTCTCGCCACATGATTAGGTATAATATCAATCAGTACTTTCAAACCTGCTTTATGTGTACGGTCGATCAACTGCTCAAATTCCTCCATCCTTTTAGAAGGATCTTCAGCAAGATCAGGATCAACCTGAAAGTAATCTCTAACAGCATAAGGTGAACCTGCCCTGCCTTTTACCACATCAGGATGATCATTGGAAATACCATATTTTGTATAATCTGTAACCGTAGCATGATGTAAAACACCGGTATACCAGATATGAGTTACCCCCAGTTCTTTAATTTCCTGTAAGGCTTTTGAGGTAAAATCGTTAAATTTTCCTACTCCGTTCTCCTCTATTGTTCCCCAGGGCTTATTGGTTGTATTTGTATTACCGAAAAGCCTGGTAAAGACCTGATAGATCACTATTTTTTTATTCATCATCTGTAAAATTATTTCTGTTTAAACAGAATTTATCATCGAAATTTAATAAAAGCCTGCCCAGTTACAAAACCAAACGATTCAAAACCATTGCAAATCTATATAGAATTATAAAATAAGGACAATTCTTTTATAAACAAATAATGCGGGTAAAAACCCGCATTATTTCAATTATTTATCAAGCGATTACTTAAATAATTCTTTGTAATACTGAGTTGCCATACGGTTACTGGTAAATTCGGGTATTACATCATCAATACCATTAAAAACGATCTCCGACCATTTTTTTGGTTTGTCGTAATAGGTTGGAAGCACTTCATTTTCAAGCAGATCATAAAGGTTTCCCGCATCAATCTTATCCTGTTCCCAAACCGGCATTTTCGGATCCAGTTCAGGCAAGATAAAACTATTCTCCCCATTTTTAGCAAATTCAGGAATCCAGCCGTCATTAATAGAAACATTCACTGAACCATTCATCGCAGCTGTCATACCACTGGTACCAGAAGCTTCACGGGTAATTCTGGGAGTATTCAGCCAGATATCTGAACCTGTTTTCATTTTTCTTGAAAGTTCTATTTCATAGCCCACAAGAACTGCCAGATTTGGAGAATATTTACTGATATTTACCAGATGGTTGAATATATCTATTGCATAAAAATCATAAGGATAAGGTTTTCCTGCCCAGATAATCTGTACCGGATATTCCTCATTGTTGATCAGTTTTTCAAAACGCTCCATATCATAAAGTAAAAGATCAGCTCTTTTATAACCTGCAAATCTCCTGGCCCAAACAATTGTAAATACATTGGGATCAAACATTTTAACGGTTTGATTCAATACAACATCAAAAAGTTCTTTCTTTAATTCAAGTTTTCTTTCTCTAAAAGCTTTGGCACTTTTTCTTTTCCAGATCTTTTTGATCTCTTCATCCTGCCAGAATTTCTGATTTTGAGCATTGGTAATCGGTATGATCTTACAGATTCCATCGTAATTTTTCCACATCTCATTAGACACCTTGGCGTGAAGTTTTGACACTGCATTAGCTTTTTTAGCCATTCTTAAGGCAGAGACGGTATAATTTATCATTCCTTCATTTACCATTTCTTTGGCCAGTTCCTCTTCATTAAGCCTTCTGCCAAAGAAACCACAACGATTTAGGTGGCGGGCATCTCTTTCTTCATTACCTGCCTTTTCCGGAGTATGTGTAGTAAACACCATTTGATTCTTTCTTACCCCCTGATCTCGTAAATAGTAAAATGCTGGTAAAGCATGGCCTTCATTTAAATGATAGGTATTAGCTCCTCCAAGAGCCTCAACTACTTTTGCTCCGCCAATTCCCAGAACGATACTTTGAGAAATACGTGTCAGCTCATTGGCATCATAAAGATGATCGGTGATGGTTCTGGAAAGAAAATCATTTCCGTCAACATCTGTAGAAAGTAAGTATAAAGGTACTGTACCAAAGATCTCCGGTTTAAGCACATAAGCTCTAACTTTTACAGCAGGATTGTCGTGTAATTTCACCTCCACTTCAATTCCGGTATCTTCTAAAAAATTGTAATGTTTCTCGATAAAATTTACACGAAGTGTCTGATCTTCATTTCTTCCCTGATCATAATATCCATATTTCCACAACATTCCTATACCGATCATATTTTGTTTTAACTCAAAACCTGATCGCATATGTGATCCGGCTAAAAAACCCAGACCTCCGGAATATATTTTTAAAGCCTGATGAATACCAAACTCCATGCTAAAATAAGCTACTCTCTTTTCAAATTCTTTAGCGGGTTTATACGGATGGTACCATTTGCTGTATTTACTTGTCATAGTCTTTCTTTTAAATTTAATAAAGCGGCAAAAATAAGACTATTTTATTAAATATCGAATTCAATTTTTGTTAAGGCCATAAAAATAACAGTTTCTTAATACAGATTCTTTTAGATGAGTTATTTTTAATAATACCTTAGCATATTGCTGATCTGACAAAATACCGGTTTGGCTTTATTCTCCTACAATTTGTAAATTATTGAAATTTTTGGTAATAGTAATTGAATTTACACCGTTTACCTTAACATCAGCTGAATTGGCCTTTTCTCCGTCAATATAGATCTTATTAATTTTAAAAGGTAATCCGTGGATTCTTATTTTAAAGGTTTCATAAGCTGTAATAAATGTGCCTAATTTATGTTGCTGAATGGTAAGTTTATCCTTTTTCCCGTTTAATTCAAAGCTGCGTAAACTATAGCGTCCCTTATTATAATCATAACCATCATTAGCGTCTTCATAGATCTCACTTTTTTCTTTACCTTCTTTAAAATACACATCCAGGGTAAGCTCATCAATCTGTTTTTCCCCAACATATTGCTGCACAGGGAATTTAGGAATAATAGCTCCTTCTTTAATAAAGAGGGGCATACTGTCCAGATCAGCCTCCACTCTGGTTTCTCTCCCTCCGGAAATTATCGTATCATCCCAGAAATTATACCAATTCCCTCTTGGAATATACATTCTTCTTCCTGTGGCATTCTGCTCAAGTATAGGACAAACCAATATTTTGTCACCAAAAATAAACTCATCCGATCTGAAGTGGGTCTGTGTGTCTTCCTGGTCATAAATAACCAGTGATTTTAAGATGGGAACTCCATGCCGTATATATTTCCAGAAGGCTGTATACAAATAAGGCAATAACTGATATCTTATCTCTATAAATTTTCTAACAATACCTATTACTTCTTCATCAAACGACCAGGGCTCCTGATCACCGTGATCTCCTGAAGAATGAGCTCTGCAAAAAGGATGAAATACTCCCAACTGTATCCATCTGGTATAGAGTTCGCCTGTAGGCTGTTCGGCAAAACCACCAATATCCGATCCGGTAAAGGAATATCCCGACATACACATTCGTTGTACCTGAACATTGGCTACCCAAAGATGCTCCCAGGTGGCCACATTGTCTCCCGTCCAGGTTGAAGAATAGCGTTGCGTACCGGAATAAGCTGAACGTGTAATTACAAAAGGCCTTTCGGGGTAAGAATATTTTTTCAAACCTTCATAGGTTGCTCTTGCCATCTGCATTCCGTATATATTATGAGCTTTTCTATGACTACAATAATGGCCATCATAATCATGACGTACATCATCAGGGAAAGTTTTATTAGGCACTTCCATCACTGCCGGCTCATTCATATCATTCCAAACGCCTTTTACACCGATATCATCGATCAGTTCTTTAAAAAGACCCGACCACCACTTTCTTACTTTAGGGTTGGTATAATCAGGGAAATAACATTCCCCGGGCCATACTTTTCCTTTCATATAAGGCCCGTCTGCTCTTTTACAGAAATAATCATTTTCTATTCCCTGCTGATAAATATCGTAATCTTCATCGATCTTGATACCGGGATCGATTATAGCTACTGTTTTAAACCCGTCCTTTTCAAGATCGCTAACCATTTTCTTGGGATCGGGAAAATACTCTTTATTCCAGGTAAAGCATCTGAATCCGTCCATATAATCAATATCCAGATAAATCGCGTCACAGGGAATCTGAAGTTCACGGAATTTTGAAGTGATCTCACGCACTTTAGATTCAGGGTAATAACTCCATTTACACTGATGGAAACCAAGTGTCCACATAGGTGGAAGTTCCGGAGTACCTGTAAGATTGGTATATCTTGAAACCACCTCACTCATGGTGGGGCCATAGATAAAATAATAATTCATTTCGCCTCCCTGAGCCCAGAAACTTGTTACCTGACGGCGTTCATGACAAAAGTCGAAAAAAGACCGGAATGAATTATCAAAAAAGATTCCGTAAGCCTTATTGTTATGAAGTCCGGTATAAAAAGGAATAGATTTGTATAAAGGATCCGTATGCTTTGTATAAGCATATGAATCGGTTACCCAGTTCTCAAACCGCTTACCTCTTAAATTGGCATTTACAGGTTTATCTCCCATACCATAATAACTCTCAGCATCATGGGCCAGTTTACTCATCTTGACAATATTCCCACCGTTCTCATAATTCTCTTCCCAGTGAAAGCCGGACTCATCTTCACAGATCAGTTTTTTATCAACAGCATCAAAAATTTCCGAACGGAGATCGGCCTTATGAATATGACAGATCACATTTGAAGTTACTATAACGTAGTAATCCTTTTCTTCTTTATACTCTAAGGTATTGTAACCTCTGCTGGCATCTTCATCTATGGCATAAGAAAAATCCTTTTCAAAATTAAAAGTTGTGGAAAACCTGAAACGCAAAATACTCCCTCGTATAATCGTGAGTTGTAAAGTAACATTATTCTCGGTTTTAAAATAAAAAGTATCAACCTCTTTATCACAAGATATTACTTTGGAGGGAAACTGATTTCCTTTCTTATCTATTTCTGTATTTATAATCATAGGTTATCTTATCTGTTTAAAATTTTAAGCTTTAAAAATAAGCTGAAAAATACCTGTATCCAAAATCGCTAAACTCTTAAATTCAATCATCATTATTCTGGTAAGGAATTTATGATTAATGAATTCATGTTCATTTCATTTAAAAAAGAACACAAAGAAACAAAAAAGCCTAAAAAAAATTGCTATATAATTTTAAACGCAATCATAGATAATGGAGGCAGTGTGATCTCAACAGAAAATTCTCTGTTGTCCCAACTTTTCTTTTCAATTGATAATTTTTTAGAATTACTTACACCACTACCAAAATATTTTTTAAAATCACTGTTAAACACCTGAGTTAAAGTACCCGTCTTAGGCATTCCAATCCTGTATTTTTCTCTGGGAACTGTAGTGAAATTACACACAATGATCAGATCATTTTCTTCATCGTGCCCCTTACGGATAAAAGAGATCACAGAATTCTGGCTATCGCCGAAATTGACCCATTCAAAACCATCTGGTGAAAAAGCTTTTTCATATAAAGCAGGATGTCCTTTGTAGAATTTATTCAGTTCTTTTACATATTTACTCAACTTTTTATGAGGTTCATATTGAAGTAGGTGCCAGTCAAGACTCTGCGAAAAATTCCATTCAGCAGACTGACCGAATTCTCCTCCCATAAATAAAAGTTTGGTTCCGGGATGTGCAAACATATACCCGAAAAGCAACCTCATATTAGCAAATTTCTGCCATTCATCCCCGGGCATTTTATTCAGCAATGATCTTTTCCCGTAAACTACTTCATCATGGGATAAGGGGAGCATAAAATTTTCGGTAAAGGCATAGGCCAGACTAAAAGTAATGTCATTCTGGTGGTATTGCCTATGGATCGGATCTTTAGAAAAATAATCCAGTGTATCATGCATCCAGCCCATCATCCATTTCATACCAAATCCGAGCCCTCCGATAGAAACCGGTTTTGTAACTCCGGTAAAGGCCGTTGATTCTTCTGCTATGGTCTGAATTCCGTCAAAGGTTTTATATACTTCCTGATTAAAATCCTTTAGAAATGAAATAGCCTCCAGATTCTCTCTTCCTCCATATTGATTGGGTTCCCATTCCCCTTCCTCACGCGAATAGTCGAGATACAGCATAGAAGCCACTGCATCTACCCGTAACACATCAATATGATATTTATCGAGCCAGAAAAAAGCATTACTGATCAGGAAGGAACGCACTTCATTCCGGCCATAATTAAAGATCAAACTTTTCCAGTCGGGATGATATCCCTTTCTTGGGTCCGGATGCTCATAAAGGTGAGTTCCGTCAAAAAATCCTAAACCATGATCATCAGATGGAAAATGCGATGGCACCCAATCAACAATCACACCAATATCATTCTGATGCAGTTTATCAATCAGATTCATAAATTCTTTTGGTGTTCCAAAACGAGATGTTGGGGCAAAATATCCTGTGATCTGATATCCCCATGAAGGGTCATACGGATATTCCATGATCGGCATAAATTCCACATGGGTAAAATTCATCTCTTTGACATACTTTACCAGTTTATCGGCAAAGTCATTATACGATAAATACTGATCTCCTTCAAGATTTCTCATCCAGGATCCCAGATGTACTTCGTATACAGCATAAGGCTTATCCAATCCGTTTTTATCTTTTCGATATGACATCCAGTTCGAATCTTTCCAGCCAAAACCTTCTATATTTTCAATAATTGATGCAGTATGTGGCGGTTTCTCGCTGAAAAAAGCATAAGGATCAGCTTTTTCAGTTTCCACATGATGATTAGAGGTCATTTTAAATTTGTATCTCATCCCAATCTTAACTCCGGGAATAAATCCTTCCCAGATGCCTGAAGCATCCCATCTTACATTCAGTTTATGCTGTTTATCATTCCAGAAATTGAAGTCCCCAATTACAGAAACCGATTTTGCTGAAGGAGCCCATACGGAAAAATATACACCTTCTTTACCATTTACTTTGGCAGGATGTGCACCGAATTTTTCGTACAATCGATAATGTTTCCCTAATTTAAAGAGATCAACATCAAATTCTGAGAACAGACTATAAACTTCTACTTTTGCCATGATTTATTTTTTATTAGTATTAAATAATTCCTTTTAAAATGATTATCCCGAGTTGATATAAAAAAACCGGTATTATCTTATTTATTAATTTTAAAGATATGAAGCGGTAAACCGGGTTGCAATTCAATATAATTCCACTCTTCATACCAGTTGTAACTATTTCCCGTCATAAAATCATACACCTGAACAGGCCTACCGGGTTCAGTTTCTTTCAGATCAGATAGGGGTAACTGCATTGTACCGCTTTGCGTATTGTATGCATCTAAACTGACCACTACCAGGATCTCACTGCTTTTGTCATCATTCCATTTGTAAAATGCGATGAGATTATCATTTTCTATCTGACAGAATTTTATATGATTGGTTTGTTGCAAAGCCTCTTCTTCTTTGCGGATCTGATTGATCTTTGTAATTACAGAGATCAGGTTATTCTTTAAGTTCCAGTCATAATGTGCAATTTGAAATTTTTCTGAATTCAGATATTCCTCTCTGTTAGGTAACGGAGCGCTGATCATATATTCAAAAACAGGACCGTAAATACCTACATTGGAACTCAAAGTTGCCGCAAGAGCATAACGCTGAATATATTTTGATTCATTGGCTCCCTGCAGGTGATATGGATTAATATCAGGTGTATTGGGCCAGAAATTCGGGCGCATATATTCACGCTGCTCTGTTTTGGTCAGTTCTTCAACATATTCAATCAGTTCATGTTTTGATTCCCTCCAGGTAAAATAGGTATAAGATTGCGTAAAGCCTTGTTTGGCGAGTTGCTGCATTACTTTAGGATTGGTAAATGCTTCTGCCAGAAATAATACATCGGGATGATCTTTTTTGATCTTCCTGATGATCCAGTTCCAAAAATAAAAAGGTTTTGTATGCGGATTATCAACCCTGAAAATATTGATACCCTGATCGATCCAGTACAAAAGGATATCCAGACTTTCCTGCCAGAGATCCTCATAGCCTTCCGATTCAAAATGGATAGGCAGAATATCCTGATATTTTTTAGGCGGATTTTCTGCGTACTGTACAGTTCCGTCAGGACGCCATTTAAACCATTCCGGATGCTCTTTTACCCAGGGATGATCCGGTGCAACCTGTAAAGCAAAATCCATGGCGATCTCAACACCCATTTTATTTGCTTTCTTTATCAGCAACTTAAAATCTTTCAGACTTCCTAATTCCGGATGAATATCTTTATGTCCTCCCAGCCTGGAACCAATTCCCCAGGGAGAACCCACATCTCCGGGAGCAGCATTGGTTGAATTGTTCTTTCCTTTGCGATTAACCTCACCTATAGGATGAACAGGCGGAAAATACAAGGTGTCAAAGCCCATTTCTGCCACTCTTGGCAGTAATTTTTCACAATCTTTAAAGGTGCCGTGTACTCCTTCCTTTTCGGAAGCAGAGCGGGGAAAGAATTCGTACCAAGTGCTGAATCTGGCTTTTAAGCGATCTACATAGATCTTATAATTCTTTGTAGAATTTACCAGCTTCTTATCAGGAAAAATATAAAATAAATGATATAACCTGTCACTTACAGCCTCTGATATGGCATTATCATAAGAATTTTCATCATTAAAAATCTTCTTCAAATGATCAAGATATGCTCTATCATCTGCCGAAAGTCTTTTATAAATTGCTTCTATAAATTTAACACCTTCAAGGAGTTCAGAAGTTACCCTTTGGCGATCTTCAATCTTTCTTTTTATTCCGTGTTGCCAGGTCAGGGCATGATCAATCCACCCTTCAACCTTATACTCGTAATAGCCTTGTTTTTCAACGTAAAAAGACACATGCCACTCATCGTTAAAACCGGGCTTCATCCTGACCTCATTCCATTTACGGGCATTTTCATGTTTAAATAGAACAGAGGCCCCTATCAGATCATGTCCGTCTCCAAATATATGTGCATCTACATTTACTACTTCGTTTACAACTCTTTTTATTGGAAATTCACCATGATTCAAAACCGGTGAAACATAATCAATAACTACTCTTCTTTGATTTAGCATTCTCTAATTCTTATTTTTAATAGTGTTTAATAAAAAGCTTGATATTTCAAAAATCAAAAAGACTTTTTATCTGAATGGTGTATATCTGTAATATCCGATCTTTCCGAAATACCTTAATCGCGAAAAATTCAGCTTAACTGCATTCTTTAATGTCGAGACATTAAATAATATACCCGTGTGGGATCGTTACTCCTTTTTTAATCACAACTATACCGTCTCTTACTACATAAAGATCGGTTTCAACATCTTCCAGATGTTTACCTCCATTGATCCTTACATCATCTCCAATACGGCAGTTTTTATCGATTATTGCATTTTTAATAAAACAACGCTGTCCAATTCCCATCAGGACACTGATCTTTTTATCTTCAATCTCTTCCAGAGTTTCGTAAAAATCAGATCCCATCATATAAGTATTGATAACGGTTGACTCGTCTCCTATTCGAGAACGAACTCCAATTACTGATCTGTCTATTTTAGCTGCACTAATGATGCATCCATCTGCTATAACGCTTCTATTTAGAGTTGTTCCGGAGATCTTGGTTGTGGGAAGAATTCTGGCTCTGGTATAAACCCTTTTATTGTTGTTAAACAAATCAAATTTCGGAATTGAATCGGTTAAACCGATATTAGCTTCAAAAAAAGAATCTATGTTTCCTATATCTGTCCAATACCCCTCAAACTGATAACTTAGTGTTTTGTGTTTATCAATATTTTGTGGAATTATTTCTTTACCAAAATCAATGGTATCTGTATTGTTCATCAAATCCACCAATAATTTTCTGTTGAAGATATAAATTCCCATTGAGGCGAGATAATTTCTTCCCTCCGATTTCATCTCATCACTAACATCAGAAGTCCAGTCGGGTAATAATTTTGCTTCCGGCTTCTCAATAAAAGAAGTAATCACATTGTTTTCATCAGATTTTAAGATACCAAAAGAAGTGGCATCTTTGGCATTTACCGGGATGGTTGCAATGGATATTTCGGCTTTGTTTTCAATATGTTCTTTTAGCATTAAGGTATAATCCATTTGATACAACTGATCTCCGGAAAGAATCAGAGCATATTCAAAATCATGATTTAGAAAATGATGCATGCTTTGTCTAACGGCATCAGCTGTTCCCTGAAACCAGTCAGAACTTGAAATGGTTTGTTCTGCTGCCAGTACATCTACAAATGCTCTGCTAAAGAAACTAAAATGATAAGTGTTTTTAATATGCCGGTTCAAAGAGGCTGAGTTGAACTGTGTTAAAAGAAAAATCCGTTTGATATCTGAATTTAAACAATTGGAAATCGGTATATCTACCAACCTGTATTTTCCTGCAATGGGAACAGCAGGTTTTGATCTCTTTTCTGTCAAAGGATATAAACGTGAACCTTGCCCACCTCCTAAGATAATAGTTAAAACTTTATCACTTATCAGCATAATTATTGTATTAGAGATTTATATAATTCTTTGTGTTCTTTTGCGATAGCACTCCAGTCAAATTTCTCCTCTGCTCTTTTTCTTCCGTTTCTGGCCATCATTTGATTTAATTCTTTATCTTCTACTAACCTATTGATTCCTGTAGCCAGATCTCTGGAAAATTTATCGGGATTCACCGGTTCAAAAGGAGCTTCATTCTGTTGTTCCAGCGGAATTAAAATACCGGTTTCTCCATCTACAACCACTTCTTTTATACCCCCTACAGCACTCGCCACAACAGCTGTCTCGCAGGCCATAGCCTCAACATTAATAATTCCAAAAGGCTCATAGATAGAAGGACAACAAAATACATCAGCATGAGAATAAAGCTCGATCACTTCCTTTTTAGGCAACATCTCATCAATCCAGATCACATTATCTCTGTGTTTTTTCACTTCGTTAACACTATCTTCCATCTCTTTGGCAATTTCCGGGGTATCCGGTGCTCCTGCACAGAGTACAATTTGCGTATCAGGATCGATATACTTTATGGCATTTACCAGATGAATGATCCCTTTCTGGCGGGTAATCCTGCCAACAAAGAGTACAAAAGGTTTTGACTGATCGATACCAAATTTATTCATCGTTGAGGTATCATTGGTCACCACATATTCGTCAAGATTTATTCCATTGTAAATCACTTTGATCTTATCTTCCTCTATATTAAAATACTTCAATACATCTTCTTTTGTCTCTTTTGACACGGCAATCACGGCATCTGCCATCTCAATTGCAGTTTTTTCTATCCATGATGAAGCAACATATCCCCTCCCCAGTTGTTCCCTTTTCCAGGGCCTGAGCGGTTCAAGCGAATGTGTTGTAATTACCAGAGGTACTCCATAGATAAGTTTTGCAATAATGCCTGCAAACTGAGCATACCAGGTGTGACAATGTACCACATCAGCATCAACTTCATCTGCATTCATATGTAAACAGGTAGATAAACTATTCATCACCGCTTTTAGCTTACTGTCGGTATTTTCAAATACAGGATTATCGAAAGGAAAGCCCTTTACAGTAAGATGTTCTGATTTTTCATCCTGATCTCCAAAACTACGCACCTCAATATCCATGATCTTTGCCAGTTCAGCAGCAAGATATTCAACAACTACACCTGCACCACCGTAAACATAAGGAGGAAACTCTTTTGTATAAAAATTAACTTTCATTATTATTCAGTTTTTTTTATAATAAATGTTTGTTAAATATAGGAATATATCAGCAAATATTTAAATTATATTATCATTAAATTACTTATCAGGATCTTTAAATCACAACTGGTGATATCCATAAAAAAAACTGCCGAAAAAAATCCGGCAGTCTACCTGTTCATTATTAATTGATTTTAAATTTAGATCTTAAAGTATTGGGGTTTAGTTTCTTCAGAAACCTGTTCCCAGTAATCTCTTGTTACTATATGCTTACCATCAATTGTCTTTAAGCGTCTTTGAAAGATAAATACCGTAGGATTAAAGGTCATATCGGTAACTCCAACAGTGTACAACTGTGGATCTTCCTCCGATTTTCTCTTTTCTTCCTGAATCACTACTTCAAATCCATTTACTTCCAATAGCTTTTTTAAGAAGTCTTTTCTGTTTTCGTCTATTTTTTTTCCAACAAAAGTAACTCTTGTCTCCCCGATACTACCAAACTGATGTTTCCCTTCCAGTGCCATTTTCTACAAATTTAAAAAACTTGAACTTATGTTATAAATATAATCGTAAAGCGGGCTGTACAATCCGACAACCAGAATACCTATTGATGCAATGATCAATCCGATCTTCATCAAAGGCCTGCTTTCAAAATAAGGTATTGATGTTTCATCGTTCTTGGCTAAGAACATCTTCTTTACTACCAATAAGTAGTAATACAAAGAAATCGTCGCCATTACAACGCCAATAAATACCAGAAAATAATACCCCTTACTGGCTGCTGCTGCATATAAAAAGAATTTCCCAAA
Organism: Flavobacteriaceae bacterium; assembly: GCA_024762795.1. GTDB lineage: Bacteria > Bacteroidota > Bacteroidia > Flavobacteriales > Flavobacteriaceae > Namhaeicola. The sequence continues at coordinate 32,679 of JANTGS010000002.1, read as the reverse complement.
GAATCCTGCCAAAGGCGGAATACCTGCTAATGAGAACAATGCCAGCATCATGATCAGACTCAATTTAGGGTTGGTTCTGTATAAACCTTTATAATCATCCATAGATTCTCTTCCGGTGGCATTGGAAATAGACTGTACCACACCAAATGCTCCAAGATTAGAAAAGATATATATGGCCACAAAATAGATAATTGTGGTAACTCCCAAGGTATCAACCGACATAAATCCGAGTAAGATAAAACCTGCCTGCGCTATAGATGAAAAAGCAAGAAATCGTTTCATGTTTTTCTGACGCAAGGCGAAAAGATTACCAATGGCCATCGTTGCAATGATCACCATATAGAAGATCTTATTCCAAACAGGCATTAATGGTCTCATTACCGTAAACATGATAATCAGTAAGATTATTACAGCTGCACCTTTTGAGATCACTGACAAATAAGAAGCAACCGGAATTGGGGCTCCTTCATAAACATCTGCTGTCCAGAAATGGAATGGAACCAGTGAGATCTTAAATCCTAATCCGGAAATAAAGAATACCAGACCTAAGATCGAAAGATTTGAGATACTGATCACATCTGCAAAGGCATCAAAATAGATCGTACCGGTTGTAGCATACAATAAAGAAATACCAAAAATAGCCGTACCTGAGGCCAGTGCTGAGGATAATATATATTTTACCCCTGCTTCTGCAGAATCTCTTTTCAAGGTTTCGTATGCAACCAGGGCTGCAACAGGTAAGGTTGCCAGTTCTAAACCGATGTAGAACATTAAGAAATCTCCTGCTGAGATCATAAAGTACATCCCCAAAAGTGATGAAAAAAGCAGAACAATAAATTCGGTTGATTTATTCTGATCAACCACTTTATCCTTTAACCAGTCTGCCGATTGCAGTAAAAGGATTAAAACACCAACATTTAGAGTACCTTTAAAAAAGTGCAACATATCATTGGTTCTGAACATACCACCAAAAATACTTCCTTCCTCCAAAGGTATAAATCCTATTGCAGTAAAGATCGCAAACAGTAGAATCGAAAAATTAATCAGACTCCCTTTTTGCTTTTTACCGGAGAATATTTCAAAGATTACCAACAGCAAGATCAAAGCCAGCAATCCTAATTCGTAACGCATCAATAATAAACTATTCCAGTCCATTCTTCTTATATTTTTATAATAATCTTTCTAAAAAAGGTTGAATACTTTCTTTAATCATTTCTGTAATTCCAAAAGGCATCACACCTATCAATACTACAGGTATCATTAAAATTACAAGGCCTACCTTTTCATACCAGGCGGCTGTTGGCATTTCTACGCCTTTAGGATAATCCAAAGGCCCCATCATGATCTTTCCGATCATTCTCAATATATAGACTGCAGTAACCACAATTGAGGAAACCACAAATACCGTAAGAATTCTTCTAAAAGTATCATCATGCTGAAAAGCACCAACAAAAATATTCATCTCAGCAACAAATCCGCTAAATCCAGGCAAACCTAAGTATGCTAAACCTGTTATTACATAAACTGCACCTATAAACGGAAGGATCTTCATCAAACCGCCCAGTTTAGCAATATCCCGAGTATGTGTTCTTCCATAAACCATCCCAATCAGGGCAAAGAATAAGGCTGTAAGCAATCCGTGAGATAAAGATTGTATGATGGCTCCTGTCCATGATACTTTATTGATCATCAGCAAGGCAAACAGAACCAATCCCAAGTGACTTACCGAAGCATAGGCATTGATGTATTTAAGGTCTTTTTGCATAATGGCTCCCATACCTCCGTAAACCACACCAATAGTGGCAAGGACCAGGAAGAAATCATTCCAGTGTAAGGCCCCTTCCGGAAGGAGATACATCGCAACTCTAAAAACACCATATCCTCCCAGTTTCATCAAAACACCTGCATGCAGCATGGATACCGCTGTTGGTGCTGATGCGTGACCTGAAGGAGACCAGGTATGAAAAGGGAATAAAGCTCCCAGCACTGCAAAACCTACAAATACCAACGGGAAGAATAATTTTTGTGCTTCAAGCGGAATATTTACCTGAGCAATTTCGAGTAAATTAAAAGTTAGAGGACCTCCATCAGCACCCGAATTATAATAAATACCAAAAATCCCTACAGAAAGAAGTGCTGAAGCTCCCATCAGCATCAGGGTAAGTTTCATGGCTGAGTCTTCTTTCGGGCCTGAACCCCAGATACCGATCAACAAATACATCGGAATTACCGCAATTTCGTAGAAAACAAACATGGTAAATAAATCTACTGAAATAAAGAATCCAAATACTCCTGTTGACAAAACAATCAGAGAGATAAAGAATTCTTTAGGGAGATCATTTATTTTCCACGAAATAAAAATTCCGGCAAATACAATGATCGATGTAAGTACGATCATCAAAACTGAGATGGAATCCACACCAATACTGTAATGTATATTGAATTTTTCAAACCACATCACATCTTTGGTAAAGACCATGATGCTATCATTTACCGCTCTTTCCTTTAAATAAGCAAAGACCAAATTTATTGACATGGCCAGCTGAACCGCCATACCGATCAGAGCTACAACTCTGGATTGCTTAAGATCTTTGGTAAAGATCAAAGCAAATACTGTTAAAACAGGTACTACAACAAAAAGTGTTAATATATCCATTGCATTAAATTATTTGGTCCATATATAAAATACTATTATAGCGATCACTACAGCACCACCTATAAATGCCATTGCATAATCCTGGAACTTACCCGATTGAATTCCCTTGATCTTTTCGGAAGTCTTCACGGTGGAATTACCTATACCGATCATACTTGCATCTACCACATTTTTATCAAACCATGCCATTGGCGCTGCCATACGAGCAAAAATGATCTTTTTGGTTACAAACAGATAGATCTCATCAATATAGAATTTTCTGTAAGTCCACTGGTAGAAACTACCAAATGCGGCAACCATCTTATCGGCCAGATTTGTTGGTTTCTTATAAAAGATATAGGCGAGAATGATTCCAATTAATCCTACCGTTGATGCAACTATAGCCAATGTAACATTAAAATGTGCTTCAAAAGGCATTCTGTCGGCAGTGATGTATTCGCTAAAATGAATATAGCCTGCAAAAGTACTCATAAAGGCTAAAAAGATCATCGGAATGGTCATTGAAGCAGGTGATTCATGAGGAGCATGATCGTATTTTGTTTGTTTTCCCCAAAAAATATTAAAGTAAAGGCGGAACATATAGAAAGCTGTAAGGCCGGCTACAAATACGCCTATGATGTAAAGCAACATATTGTTTTCAAAGGCTGCTGCCAGGATCTCATCCTTACTGAAGAACCCTGCAAATCCGGGGAAACCGGAAATGGATAAAGCAGCGATCAGGAATACCACATGGGTAATGGGCATATATTTTTTCAGATTACCCATATCTCTCATATCATTACTATGGATCGCATGAATTACAGATCCTGCCGCCAGGAATAACAAGGCTTTAAACATAGCGTGGGTAAACAAATGGAACATAGAGGCCATATAACCCAGGCCTTCATGACCTTCGTATTTTGAAACTCCTAAAGCCAGCATCATATAACCAATCTGTGACATGGTTGAAAAGGCCAGAACTCTTTTGATATCGTATTGTGTTAAGGCGATGATCGCAGCAAACAATGAGGAGAATCCTCCTACATAGGCAACAAGTTGTAAGGCAAATCCATCATCGGTAAAATAGAACAGCGGGAACATTCTTGCCACCAGATAAACACCGGCTACCACCATCGTTGCCGCATGAATCAATGCAGAAACAGGTGTTGGACCTTCCATCGCGTCGGGCAACCAAATATGTAACGGAAACATGGCCGATTTACCTGCACCTCCAATAAAGATCAACATCAGTGCCCAGGTAATAACTGACAAGCCCATAAACGATTGTGCCACTCCCTGCGTAATAATAGCTCCTTCAGGATCATTTAAAATCTGGAAATCGAAAGTTCCTGTAAAATAGGATAAGAGCAAAATTCCCAAAAGAAAACCGAGGTCGGCAAAACGGGTTACAATAAAGGCTTTTTTAGCTGCGGATACTGCGGAGGGTTTGGTATAGTAATAACCGATCAGTAAGAATGAGGATACCCCAACCAATTCCCAGAAAATATACATCTGGAAAATATTGGTGGCCAGTACCAAACCGAACATAGAGAAGCTAAACAGCCCCAAAAAGGCAAAGAAACGGGTATAACCATCATCTCCCTTCATATAACCTCTGCTGTACAAATGCACCATAAAGGAAATTGTAGAGACCACAACCAACATCATTACAGAAATAGGATCGATAAGGACTCCCATATCGATATGCAATTGATCAGTAAAATTGATCCAGGTGTATTTGTAAACAAAAGTTTGATAAACTTCATTTACTTTTCCATTCGTAAAATACTGAAATGCAGTATAATACGAAAGAATAAAAGCGATTCCAAGGCCAAGGGAACCTAACCATCCTGAAATGGCGGGTTTTATCTTCTTACTTCCAAGTCCGAGTATCAGGAAGAGTGCCAAAGGAATTAACAGAATATAAACAGTATAGCTAAAATCCATTTTTTATATTTTAATTTCTTATCCTTTTTCTAATTTAATATTTCAATGTATCGGTATCTTTCACTTCTACAGAGTTAACCAGTTTGTACAAATTGATTATGATCGCAATAGCCAGTGCGGTTTCAGCTGCAGCCATGGCAATGATAAAGATCGCGAAAACTGCCCCTTGCAAAAAGTCGGGATACAAATAGGTGTTGATCACCACAAAGTTCAACGCTGAAGCATTTAATATCAGTTCTATAGACATCAAAATGGTAATCAGGTTCTCTCTGGTAAAAAAACCATAAACCCCGATAAAGAATACAATTGTAGACAGGGTTAAAATTTCGTAAATACTTATACCTTCAATCATCTTAAAACGTATTATTTATTTAATTTTTTTCCTTTGGCAATAACTATGGCGCCAATCATTACAGCAAACAGTAAGACCGAGATCACTTCAAAAGGCAAAATAAATCCTCCTGCATCAACACTCAGTAATCTATGCCCAATATCTGAAACTTCAATAGTTCTGTCTGTGCCTGCTGTTTGAAAAGGAAATGTAAGTATTGCCCAGAGTGAAATTCCCAGTCCGGTTAATACCACTGCCCCGGCAATCAGTTTTTTTCTTAGCGGAGTAACCTCCAGTTCGAGTTCAACATGGTGTACCAATAATACTGAGAATATAAAGAGTACGATCACACCCCCACCGTAAACAGCCAGTTGTATAGCTCCCAGAAAACTGTAATCTATCATAAAATAGATTCCGGAGATCCCTATCAGAACAAACAGCAGATAAATTACTGCCCTTAAGATCTTACGGCTTGATACAGATGCCACTGCAAATATTATAATGATCAAAGCCAATATGTAAAAAACAATTCTTTCCATAATATTATTCTTCTATTCCTGCTTTTAGTTTAGATCCGGGCTGGTTTAATACCTTAGTCAATGCTGATCTGTCATAAACTGCATTTTCATAATTCTGAGCCCACACAATTGCATCTGTAGGACAGGCACTAATACATAAACCGCACATAGTACACATAGACAAATGATAGATATGCTTATCGATCATTTTCTTTTTCTTTCCGGTGGCAGGATCAACCTGTCTGTCCCAAATGATCTCAATCGATCCGTTAGGGCAGGCAATTTCACATGACTGACATCCGGTACAGCGATGTTCATTGTTTTCATCATGGGGCATTACTACTTCCCCTCTGAATCTTTCGAACATTTGTAAAGTATCTCTGTTATCAGGATACAATTGTGTAATGTTTTCTGAACGAATACGTACAAAATGCCCTCCTGTAACCCGCATTCCGGTTAGTAAAGTTTTAATTCCGTTGTATATATCTGAAAAATAACTCATATTCCTTATTTATTATTCTGGATAATAATAATTTTCTTTTTTTGCTACCTACAAAGTAAAATTTAACCAGATTATAACTGCCATTAACACGAGGTTAACCATATTAATTGGCAATAAATATTTCCATTCAAGGGTTAAAAGCTGGTCAACTCTTAACCTTGGGAAAGTCCATCTGAACCACATCATCAATAGAATGATCATAAAGACTTTTATAACAAACCATAATACTTCGGGGAACCAGGTAATTCCTTCGGTAATTCCGAAAGGAGATAACCATCCGCCAAAGAATAGCACAACAGCAATTGAGGCGATGATAAACATATTGATAAATTCTGCCAGGAAGAAATAGGCAAACTGCATTCCTGAATATTCTGTATGAAATCCTGCTCCCAATTCTGATTCAGCTTCCACCAGGTCAAATGGTGCCCTGTTGGTTTCTGCAGTTCCGGCGATCATAAAAATCATAAAGGCAATAACTGCCGGGATATGCCCCTGAAAGATCAACCAGCCTCCTGTTCTTTGAACTTCAATGATCTCAGATAATTGAAGGGTTCCTGTTAACAAAACCATAGTTAATATTGATAATCCAACGGATAACTCATAACTGATGGTTTGTAAACCACTTCGCATGGCTCCGATCAAAGAGTATTTATTGTTACTTGCCCAACCCCCTACAAGGAGACCAATAACCCCTATAGAGGAAACTGCAAAAAGAAAAAATACCCCTATGTTTATATCAAATCCCTGAAATTGTTTTGAAAAGGGAAAAACCGCCATAGCCATCAAAGAGGCTACAATTACAAAATACGGAGCTAAATTGAATAAAAATTTATCAACTTTTTGATTTGAATATATTTCTTTCGAAACTAACTTCAAGGCATCCGCAATAGTTTGAAATATACCCCACGGACCTACCCTGTTGGGGCCTAATCTGAATTGAAACCAGGCTGCAACTTTACGTTCAAGCAGCACTAAATACAAACCTGCTACTGCAAAAAGAGCTAAATAAGCTACCGCAATTAAAACCCATTCAGTAATAGTGGCTGCTCCCTCAGGCATGATCGAGAAGAGCCAATCATGTATTGTTGTTGTTATGCTTAATGGTATGTTCATCATTAAATTCTTATAAAATTATTAACGATCAATATCTGGTATTACAAAGTCGAATGACGCCATTATGGCCACAAGATCTCCTATTTTTCCTCCTTTAGAGATATGATTTAATACTGATAGATTTGAAAAACCGGGTGATCTGAACTTCAACCTGTAAGGATTTTTAGTTCCTGTACTGTTGATGTAAACTCCCAGCTCCCCTCTTGCTGTTTCCACCCTTTGGTAAAATTCTCCTTTAGGTAATTTAATTACAGCTTTTGTAGGTACTTTTATATCTCCTTCGGGAATATTATCTATCAATTGTTCAACAATAGAAATGGATTCCCACATTTCTTTGATCCTTACCTTATATCTTGAGAAAGTATCTCCTTCCGGCAACAATGCTTCTTCAAAATTTACACGGTCATAAGCATGGTAAGGATGTGTTTTTCTTACATCACAATGTACGCCAGATCCTCTAGCAACCGGACCGGTAACCCCATAAGAGATCGCATCTTCTTTCGATAACATTCCAATACCCTTGGTTCTTTTCTGGAAGATCACATTTCCGGTTAACAATCTGTCGTATTCCGGTAAGTGTTCTTTAATATCAACCAGGAATTTTTTTACTCTGTTTACAAAATTAGGATGCAAATCGAACATCAGTCCACCGGGAATATAATAGTTCATGGTTAAACGGGCACCACAGGTTTCTTCAAAAATATCATTGATCATCTCACGATCTCTGAACGCATAGAAATAAGTAGTTAATGCTCCAAGGTCCATTCCCATAACTCCCCACCATAATAAATGTGAGGCTATACGGGTCAGCTCATCAAAAATTGTTCTGATCACCTTAACCCTGTCGGTTACTTCCAGTTGAAGTGCCTTTTCCACAGCCAGACAAACAGCTCCGTTATTGATATGAGAGGAAAGATAATCCATCCTGTCAGTCAAATGTACGATTTGCTGATAACTGTCGCGTTCACACATTTTTTCAATCGAACGGTGAATATAGCCCAGATCGGGATCTACATTTTTAATGATCTCACCATCAATTGTTAACAATAAACGCAAAACACCGTGAGCTGCAGGGTGCTGAGGCCCCATATTGATAAAATACTCCTCAGTTTTGATTTTGTTATTAGTTAATTGTTCCATTTTTTAACCTTTCCGGCCTAAGCCTTTCTCTAAAATAATTTCTTTAATCAGGTTATTTTATTACCATATTCTCTTCATCAACATAATCTTTCCGCAAAGGATAACCTTCCCAATCCGGTGTTAAGAACAGTCGTTTTAAATTCGGGTGATTGTTAAATCTGATCCCAAAGAAGTCGAAAACTTCCATTTCATGAAATTCTGCAGTTCTCCAGATATCGTTTACTGAATCAAGCTTCGGATCCTCTCTGTCGGCAGTTTTAACTTTAACCACAATATTGTGACGATATTCTGTAGATTCCAGATGATAGATCACGCCCAGTTCTGCACCCCAGTCTATTCCTGTAAGGCAAAAAAGATAATCAAATTTTAATTCGGGAGTATCTTTTAATTTCAGGCAGATCTCATGCAGTTCCTCAGCGGGTACTGTTACATTTAGAAATTCAGAGCCTTCCTCTGAAAATTCCAGTTTATCACTCCAGGATTCTACTATCTTTTGAATTTCTTGGTTTTCCATGATCAATCCTTTATTCTTTAACAATTAAGCCTTCATCAAAACCATCGATCGGATTATGATCCTTTCGATATTTTGAACTTTCATTATCGATCTTCTTCTGTAACATGATCATACCTTCCAGTAATGCTTCCGGCCTTGGAGGACATCCCGGAATATATACATCAACAGGTATAATATGATCTGCTCCTTTAACTACTGAATAGGAGTTATAGAAGAAAGGACCTCCTGAAATAGCACAGGCTCCCATGGCAATTACGTATTTAGGTTCCGCCATCTGATCGTATAATCTTCTTAATACCGGCGCCATCTTATTTACAATGGTTCCTGCAATAATGATCAGGTCGGCCTGACGAGCTGACGGCCTAGCCACCTCAAATCCGAATCTGGAATAATCATTTCTTGCAGCTCCGGTCTGCATCATCTCAATTGCACAGCAACTGGTACCAAAATACAAAGACCACAGGGAATTCCTTCGCCCCCAGTTGATCACATGATCAAGTGTAGTCACCACAATATTTCCTCCGTTCCCTCCAGGAATTACCTTTCCGGGAAAATCATCAGGTACCTGATTAAAGCCTTCTGCTTCCAGTTGTTTTAAAAAACTCTTCTTTTCTACTCCCATCGTAATGCTCTTTTTTTCCAAGCGTATAATAATCCCAACCCAAGTATAAACAGGAAGACAATAATTTCGGCTAAAGCTATGGAACTCATATCTTTAAAAACTACTGCCCAGGGAATTAAGAACGCTACTTCTACATCAAAAATTAAAAATAATATGGCAAAGAGATAATAGCCCACCTTAAACTGAATCCAGGTTGGACCAATTGTTTCAATACCACATTCATACGGTTCTTTCTTTTGTGGATTATCCGATTTATATGAGATCAATCCGGATAAAGCATTGGCTCCGGCCACTAAAACCACAGCGGCTATTATAAAAATAATGATTGCTTCGTAACCCATTTATTAAGTCCTTTTAATTCGTGTACAAAAGTATTTTTAATACAAAAGATAAAAGATGACGTTTGTCATCTTTTATCTTTATTTATCTTTAATTATTTAACCTCATAAGTCTCTCCCGAGAAGAAAAGATCATCAACCTTTACACAGCTCGATTTAGCTTTTACCTCTTCCATTAACTGTGCTTCTCTTTCTTCAAAGGTCATTTCATCTACAGATCTTATGATTCCCGTTACCAAAGGATATTTTAGTTTTACCAGCATGTGGTGCATGGTTGAATCAGGTTCTTTGGCATCGTGTACCAAAATATCATCTTCTGAAACTCCGTCTTCACCAATGGTAACTACTTTTAATTTAAGCCCGTCAAGAACAAGACCTTTGTCTTTATTCTTTCCAAAAATCATTTTCTTACCGTGCTCTACATGTAGTTGTTTATCTTCTCTAACCTCTTTATCTGTGTACTGAGTATAGCAGCCATCGTTAAAGATCACACAATTCTGAAGGATCTCTATAAGTGATGTACCTTTATGCTTTTCTGCTTCTACAAATAATGCAGTCATTTCTTTCGGACTGTTCCCTCCTAATCTGGCAAAGAAACGAGCCTGAGCTCCAATGGCAAGTTCCCCGGGATCAAAAGGAGGCTGGGTATTTCCATATGGAGAAGATTTTGTTTTTTGACCAATCAGGGAAGTTGGTGAGAACTGCCCTTTGGTTAAACCGTAAATCTCATTATTGAAAAGAACGATATTGATATCGATATTTCTACGTAAAACATGAATAAAGTGGTTTCCACCTATCGCCAGACTATCTCCGTCTCCGGTGATCGTCCAAACACTCAGTTTCGGATTGGCAAGTTTTACACCACTGGCAATAGCTGCAGCTCTACCATGAATACCATGCATACCATAAGAATCAACATAATAGGGAAAACGGGAAGAACAACCGATACCGGAGATAAATACAACATCTTCCTTTTTTACTTCCATCTCAGGTAATGCTTTGAGCATTGACCTCAGAATCACATAGTCATCACATCCGGGACACCATCTTACTTCCTGATCGCTTTGAAAGTCTTTGAACGTATATTTTTTAACTTCTTCCATTTCTATTTTTCTTTTAATAAGGTTTTAAATTTTTCCTCCAGATCAATTACTGAGAAAGGTAATCCCTGAACTTTATTGTATTGTTTAAATTCATGTTTGTTACCATATCTGGCCTTAAGTACAAATGCCAGCTGGCCCTTGTTCAGTTCACAAACAATGATCTTTTTAAATTTTGAGAATACTTCTTCTGTATTCTTGGGCATTGGATTGATATAATTAAAATGTACATGCCCAACTTTATGGCCTTCATCATTCATACGACCAACAGCAGAGTGCAAACTACCATAAGTTCCACCCCAACCAACTACAAGTAGATCTCCTTCTTCCTGATATTCTGATTTCAGATCCGGAATATAATTCTCTACCCTCTTCACTTTTTCGGCACGGATATTAGTCATATATTCATGGTTTTCAGGAATATAAGATACATTTCCTGAAACTTTATCTTTTTCAAGACCACCTACACGGTGTTCTAAGCCAGGAGTACCGGGAACTGCCCAGTTTCTGGCAAGCGTATCATTGTCTCTATCGTAAGGATGCCATGAATCAGAAGCTGTTGTGATCTTTCTGTTCCCGATAGGTTCCATATCATTAATTGATTTGATCTTCCAAGGCTCAGAACCATTGGCTATATAACCATCTGTTAACAAAATAACAGGAGTCATGTGCTCCAGTGCAAGTTTTGCAGCCATATATGAATAATCAAAACAATCGGCAGGAGAACTCGCTGCGATAACAATCACAGGACTCTCACCGTTTCTACCGTACATCGCCTGTAAAAGGTCAGATTGTTCTGTTTTGGTTGGTAAACCTGTAGAAGGCCCACCTCTTTGAACATTTATAATCACTAAAGGTAGTTCAGTCATTAATGCCAGTCCGATAGCCTCTCCTTTTAAAGCAAGTCCCGGCCCTGAAGTGGTAGTAATGGCAAGATCCCCTGCAAAGGAAGCTCCTATGGATGAGGTGATTCCTGCAATTTCGTCTTCTGCCTGAAAAGCTTTAACTCCGAAATGTTTATATTTAACCAGTTCATGTAAAATATCGGTTGCAGGAGTAATAGGATAAGATCCTAAAAATAATTCCAGCCCTGATTTTTCTGATGCAGCCAATAAGCCCCATGCTGTTGCTGTATTTCCATTTACAATTCTGTACTGGCCTTTATCCATTTTAGAAGGTGCTACAGTATAAGAATTAGGAATCAACTCCAATGTTTCTGCATAATAAAATCCTGCTTTCAGAACTTTCGAATTGGCCTCGGCAATTACGGGTTTAAATTTAAATTTTTTAGCAAAAAAGTCAAGTGTATGATCCATATCACGGTTGTACATCCAGTACACCATTCCAAGGGCGAACATATTTTTACTTCGTACTATACTTTTATTGTCAAGTCCTAGGTCTTTGAGTGCTTCTTTTGTTAAACTCGTCATGGCCACTTCAATCACTCGATAGTTTTCCAGACTGCCATCTTCAAGAGGATTAGAATCATATTCTGCCTTTTGAAGATTCTTTTTTGTAAAAGAGTCTGTATCAACTATTACCGTATGGCCGGCCTTTAAAGCGCCTATATTGGTCTTAAGTCCGGCTGGGTTCATCGCAACCAACAGGTCAAGATCATCACCCGGTGTACTGATCTCCATGCTTCCAATATGAACCTGGAATCCGGAAACACCATATAAACTACCCTGAGGAGCTCTGATCTCCGATGGATAGTTCGGGAAAGTTGCCACATCATTTCCAAACATGGCAGAAGTATCTGTAAACTGAGTTCCGGTAAGCTGCATACCATCTCCCGAATCACCTACAAATCGAATAACTACAGCGTTAACTTGTTCGACTTTTTTCTTGTTAGGCTTTGCTTTTTCTGATATCATTTTGTTTATTTAATTATTTAGGGTTCAAAAGTATAAAATATTTAAAACTTTAAAAAATTGACAGCAAAATTAGATTGGTTTTTTGGATGATTATATGATTTTTATCATTTCTTTGGATATTTCAAAAATACTGTAATTTAAAATTATTCTAAATTATTTTTTAACAATTATTTTGCATATATTTCTTTAACTTTGTTCCTCGAATTTTTAGAAACCCTTAAATCAATTTTATTATGGCTATTAAAATAACTGATGATTGTATAAATTGTGATGCCTGCATCTCTGAATGTCCAAACAATGCAATTTATGAACCAGATAGTGATTGGTCTTATTCAGACGGAACTGCTCTTAGCGGATCAGTAACTTTACCTGGCGGTGGAGAAGCTGATGCCGACGAAAGAAACGATGCGTTAAGCGATGAGTTCTATTTTATCGTTACTGATAAATGTACAGAGTGCAAAGGCTTCCATGATGAGCCACAATGTGCTTCTGTATGTCCGGTAGACGCTTGCGTTCCTGATGAGGATCATGAAGAAGACGAAGCGCAACTCATGGCTAAAAAAGCCTGGTTGCACGGTGAATAATTTTTAACAATTAGCTCAAAAAAAGACTGTCATAAATCCTGACAGTCTTTTTTTTAACTTAAAATTAAGAGGATATCGTCTATTTTTTTTAGTAGATGATTTTTATCATTATTTAAAAGTAACAATCGGCATAATTTTGCATCCTGTTAATTTGTATTAAACAATGGGCTAACCATACCATATATATTATATCGGGTGTAAAACCTCAGATTATTAAATAAAAATAATTTTAATTATGGAAAAAAATTCTAAAAAACTTATCTGCGATGGAAATGAAGCGGTAGCACTCATTGCACATAAGACCAATGAAGTATGTGCTATTTATCCGATCACACCTTCTTCCCCTATGGGAGAACATGCAGAAGCATATAGTGCAAAAAATATGACCAACATTTACGGAGAAATTCCAAATGTTGTTGAAATGCAAAGTGAAGGTGGAGCTTCAGGTGCAGTTCACGGTAGCTTACAAGGTGGTGCTTTAACTACTACTTTTACCGCATCTCAGGGATTGTTATTAATGATTCCTAATATGTATAAAATTGCCGGTGAACTTTTACCAACAGTATTCCACGTTGCTGCAAGGACCGTCGCAACACATGCCCTTTCTATTTTTGGAGATCATTCCGACGTAATGGCAACCCGTCAAACCGGTTTTGCTATGTTGTTTGGAGGTTCTGTACAGGAAGCACATGATTTTGCTCTGATCTCTCAGGTAGCAACATTAAAATCCAGAGTACCGTTTTTAAATATTTTCGATGGTTTCAGAACTTCACATGAGATCCAGAAAATTGATGGTATTTCCGATGAGACAATCGAGGCTATGATGCCTTATGATATGGTAATGGAACATAAAGAACGTGCTTTAAATCCAAAAAATCCGGTTATTAGAGGTACTGCTCAAAACCCTGACGTATTCTTCCAGGCCCGAGAAGCTGCCAACTCTTATTATGATCAAACACCTGCTATTGTTCAGGAAACTATGGATGAATTTTACCAGCATACCGGCCGTAAATATTCCTTATTCTATTACACAGGACACCCTGAAGCAGAAAAGGTTGTTATAATTATGGGGTCAGGACAAGGACCTGTACTTGAAACTATTGAAACTATGGTTGAGCAGGGAGAAAAAGTGGGAGCATTGATCATTCGCCTGTACCGTCCGTTCGATATGGATTACTTTATTGATAAGATGCCTGATACTGTAAAAAGTATTGCTGTTATGGACAGAACCAAAGAATCAGGAAGTATTGGAGAGCCTGTATATCTTGATGTAGTTTCAGCTTATGTTGAAAGTGGTAAACCGATGCCAAAAATTGTCGGCGGACGTTACGGACTTTCCTCCAAAGAGTTTACTCCAGCCATGGTAAAAGCTATTTTTGACAATCTGGATCAGGAAACTCCTAAGAATCATTTCACTGTTGGTATTATTGATGATGTTACCAAAACACATATTGAAGTTGGTGATGTTTTCAAAACCAAGAAATCTACATTTAACAGTTTATTCTATGGTTTAGGTTCTGATGGTACCGTAAGTGCCAACAAGAACTCTATTAAGATCATTGGAGATACAACTGATGGCTATGCTCAAGGATATTTTGTTTACGACTCTAATAAGGCCGGATCACAAACTATTTCTCACCTGCGTTTCGGACCAAATCCGATCTATTCAAGTTATTTGATCAACTCCGCTGACTTTATTGCTTGTCACCAATACAACTTCATCGAGAAGTACGACATGCTCAGAAAAGTGAAAAAAGGAGGAACTTTCTTATTGAATGCTCCTTATTCTAAAGATGAGATCTGGGATAAATTACCTCAAAAAGCTCAGGAAGAAATTATTGAGAAAGAAGTTAATTTTTATGTAATTGATGCAACTAAAGTTGCCCATGAAGCAAAATTAGGCCGTAGAACCAATACAATTCTGCAAACCTGCTTCTTTGCTATTTCAGGTATTCTACCTAAAGACGAAGCGATCAAACGAATTAAAGAAGCCATTGTAAAATCTTACTCTCACAAAGGAGATGCTATTGTACAAATGAACTTTAATGGTGTAGATAAGGCTCTTGAAAATCTTTATAAAGTTGAGTATCCTGCAAATGTAACAAGCACAACACAATTAAAGGGATTTGTTACTGATGATGCAACAGATTATGTTAAAGAAGTATTGGCTGTTAGTATGGCAGGAAGAGGTGATGAATTGCCGGTAGGTGTATTTTTACCTGACGGAACCTTCCCAACAGGAACCTCTCAATATCAAAAACGTGACATTGCAACCTTTATTCCTACCTGGGATGATAATGAACTTTGTACTCAATGTAATAAATGTTCACTGATATGTCCTCATGGAGCAATTCGAGCCAAAGTTGTTGATAACGGATTAGTTAAAGAATTCCCAACAACCTTAACTCATGTTGCTGCCAAAGGTCGTCCGTTCGATAAAGAAAATGAAAGTTATATTTTACAAGTATCTCCTTACGACTGTACCGGTTGTAATCTTTGTGTTGCAGTTTGTCCTGCAGTAAGCAAAGAAAAAGAGAACTTTAAAGCAATTAATTTACACGATAAAAATGAAGTTGCTGACACTCAGGCGGTAAACTGGGATCACTTTATCAAGTTACCTGATTATGACCGTACCAAGTTAACAACAAACAATGTGAAAGGATCTCAATTCCTTCAGCCTCTGTTTGAATTCTCAGGTGCTTGTCCGGGTTGTGGTGAAACTCCTTATGTAAAACTCATTACGCAGCTATGGGGTGACAATATGGTTATTGCCAATGCAACCGGTTGTTCTTCTATTTACGGAGGTAACTTACCAACCACTCCTTACACTAAAAACAAGGATGGAAGAGGTCCTGCATGGGCTAACTCTCTATTTGAAGATAATGCCGAATATGGTTTGGGTATCAGACTGGCTTTAAACTCAAAAGAGTCCAGAGCTAAAAAATTATTAAAAGCACTGGAATCTGAAGTAGGTACTGAACTTGTTGAAGCTATCCTTACAAATGAGGAAAAAGATGAAGTTACTAAAAAGCAACAATTCGATAATATCGACAAACTGAATGCCCTTCTTGAGAAATCAAATGATAAAAATGCCAAAGAGTTAATTTCTTTATCTGATAATTTAAGTAAAAAGCATATGTGGATCCTCGGTGGTGACGGATGGGCATATGATATCGGATACGGTGGATTAGATCACATTTTATCTTCCGGAGAAAATGTAAACATCCTGGTTATGGATACTGAAGTTTACTCTAATACCGGTGGTCAGGCTTCTAAGGCAACTCCAATTGGAGCAAGTGCTAAATTTGCTATCGGAGGTAAGAAAGTTGGTAAAAAAGACTTAGCTCTTCAGGCTGTTTCTTACGGTAATGTCTATGTGGCACAGATCGCATCAGGTGCCAAAGATGCACATGCTGTAAAAGCCTTAAAAGAAGCTGCTGATTATGACGGACCATCACTGATCATTGCTTACTCTCATTGTATTGAGCACGGTTATGATTTAGGTGCCGGTGCAGAACATCAAAAACTGGCTGTAGAAACCGGTTTCTGGCCATTGTTCCGTTTCAATCCTGATAGTCCGAAAGGTAAGAAATTCAAAGTTGATTCTAAAGCTCCACAAGAGCCCATAGAAGATTTTATGTACAAAGAAGCACGTTTTGCGCGTGTTAAGAAAATGGATGATAAATTTGCTGCTCAATTATTAACTAAAGCACAAGAAGGTGTGGATGATAAATGGGAACGTTTACAAATTTACAGCAAACTATAATCAATAATTTTTAATTATAAAAAAGGCTGTTATTTCTAACAGCCTTTTTTTATATTTTTACTTCTCCTTTTCAATTTTATCCTATGGAAGAAAAAGAATATTTTAAAAAAGCCAAAGAACATTTAAGTGTTGCAAATGAAGAACTTTATAAACCAAAAGAGGATGTGGTATCCTATCTGGTATGTAAGAACTCACAAAATGCCATCGTAAATTATCTTAAAGGTTATCTGATCAAACGGGGTTATGAAACTCATAAGGAAGAGACCATGCAGGGTCTCCTGGAACGTTGCCAGTCGATCAATCCGGAATTTAATAAGTTAAATCTTAAATCGGTAGATTGCAGGATGCACACTATAGATTCCAGCTACTGCGAAGAAGTGAACAAAGTAAGTGCCTGTTATAAAACTGCTGATGATCTGGATACTTTTTTCAGGAATCTCTATCTGTTCTAAGGGTTTCTTAATGATATAATACTGCATTGCTCCAACCTTTTAATGTTTTAATCTTATAAACATTTAAATATATTGATAAATTAAATATATATTTACATTTAAGAAAACTAATCCATACACGTAAAAAAGAATACTACCCAATAACACCCAACTAAAATGAAACCTATCAAATTATTTATAACAATTCTGACTCTAATTTTTAGCGTAACAATTTCAAAAGCCCAGAAAAAAATAGCCTTTGTTGAAGAATTATTAGAAAAAATGACCCTTGACGAAAAAATCGGTCAGTTAAATTTAATAACACCGGGAGGAGGAATAGCAACAGGTGCAGTAGTAAGTAAAAATGTAGAAGAAAAACTAAAATCGGGCCAGGTAGGCGGTATGTTTGGTGTAGCAGGACCTGAAAAGATCAAAGTAGCTCAAGATATGGTAATGAAAAACACACGCCTTAAAATACCCTTGATAATAGGCTCCGATGTAATTCATGGATATAAAACCACCTTTCCCATACCTTTGGCTACATCCTGTACCTGGGATATGGAAATGATTGAAAAAGAAGCACAAATTACTGCCAAAGAAGCTACAGCCGATGGTATTATGTGGAACTTTTCACCTATGGTTGATATTGCCCGTGATCCCCGCTGGGGGCGCATTGCCGAAGGTGCAGGAGAAGACCCGTATCTTAGTTCGGCAGTAGCTCGTGCAATGGTAAAAGGATATCAGGGCAATAATCTTTCTGATAAAAATACTATGATGGCTTGCGTAAAACATTTTGCTCTGTACGGTGCAGCCGAAGGTGGCAGAGACTATAACAGTGTAGATATGAGCCATATAAAGATGTTCAATCAGTATTTCCCTCCTTACAAAGCAGCTGTTGATGCCGGAGTTGGCAGTGTAATGAGTTCTTTTAACGATGTTGATGGTATTCCCGCAACCGGAAATAAATGGCTGTTGACCGATGTTCTAAGAAATAAATGGGGATTTAAGGGATTTGTAGTTTCTGATTATACTTCTATTAATGAAATGATTAAACATGGTTTAGGAAACTTGCAAGACGTATCTGTTTTAGCCTTAAAAGCCGGATTGGATATGGATATGGTTGGGGAAGGATTTTTAACTACCCTTAAAAAATCAGTTGAAGAAGGAAAAGTAACCCGGGAAGAAATTACTAATGCTACCCGCCTGATCCTCGAAGCTAAATATAAATTAGGATTATTTGACAATCCTTATTTATACATAGATAAAACCCGGGCAGAAGAGGATATTCTTACTAAAGAACATCGTGATTTTGCACGTAAAATAGCGACTCGCTCATTTGTTCTTTTAAAAAATGACAAACAGATCTTACCCTTAAAAAAAGATGCAAAAATTGCTTTGATTGGTCCATTGGCCAATGATCAGTCTAATATGTTAGGTACTTGGGCACCAACAGGTGATTACAAATTATCAGTTCCTGTTTTTAAAGGAATACAAAATATTGCTCCCAATGCAAATATAGTATATGCCAAAGGCGCTAATATTACTGATGATACGGAACTTGCAAAAAAGATCAATGTCTTTGGTAGAAAAGTAAGTATTGACCAAAGATCTCCCCGGGAAATGCTTAATGAAGCAGTAAAAATAGCTAAAAGTGCTAACATTATTGTTGCAGTGGTTGGAGAGGCTTCCGAAATGAGTGGAGAATCAGCCAGTATGACACAAATAAGCCTGCCTGAGAGTCAGAAGAAATTGATAAGGGCCTTAGTTAAAACCGGCAAACCCGTTGTATTGGTCTTGATGAGTGGCCGCCCGCTGGTTATAACAGAGGAGTTTAAAATGCCTGTCAGTATTTTACAAGTATGGCACCCCGGAGTAGAAGCCGGAAATGCTATTGCTGATGTATTGTTCGGCAATTATAATCCTTCAGGAAAATTAACTGCCTCATGGCCTCGAAGTATTGGTCAGATCCCTATCTATTATAGTGAAAAAAATACCGGAAGGCCTGAAGAAAACGGATATGAAAAATTCAAAACCAATTATCTGGATGTATCTAACACCCCACTTATCCCCTTTGGTTATGGGTTAAGCTATACCACATTTGAATATTCTGATATTAAGGTTGATACAAAGGAGGTAATACAAGTTAAGCCTTTACATATTAGTGTTAATGTTAAAAATACAGGTAAATATGATGGTGAAGAAGTTGTACAATTGTATATTCATGATGTGGTTCGAAGCATAACACCCCCTAAAAGACAGCTTAAAGGCTTTAAAAAGGTTTTTCTTAAAAAAGGAGAATCAAAAACAGTAACTTTTACTTTGTTACCTGATGATCTTAAGTTTTATGATGGTGATTTAAATTTTATTGCAGAACCTGGTATATTTGAAGTGTTTGTTGGCACTAATTCAAATGCCACTTTAAAGGAAACATTTAAGCTTAAGTAATGAAATTCAAAAGAAATATATTGTCTTTTACATCTCTATTGGTCTTTTTATTCTTTATAAGCACCAGTTGGAGCCAGGAAACCGTTTCAAGACAAAGCTTTACTTATCGGGATACACTAAAGCTGGACTTTTATTCAAAGAAAAATATTGATCATACCAGGCCTTTGCTGGTTGTAGTTCATGGTGGTGGTTTTTTTGGAGGTAAAAGGGATAATCCGGCAGAGGTTAAATTTGCAAACGAAATGGCTCTTAAAGGATATGCTGTAGCCTCGATTAGTTACCGATTGACAAGAAAAGGAAAATCCTTTGGTTGTAACTGTCCCTCTAAGGAAAAGATAGAAACCTTTGTAGCTGCCTCAGAAGATATAACCGATGCAGTAATATTCCTTCAAAAAAATGCTGATGAGTTAAATATTGATATCTCCAAAACAATTTTATTAGGAAGTAGTGCCGGTGCTGAAGGCGTTTTGAATACTGTTTTTATGAAAGATGATTATCGGTTTAAGCATATTTCTAAATTTCCTGTAGCGGGTGTTATTTCATTATCGGGTGCCATGTTAAATAAAGAATATATTACAGAGGATAATAAGATTCCAACTCTTTTCTTTCATGGCATGAAAGATGATTTAGTTCCGTATTCATCGGCCCCTCACCACTATTGCAATAAAGATACTGAAGGATATATTATATTGGATGGAGCCGGTGCAATTGCTAAAAGATTAAAAGAATTACATACACCCTACATTCTCGCTGTTGACCCGAAAGGAAAACATGAATGGTCAGGATTGGGATATACTCATACTGATCTTATTCTGATGTTTATAGAAAGATTAGTTGTTAAGAATGAATTTATTCAATATACCATTCAACTAAAAAAATAAACAGATATTAAACTTCTAAAGCGATTGATCATAAAGTATTATCGATATTTTAATCCTTTTATACCCCACAATGCCCCATTTGTTCTTTATCCCTACCGGAGAATAAAACAAGACCATTGACCTCAAATATTAACGTACAGAATAATTCATTTTTTATATCTTTGTAAACCGACTATTCGGTTTGTGTAGTAGGAATTTTATTGAACAAATAGACTATGATTGCCTCAGCCCGGCCTATCAAAAGGAAGGAAGATCCTTTCAATTTGATGCCGAACAGATTGCCGTAGTTTATTATCGCCGGAACAGGTAACAAGCAAGCTCCCGAGATTTACTCAAGGTATAGGGTCTGCTATGCCCTTTGAAATAGTAAGAAAGTTAGAAGGAATAGATGAAAAATTTGAAAAATAATCGCAATTTTAACCAGTAATTCAGTAAAACATTAATCTTAAAAATTTATACACTTTGAAACATATATTATTAATTATAGGAGTTCTCTACGGTAGTTTTTCTTTTTCACAAAGGACAGAATTAAGAAAATGGGTTTTCTATTCTGATAAAAACACTGAAAAAACTGAAGTAATATTACCTCATACATGGAATGCCGTGGATGCCTTTGATGATAAACCCGGCTATTGGCGAGGTAAAGCCTATTATCTTAACGAAATAACAATTTCAAATCTGGATAAAGACTACTATCTACATTTCAATGGTGCCAATCAAATAACCAGAATTTGGGTTAACAATCAATTCGCCGGTGAGCATAAGGGGGGCTATACTGCTTTTGATATTCATATTACCCGGTTTTTAATCAAAGGGGGCAATTCTGTAAAAGTAGAGGTTGAGAATACTCATAATGAAAGCATCCCTCCTTTGGAAGCTGATTTTACTTTTTATGGAGGCATCTATAGAAAAGTATATCTCATAGCAGAAAACCAACTACATTTTAAAAAAGAATACGGTGCCGATGCAATAAAGATAGATGCTTTATTAGATGAAAATTATGATGGGAAAATAAAAATATCCGGAAAAATAACCAACAATAGCAATAAAGGATCTTTAATTAAGATAAAGGTATCGGGCACTGATAACAATGTAATTCTAAAAAATGTTACAGATGTGTTTAGCACTGAAATACCACTGGTTAAACCCATGTTATGGTCTCCTGACCAACCCAATTTATATCAAATTCAGATTCAGTTATATGACAAGAATAAATTATTAGACACTTATACATCTACTATAGGTTTTAGAAAATTTGATGTTTCCACAAAAGGCTTTAAACTCAATGGGAAACCTTTAAAACTTATAGGGGTCAATCGTCATCAGGATTGGAAAGATCTGGGCAATGCAGTTCCAATAGAAAAGCAACTGAAAGATATGGTTATGATCAAAAAAATGGGTTCTAATTTTCTACGACTGGCGCATTATCCGCAGGATAAATCTCTTTACAATGCTGCCGATAGCCTGGGAATTATCCTTTGGTCAGAAATTCCAGTTGTAAATAAAGTACCTGCAACATCTCATTATCAATCATTTAAAACAAATGTATTGCAAATGCAACAGGAACACATCGCCCAGAATTACAACCATCCCTCACTTGTTTTTATTGGTTATATGAATGAGGTTTTTTTAAGAATGGCATTTGACAAACCTGATAAAAAAACCAAAGATAAGATTGTAGAAAATACTTTAGACCTGGCAAAAGAACTAGAAAACCTTACCAGAAAACTGGCACCGGAACATATAACGGTTATGGCATTACATGGCAATCAAATTTATAATGAAACGGGTATTGCTGATCTGCCCATGGTTATAGGTTGGAACTTGTATTATGGTTGGTATGGAGGTGAAATGAAAGATCTGGGTGGGTTTTTGGATGAAGAGTTTCTTCAATATCCTCAAAGACCTTTAATAATTTCAGAATATGGCGTAGGTGCTGATATACGCATTCATAACGACCATTCAAAGATGTCTGATTTTTCTGAGGAATACCAGTTTAAATATCATCCTTCTTATTACAAACAAGTAATAGACAGAGATTTTGTAATTGGGATGTCTGCGTGGAATTATGCCGACTTTGGTTCAGAACTCAGGGGGGATGCCATACCTCATGTAAACCAAAAAGGATTAGTAAATTTTAACAGGAGTCCGAAGAATATATATTATTGGTATAAATCTACATTAAATCCTGATGATAAAATGAGCCGTTTCTTTAAAGGATTAGATACTTATATTAGTGATCATCCTAAAAAAGAGATCATTATTATTACAAATCAGAAAGTTATTCTAAAAGATAATTTTAACTTAAAGTCTGAGCTAAAACCCTCTAATAATCTGATAAGTTATTCTGCAAATCTGGCTGAAGGAAAGAATAGATTTGAGTTGTACAATGAATCCGGTGTATTTTTAGATTCTATCCAAATTCATTACAGCAAACCAGACCTTAATAAAATTGATGAACTGGCAGTAAATCTTGGTACAGAAAGTTTTTTTAAGGGGAATACAAATTGTTTGTGGGTACCTTTAAAAGAAGTAACCTCTGTAATTGAAGTTGAGGGTAATTATAAAAAAATAACAAGTAATACCAATATTAAAAACACTGATAATGATCCTATCTATCAATCCAATTTAAGTAATATCAAAGAGATCAATATCAATGTTCCTCAAGGTGATTATGAAATTACATTGTTATTTTCAGAATTTAAAAAAGACCACAAATTAGTTTACGAACTTGATAAAGAGAAAAATGAGAATAATACATCCTCATTTTCAAAACTTTATGTAAATAACAAAACTATAAATATTGATAGATTAGCTCCATTTAATAAAAAAGATATAAGCGTAAATATTAAAGCTACAAATAAAATAAAAATAGGGAATGTTGAGAAGCAAGGCTTTTCACTTTGCGGAATAAAGATCAGGAAATTATAAAAAAGGCTTCGTTATTCTGAAATACAAGACTGGTATTTAAATAAAGAATAATTATATTTTTTCTATCCATAATATCATCCCATTGAAAAAAATATTACAAAGCGGAGTTACAGGTACATTCTACCTTATCAAATATTCTTTGACTTAAATTCATTGAAGTTAACCGGGCAATTCTCTGATCGATACATTTATGGCACTTTGAAAATATATTCAGATCCCAGGTATCTGCAAAAACACGACCTTTTTTAAGATCTAAACCATATTCCAGCACCTCCTCAAGAGAAGAGATCTCAGGCATGGTAAAATCACCTATTTCCATCAAAGTATCCATGGCACCATTTCCGGATCTTACCGGAATCACCGTACAGCATTCCACACCGGTCTTAAAAGCATAATCCAGGGATCTTTTTGCCCATAATACCCCTTCAGATTCCGATAAAAAAGGAGGCCTTAGCAAAATAAAGGCTCTTGATCTTATTTTATTTTGGGTAAGAAAAGAAACAGCATCGCCAAAATCCTTCAAGGTCATCTGTTTATTGAGTACTTTTAAGATTTCAGGATAAACAGTCTCCAGCCCCAGGGCCACTTCAAGTTCGGGTTTAAGCATCTCCTTAAAATGTAAACACTTATCGTTGATCAAGTTTGGGTGGCTTTCAACAATAAGTGTTTCAAAATTACTGACGAGTTCAGCAATTTTCTTATAGTCTTCCTCAGGAATTGCACGTTCATCAAAAAAACTACCGCTGTTGTATAATTTCAAATGTTTAACTTCAGGCAACCTGGCCAAAGCCCATTCTATCTGTTCGGGTATTGCCCCCACAGGAACTGACTGATCGGTAGTATTCTTCCACAGATCACACATCAAACAATGGAAAGGACATTCCTTGTTGGTAAGAAAGATTATTGCCGTATCTTCAACCTTTCCTGAAAAAGTATATTCTTTTTCAATCATCCAGGCATAAGGTCGTGCCGGATTTACACTATTCTTCTTCCCCCGTTTAGAAATGATCCATTCGTTATTGATGAACGATCTGTAATCTTTATTCATATCTGGAAAGAAACTCTTTTCTGTAAGCTATTTCTTTTTCAGGAAAATGTTTATTAAAATCTTCTTTGGAAACCGCACCATGCTGGAAACGTCTTTTTTCAAATACCGGCATATCCATTCCTGTTACCGCCTTTACACCCGCGGAAACGATCTGACCTTTCAGATCGTACAATTTTTTATGATCCCACCCGGTCATATCAATAAACGGAATACCTTCTGAAATTTCGATTACATTTGGCAGAGTATAAGGACTAAAGCCTTCAAAATCTAATAAATCAGCCGGCGCAAAGGTACGCATATAACCTCTGCTCAATCCTCCTGAATAAGTCAGTGAATGCTTGATCGATTCAACACCCCATCCTTCATGATACAACATCAGATTATTCAAAACACTCCGTATGGTAAGCTCCGGGTTTTCTTCAATAGGATAATCTTTCATATTCTCATCACCACCATCACCATCAATTAAATATTTCCAGTCGGGATAACGGGATCTGATCCCCTTCAACAAAGAGAGGTTCATCGTTGCCGACTGAATATCAAGGGGTTTGTAATCCTCAACAACATTAATGGCCTCTTTCCAGTCGAGATCCTTATAATCCAGTTCGATCGGTTCAAGAAAAAGTTCTAATCCTAAAGCTCTTAAAAATTTTCTGCTTTGTAAAAGATCAGCTCCATCTCCATCTACAGACAGGGTAAATGCTTTTAACCTTGAAGGACTCTCTCCCAGCTCTTTTAAAGCATGGTAGGTTAGTAAAAAAACCGAACCACTGTCAATCCCTGCAGAAAAAGTAACTCCTATGGGGCCTTTCTTCGCACGAAACTGAAGCCATTTTTTTATTTCGTTATAGACGGTACCGATATAATTTTCCCCTAACTGTTCTGGTGTATAAGATTTAAACTTATTACGTTCAGGAGTAAAAAAGCGTGTATAAACCGGATTTGGATCCGGGCAACCCAAAAGTTCGATCTTTGTAATATAATGAGCCGGAACCATTCGGGTATAAGTCGGATGAAACTGATCATCCATACCTTCCTTTTTAAGATAGTCAAATATAATATCGATCCGTTCTGCAACGATCAATTGTGGTCCGGCCTTTCTTTTGGCAATAAAATAACGTAACGGACGCCCGATTGACCTTGCCATTCTAATGGTTTTATGATCAACAGAAACCAATGCAAACTGTCCATCTATCTTTCGTATGGCTTCCTCATCTCCCGACTTTACAATTTCAACAGCTTCTTCCTGTGTCATGTTATAAATAATGTTCTTTTCCGGATCTAAAAGGTTGATCACTTTACTTATATATTCGCAATTATCCATTTTATTTATTGTTATTTGTTTTATTATTCTCTTAATTATTGATTTGCTAAATTAAATATATTACCCTGATTTTATGGAGATAAAACTGATTAAAAGAGAAAAAATTCTATTTTTTTACAATCCCTTTTCCTTCAACAATATTCAAATATCTGCAGGTAACTATATTGTTATACACCTCTACTTTACCATCCGGCCATTTGATCTCAAGTTTGTTAACAATCCTTTCCGCACCCAAGCCTATATGAACACGGGGCTCACTATTTGAAAGGTAACCTGTAGTCCATTGATTCACAAAAGTAAGTTCTTTTTCGCCGGCCGTAACTTTGATTACAGCTCCTATACCTGATGCAAGGCCCTGATCCCCTTTGAGAATAACTCCCAGCCAGTGATTTTTATTACCTCCGTCATTTCTCAATAAGCTTGGAGCTGCCTGAAGATCGACATGCGAAATAATCACATCCTGATCACCATCATTATCGTAATCAAAAACAGCCAGACCTCTTCCGGACCTTTTGGTAGAAAAATAAGAGCCAATATCTGATCCAACATCCTTGAATTTTCCTTTCCCGTCGTTTTCCAGCAACAACGGATGCTGTAAGATAAGCTCTTCTGCCGTACCATTTGCAGCAATAATATCCAGATCACCATCATTATCAAAATCGATAAATGCGGCTCCCCAGCTTCCTTTTCCGGCCATGGACTTTGCAACTCCGCTCGCTTCGGTTACATCCTGATACATCCCATTACCAATATTTTTATAAAGAGCCCCATATCTAAGATCGGCAACAAGAATATCGATCAATCCGTCACCATCAATATCACCAATGGTTCCGTGCATGGATCCGGTTGCTTTTCCCTGACTGTTGGCAGCGACTCCATTGGCTATTCCATAATCTTTATAAACTCCATTTTCTTCCTTAAATAAAAAATTCATCTGATGATCATTTGCCTGAAATATATCCAAAGTACCATCATCATCTGAATCAAAAACTGTTAATCCCATACATTTGGAATCAGAAAAGTAAAGACCTGCTTTACGACTAACCTCTTTAAATCTTCCATTGGCTTGCTGTTCGTACAACATAGAAGCCTGGCCTTTATACTCGGAAGGATGTGGCATCATTCCGGGTGTTTGAGTAGAAATATATTCCGGATCAAAAGCTAGAAAATTACCTACCATGGCATCTAACCTTCCATCTTGATTATAATCCCAAAAGGAAACCCCGATACTCCACTTAGTAAAACCATTTAATTTTTCAGGCCCCTTTAAATCCAGGGATGAGGTTATGTCGGAAAAAGTACCATCACCGTTATTGTGGTAAAAAACATTCGGACCGTAATTTAGCAGATACAGATCTTCAAAACCATCATGATCAAGGTCAATAGCACCGGCAGCCATACTCCAGTGCTTATCATCCAGTCCTGCCGACCTTGAAACTTCTGTAAAAGTTCCATCCCCATTATTTTTATAGAATTTATTCGTAGAGTTTTTAAAAACTTTTCCTTTGGGCTTGGAAACACCTTCCAGATAGGTGCCATTCATCATGTAAAGATCCTGCCAGCCATCGTTATTATAATCAAAAATAGTAATTCCTGAACCACTGCTTTCAAGGATATTTTCATAGGAATAATCTCCAAAATTATATTTAAAATCGATTCCTGCTTTTGAGGTCACATCGGTAAAAGTTATTTTTTTCTCTTGTGCCGAAAGTAAAACAGGAAGGCCCAATATTAAAAAGTAATAAAAAAAGACTCTTGATATTTTTCTCATTATTGATCTGTATTTTTAATTGAATTACGATACCTTTCCATGGTCACCGTTCTGGTATTGTATTCCCGCTGATATTTTTGAAGTTTAGGATCCTCGGGATATAAATCTTTTTCAGAAGGCGGATAGCTCGATATTCCGTGAAAGGGCAAAGGTTTAACTGTTTTTCCCAAGGCAGTGTTGATATCTCCGTCTTTAACCCATCCCACACTATGAATAAAGAAATCCCTTATCCATCCTTTCCCTAATTCCGGGAGGTCTTTTGCATCAAACTGAACTGAGGTTTCATCACCGGCATTTGAAATAATATATTGGTTATCGGATTCCAGCAACAAGGGTCTTACATCTCCATAACGGGTATAATTCCCAGTTAAATCACGCCACTTCACATTTTTATCAACATCGTAATAGTCAAACCAGTGCGGACCATATCGTCCTCCTTTTCTGTAAGTTCTTGAAAAACCTCTGTAATGAATATCTGCCTTTGCGGGATTCAGAACCGTTTTAACATAAGGTGTTTTAGGAGAGTGATCAGAAAAAAAGATCTGATCCCAGTAGATTTCCATATTGGTCTGGATCCGTATTCTGTGATCTTCCGATAAGAACTTACCTGAAAGATCGGCAATAACCGTTTTATCTTTTCCCATCGGAAATCCTAAAAAAGGAATGATCGTTTCCCATTCGCCATTTTTATTGATCACCTGTAAATTTGGAGGAGATACCTGTAAGGAATCAGATTGCGAAAGCGCAAAATTGATACTTGAATCTGTTGGGAAGACCCATCCGGTTAGATACAGAACCAGTTGATCCGTATTTATTGATTTCCCGGGATCCAGAATGAGATTGTGCATTTTAGTAAGTCCCTGGTATTTTCCCGGTGTATAATTTGAAATGTATTTATCGTCCTTCTTAAGAATTTCCTGTAACAGATCATTTTCTTTTTCATCTTTTGCAGAAACCGGAAAAATCTTCTTATTTACCTGATAAAGTTCAAGTCCGGGAAAAGGCGGAGGAGAAAACTGTTCAGGAACATAAAGATCAACCGAATCGGGGTGATCGAGTACTACCAGCTGAAGTTTATCCATATAGATCGTCTCCCAGAGTTCAGAGGTTACCTGAATTAAATATTTATTTTTTTTGGGTTTTAGCAATTCACCGGGAATTCTGATATAATCATCTGAGGCATCAGCAAAAGCATATTTTGTTTCCCCTCCCATAATACCCAAAGGCATTCCCAGAGCACTACGCCAGGTAATATCCGTAGCAAAAACAAACTTTTTGCCATTCCAGGTATAAAGAAACGGACAGGATCCTTTTAGTGTTTGTGTCTCCGTTAACGACTGGTCAGCATCGGGCAGCAGGATATTCTGAGGAACTCCGTTTGTCCAGGTAATCCTGATCACATCAACTTTTGATCGATTTCCAAGTCCGAAATATACATTTGGATTCGTTACTACTTTGGTCTGATATAAATCTCCGGCACGCATCTCAACTTTAGCTCCAATTCCGAAAAAATTATTCTTTGCACTTCCCGTTCTTAAGCCCACCAATTTCATATTGACGTAATGGTTCATATTTCCACCATCATTCCGTAAGAGAGAAACTCCACCGTTAATTCCGGCAACAAGAATATCTAGATCTCCATCTTTATTGTAATCAAAAAGTCTTATCTGCGCTGAGCTGTTCAGTTTTTCGGGCAGTAGGGTTGAAGTATCCTTAAACCTGCCATTTCCTTCATTATGAAATAATAAAAGGCCTCGTCCATCTTTTTGATTTGATTCTCCTGCAATGATCAGATCAAGAAATCCGTCATTATCAAAATCAAAAAAATTTACATCAAGGGCTTTTATTTTTTTGAGTGAAGAAAAATCTGAATTTCCTTCAGGTTCAAAGCCTTCTCCTCCTTTATTGAGATATAATTTACTATCTGCACCGTTAAAAGAAGCTATAAAAAGATCTAAAAAACCATCATTGTTATAATCTCCCACGGCAACGGCGCTGGACCCTTTATTCATTTTCAGTCCGCTATTCTTTGTTATTTCCTTAAAGGATCCCTGTCTCTGGTTTTCATACAAAACATTGGCAGTATTTTTATTTGTAACAAGAATATCTATGTCTCCATCATCATTAAAATCACCAAAAGCAGCATCAGTACTATTTGCATCAACTCCTGTAAGTCCCATTTTTTCAGCTTGCTCTGTAAAAGTTCCATCTCCGTTATTTCTAAAAACCTGATTCAATCCGTATTTCACTTTAAACAGATCCAGATCGCCATCATGATCCATATCTAAGAATAGGGTCTTTCCGCCGGAAGTCTGTCCGGAAAGTTTCGCTTCTTCACTAACCTCTTTATATACTCCTTTTTCAACATTACGATACAATAGATCTCCTTCTTCCCTTACCACATAAAGATCGAGAAAACCATCATTATCATAATCAGCAAAAGAGGCTGCTATTTCCTTTCCTGTATGATTAATTCCTGCTTCAACCGTTACATCATGATATTTCCCCATTTCGTTTTTAAGAAGAGAATGTTTGTAAGAATTGCTTTCCGGATCATAAAAACCTACATAGAGATCCATATCAAGATCACCGTCATAATCAACAACCTCAACATGTGTAGAATTTTTAAACTTTACATTTTGGCCTTCGTTTAAGGAAGGGATCATATTCAATCCTGAATCAGTTGTTACCTCATTAAATTTAATAATATCAAGCAGAGACCCACTCTCAACAGCCTGAGAGGAAGACTGACGGTTATAAGTGATCAAAGGAAAACCTACAATAGCTCCTCCCGGACCTTTAAGCTCCATAATACCTGCCTGAAACGGGGCTGTAACTTTCATATAATTGTGAAAGATCAAATACGAGGTATTAGCCTTTTTAACATCTTTTTTCCTGAGCATTGAGAGGGTCTCATCATAATAGGGTTTTGCCTCTTTAGGAAATTCAGGAGATTGTTTTTGAATGATCTCTAATTGTTCTATAGCCTTTTCAAATTCTCCATCGGCAATATACATCCCGGTAAGGTTTAGCCTGGGAACAATATTTCCGGGTGCATTTTTAACAAGATGCAATAAATATTTTTTTCTTAACCGGAGGGATTCCGGATGGGTATCTACTGAAAAAAGTTCAGAAAGATCATATAATATTTTTACATGATCAGGAGCAAATTTAAGTGTTTCTTTTAATACAGAAACAGCTTTATCACGCTGGTCGCTCATCTGATAAACTGTTGCCAGCAACAATCTGATATCGGGATCTTTAGGATCTATTTCAATAGCCTTAAAAAGTTGCTTTTCAGCTTTATCAAACTTTCCCATTCTTAAGTAGACCAGCCCAAGATTTGCATATCCAAGCTTATCTTCCGGAGCCATATCAATAAACTTAAGGAATTCTTTTTCAGCATCATCCAGTTTGAATTCTTCAAGATAGGCAAGGCCAAGCGTTTGAGCCGACATCAATTCGACGGACCTTTGTCTTTTATCTTCAGCAGACTCCTTACAACTGTAAAAATTTAGGAAAATAAATATTATAAATAAAAAGAGAGTTATTTTTTTCATAATGCCAAAGGTAAGGAATAAAATAAAAAACCATGTATATTTATTACTTCACAAAACCAAAAAATCAATTGTCAGACCTGATCAGTTTTGCAGCATCCACACGATTTCCAAGATGATCAAATCTAACAAAACCCGTAACTCCTTGATATTGTATTTTTTTCATAGATTCCTGTATTTTATCAGGCTCAAATCCTGCCGATTCTATTGCTTTAACAATAACTTTAATCCCGTCAAAAGCATAAGCGGCAACAGCCCCGGGATATTTGCCATATTTTTCTTTATATGCTTTGGCAAAAGAAGAGTTCTCCGTATCAGACCACTCACCGGAAATTGGCATAAAAAGATCATGGTATTTTTTAAGATCCGGTCGATCAGAACTGTCTTCAGCTAAAAAAGACATAGTACCGTAAACAGGTAATACAATATTATTTTTTCTTAAAGAGACCAAAGGGGTCAAAGATTGTCCGAACAAGACAATACAATCAGGCAGATTTTGTTTGATTTTACTCGGGACTTCATTAAGATCTTCCTTCTTTTGATCATAAAACAATTGTACAGGTTCTGTCAATTCAGACTCTTTTAGTTTCTTTAAGAAGCTCTTCAGAGCTTGTTTTACATCATAAGTATTATCTGTAATGGTAGTGATTCTTTTACATTTTTTCGGGAGGGACATCCCTTGTATCAAAATATCAGCCTGTTGCAGATCATTAGGTACCATACTAAAAAACCAGGGAACATAAGCCTGATATAATGTGGGGTCTGAAGCCCAGGCAGACAAAAAAACAACATGCGTTTTAGCGATGACCTGCTCTACCAAATGAGCATTTCGCCCGTCATGAGAGCCCAGAATAGCCCAAACTTTTTCGTTAAAAACCAAATTAACAGCTTGTTTAGATCCGGTACCCCAGGGGCCTTCCATAGATCTGACCACTAATTGAAATTTGTGATTTTTTAAATTCCCTTCTTTATTGGCCATACTTATGGCCAAAGCAGCAGCATTCTGAGCCGCTTCAGATTGGGAATCAGTTATCAGCAAACCAATTTTAACAACTTTACCTGAAATGGATTCTGTTTTTTGAGGATAACCACCCCAAAAAACAAAAAAGGAAAATAATATAACTATGAAAACCTTTATGGTCATGCAATTGTTTTACCTACGGCACCGGCAATATTTCTAAGATCTCCCATCAGATCGCTAAATCCCTCCGGAGTAAGCGACTGGTGTCCGTCGCACAACGCCACCTCAGGTTTATAGTGAACCTCCATCATAATTCCATCAGCTCCGGCTGCAATAGCTGCTTTTG
>JANTGS010000001.1 GCA_024762795.1 Flavobacteriaceae bacterium | reverse complement strand
GATTATTTGTTAGTTATAAAATATAAAAACTAATCTGAGTTTACACATAAAGATGATCGCACTAAAAAATATTTTAATATATATTATATGGTGTAAGTATTTTATTTACATGTTATATTTATTCTAAAAAATAATATCTTTGCAGCTTCTTAAAATTTGAATATGATCAATATAAGTTTACCAGACGGTTCTGTAAAAGAATTTAAAAAGAATACCACTCCTATGGAAGTGGCTAAAAGTATCAGTGAAGGTTTTGCCAGGAATGTGATTTCTGCAAAATTCAACGATCAAACGATTGAAGTTACAACTCCATTAACAACAGATGGCTCTCTTGTTCTTTTTACATGGAGAGACAAAGAAGGTAAAAAGGCTTTCTGGCATTCATCAGCACACCTGATGGCGCAAGCCATTCAATTCTTCTACCCCGAGGCTAAATTAACCATTGGTCCTGCCATTGAAAATGGCTTTTATTATGATGTTGATTTTGGCGATAAAGTACTTTCTGAAAACGATTTTAAAAAGATCGAAGATAAAATGCTTGAATTTGCCAGACAAAAATCTGAATTTACAAAACGTTCTATTTCAAAAGCTGAGGCACTGAAGATCTATAAGGAAGAGCATAATGAATTTAAAGTAGAACTGATTGAAAATCTGGAGGATGGAGAAATTACTTTTTGCGATCATAGTGATTTTACCGATCTGTGCCGCGGAGGACATATTCCCAATACCGGACTGATTAAAGCAGTAAAAATTACCAGTGTAGCAGGAGCTTACTGGAGAGGAAATGAAAAGAACAAACAACTTACACGGGTATACGGTATCTCATTCCCCAAACAGAAAGAATTAAAGGAATATCTCGCCCTGCTTGAAGAAGCCAAAAAAAGAGACCACAGAAAACTGGGTAAAGAACTGGAACTCTTTACATTTTCGCCTAAAGTTGGACAAGGATTACCACTTTGGCTGCCAAAAGGAGCTGCTTTAAGAGAAAGACTGGAGCAATTCCTGAAAAGAGCACAGAAAAAAGCCGGTTACGAAATGGTGATCACACCCCATATCGGACAGAAGGAGCTTTATGTAACTTCCGGGCACTATGCCAAATATGGAGAAGATAGTTTTCAGCCTATCCATACTCCTAAAGAGGATGAAGAATTCCTCTTAAAACCGATGAACTGTCCTCACCATTGTGAGATTTTTAATACCAAACCCTATTCTTATAAAGATCTGCCCAAAAGATTTGCAGAATTCGGTACTGTTTACCGCTATGAACAAAGCGGCGAATTGCACGGACTGACCCGAGTAAGAGGGTTTACCCAGGATGATGCCCATATTTTTTGTACCCCTGATCAACTGATCGAAGAGTTTAAAAATGTTATCGATCTGGTTTTATACGTGTTTAGTTCTTTAGGATTTAAAGAGTTTACCACACAGATCTCATTAAGGGACCCTGATAATAAAGAAAAATATATTGGTAGTGATGAAAACTGGGAAAAGGCCGAAAGCGCTATCGTTGAAGCAACCAAAGAAAAGAATCTGAAAACGGTAATTGAATATGGAGAAGCAG
The DNA here is from genome assembly GCA_024762795.1 of Flavobacteriaceae bacterium. Classification (GTDB taxonomy): domain Bacteria; phylum Bacteroidota; class Bacteroidia; order Flavobacteriales; family Flavobacteriaceae; genus Namhaeicola. The sequence continues at coordinate 93,149 of JANTGS010000001.1, read as the reverse complement.
CCTTTTACGGTCCGAAGCTCGACTTTATGGTAAAAGATGTACTCGGAAGAAGCTGGCAGTTGGGAACCATTCAGGTAGATTACAATTTACCAGAAAGATTCGATCTTAATTATAAAGGTTCAGACAACCAATTACACCGCCCGGTAATGATTCACCGTGCGCCTTTTGGCTCTATGGAACGTTTTATCGCCATCTTAATTGAGCATACCGGCGGTAATTTCCCGCTTTGGCTTACTCCTGAGCAGGCTATAATACTACCAATCAGCGAGAAATATGAAAAATATGGAAAAAATGTTTTAAATTTGTTGGAAAATTCCGAAATTCGCGCCCTCGTTGACAACCGCAATGAAAAGATTGGCAGGAAGATACGGGATGCCGAGATCAATAAGATTCCTTATATGATCATCATAGGCGAGAATGAAATGAATGAAGGTACTATCTCTGTAAGAAGACACGGAGATGGAGACCTGGGAACATTTACTATTGAATCGTTTGCAGAACTGATTCAAGATGAAATAGATAAAACAATTAAACCATTTATAGTTTAACCATCCGAAAGGATTAAATTTTTTTAGTTATAGCAATAAAAAGAAGGGGTTACAGAAGACCCGGAAGAGTTATTAAGGAGGATAAGCACCTGATCAATGAAAAGATCCGTGCACAGGAAGTCCGTTTAGTAGGTGATAATGTTGAAGTAGGCATTTATCCTTTACGAAGAGCAAAAGAAATTGCTCAGGAACTTCAATTGGATTTGGTGGAGATCTCACCCAATGCAAAACCGCCTGTTTGTAAGGTAATAGATTATAAAAAATTCCTTTACGAACAAAAGAAACGTGAAAAGGCTCTGAAATCAAAAACATCTAAAGTAGTTGTTAAGGAGATCCGGTTCGGGCCCAACACTGATGACCACGATTATGAATTTAAAAGAAAACACGCCGTTAAATTTTTAGAGAGCGGTGCCAAATTAAAGGCTTTTGTTTTCTTTAAAGGAAGATCAATCATCTATAAAGATCAGGGAGAGATCTTATTGTTAAGACTGGCTCAGGATCTTGAAGAATACGGTACAGTTGAGCAAATGCCAAAACTGGAAGGTAAGCGTATGATCATGCTTATAGCACCCAAAAAAAAGAAATAAACAAGATTTAACCATATAAAACGAGGAAGATGCCAAAAATGAAGACTAAATCCAGTGCTAAAAAACGTTTCAAAGTAACGGGCTCTGGTAAGATCAAGAGAAAGCATGCTTTTAAAAGTCATATTTTGACCAAAAAGAGCAAAAAACGTAAATTGAAATTAACCCATGACGGATTGGTTGATAAAGCCGATCTTAAAAGCGTTAAACAACAATTAACATTAAAATAATCAAAAGAAATTTTGAGGTAATTATTAACCCTGTGTCAGTGCTCATTAAATGTTTCCGATAAATTCTGAAACTGCCTTTCACAAAAACAATTAGAATATGCCAAGATCAGTAAATTCAGTAGCTAAAAGAGCTCGCAGAAAAAAGATTTTAAAACAAGCCAAAGGTTACTTTGGCCGTCGTAAAAATGTTTATACAGTAGCAAAAAATGCTGTAGAAAAAGCTATGCAATATGCATATCGCGACAGAAAAAACAATAAGAGAAATTTCCGCGCTTTGTGGATCCAGAGGATCAATGCGGGAGCGCGTTTACACGGAATGTCTTACTCTCAGTTTATGGGTAAACTAAAAGCTAATCAGATTGATTTAAACCGTAAAGTTCTTGCCGATCTGGCTATGAACAATCCGGAAGCTTTTAAAGCAATTGTTGATAAAGTAAAATAGATAAATATAATCTTGTTTATTATAAAAACCGGTCAATGACCGGTTTTTTTTTGAATATAAAATGCTTGTTTAAACCAAGATCCCGCCAGAAAAAAGCGGGAATGGGAATGGCCTGTCACGCCGAAAGTTGGATTCGACTAACTAAAAAATTGAAATTATTTTTTTAGAGTCTCACTAATAAAATTTGAATGAGTAAAATAATAAGACGATCTCCTTTTACATTTGCCTTAAAATATAACAGATACTATCCCAAAAAGTACATAAAGCAAGTTTTTTTATATTTAGAAAATAAAACTAAAAAATATCAAATATGGAAATCATTACACTTAAAATAAAAGGAATGACCTGCGGAGGCTGCTCGGCATCTGTTGAAAGGCTGATAGATGAACTCGAAGGGATTGGTGAAAGAAATATTGACCATCAAACCGACTCGGGCATCATTAAATTTGATGAAAATATCATCAACAAAGAAGATATCATCAAAAAAATCAACGAGGGTCATTATAAAGTGGAGGGGTTTGAAGATGTTACTAATGAAGCGCCCCGGGAAATTCCTCCTTGCCCTATTTGTCATCAAACAGGTGATCTTGTACCAAATACGGTCTTTAAATCAAATCTGAGGAAGGAAGATTACACCAGGATCAATTTTGATACAAGAAATTATATCTGTTTAAACCCCAATTGCAACATTGCTTATTACAACGACGAGATTACTCTGGATCAATCTGTTTTAAAACGGGAACTTTGGTATAAAAAAGGAGTAAAAAGAAAAGTGATCTGCTATTGTAATAATGTAGATGAAGAACAGATAAAAAGAGCTGTTGTTGAGCATGATCTGAATGTATGGGAAGATATTATGTCACTTTACCGAAAAAAGATCAACGAAAGATGCGAGGTTTTAAATCCTACCGGATATTGTTGCAGAGATCTGGTGGCTGAAGTAGTAACAAAAACAAAAGAGGAGCTTAAATAACTCCTCTTTATATTTCAAGGTCGTTGAAATGACTTTTCCTTGTTATTTTAACAGTCACATTTTAATCATTCAGCTTTAACACAGCCATAAATGCCTGTTGCGGTATTTCAACATTCCCCACCTGACGCATACGTTTTTTACCTTTTTTCTGCTTTTCAAGCAATTTACGTTTACGGGTAATATCACCTCCATAACACTTAGCAGTAACATCTTTTCTCAGTGCTTTGATGGTTTCCCGTGCAATGATCTTGGCCCCGATAGCAGCCTGAATAGGAATATCAAATTGCTGGCGTGGAATCAGCTGACGGAGCTTCTCACACATCTTTTTTCCGATATGATAGGCATTATCTGTATGAATCAATGCAGAAAGTGCATCTACCCCTTGTCCGTTAAGCAGTATATCCAACCGGACGAGCTTTGATGTTCTGAATCCTATCGGGTGATAATCAAAGGAAGCATAGCCCTTTGAAACTGTCTTAAGCCGATCGTAGAAATCGAAAACTATTTCCGATAGAGGCATGTCAAAGTGTAACTCCACACGATCTGTAGTAAGGTAATTCTGATTGGTAATCTCCCCTCTCTTTTCTATACAAAGACTCATTACCGGACCGATAAACTCCGATTTTGTAATGATACTCGCTTTGATGTAAGGCTCTTCCACCCGGTTCAGTTTAGAAGGATCGGGCAGATCCGATGGGTTATTTACCAAAATCACTTCATCAGGTTTTTTATTGGTATAGGCATGATAAGAAACGTTTGGAACTGTGGTAATCACGGTCATATCAAACTCTCTTTCAAGTCTCTCCTGAATGATCTCCAGATGAAGCATACCTAAAAATCCGCATCGGAATCCAAAGCCCAGAGCTGCAGAACTTTCCGGCTGAAATACCAGAGAAGCATCATTCAACTGAAGCTTTTCCATAGAATTTCTCAGTTCTTCATAATCTTCTGTATCAACAGGATAAATACCAGCAAATACCATCGGTTTCACATCTTCAAAACCTTCTATGATCTCTTGCGTTGGATTATCCGCATCCGTTATGGTATCCCCAACTTTTACTTCACTTGCCGTTTTGATTCCGGTAATCAAATACCCAACATCGCCGGCATTGATACTTTTTTTAGGAACCTGTTTCAGTTTTAGTGTGCCCACCTCATCTGCAAAATATTCATTTCCTGTATTTACAAATTTAATCTTTTCCCCTTTGGTGATCTGTCCATTGAATACCCTAAAATAAGTTTCCACACCCCTGTAAGAATTATAAACAGAATCAAAGATCAATGCCTGTAAAGGCGCATTGACATCCCCTTCCGGAGCCGGAATTCTTTCTATAATAGCCTCTAAAATATCTTCAACCCCGAAACCGGTTTTACCACTTGCGTGAATTACTTCCCCGGGGTCACAGCCTAAAAGATCAACAATATCATCCGTTACCTCTTCAGGATTGGCGCTGGGCAGATCCACCTTATTGAGCACAGGAATGATTTCAAGATCATTATCCAGTGCCAGATACAGATTTGAAATGGTCTGGGCCTGAATACTTTGCGCCGCATCTACTATGAGTAAGGCTCCTTCACAAGCAGCTATGGATCTGGAAACCTCATAAGAAAAATCTACATGGCCGGGAGTATCAATCAAATTCAATACAAAATTCTCTCCTTTATATTTATAATCCATCTGGATGGCATGGCTCTTAATCGTTATTCCTCTTTCCCGTTCAAGATCCATATTATCAAGCAATTGATCCTGCTTTTCACGCTCGGATATGGTGTGAGTAAATTCTAATAAACGATCAGCGAGTGTACTCTTTCCGTGATCAATATGGGCAATGATGCAAAAATTTCTTATGTTCTTCATATTCAATAATAAAAAGTCACTGTTCTTAAAACTTCTTTTTCGACTTTTTGCAAAAATACTCAAAAGATTTTTAAGAAGTATAGATAAATACAGAAAGTGACCGAAAGAGATTTTAGGAATGAACGAGGAACAAACTTTAAGATTCCTGTTTTTACGGAGGTGACATTCTTTTATAGCATGCTTTTATAATGTCATTCCTGTACGATTTACCTGATGAAGTTCCTCTATGAGAATCTCTTAACCATAAATCGTCACAAACCAATATAAATTCTTCACTCAAAACTCATCACCTGCCTCGCCGGCGGGCTCAAAACTCAAGTCTACTCCACCCAGTCGGCTACAAAAAGATTTGTTTCATGGGTACCATGATTGTTCCTGTTAGAAGAAAAAACCAGTTTCTTTCCGTCCGGCGAAAACATTGGGAAAGCATCAAAAACACCATCATAAGTGATCTGCTCCAGTCCACTTCCGTCAAGATTGATCATAAAAAGATTAAACCCGTCATGTTTCTTACGGTGGTGATTAGAAGAAAAAATAACTTTTTTACCATTCGGATGAAAGAAAGGTGCCCAGTTGGCACTTCCCAGATCGGTAATCTTTTTTAGATCGGATCCATCCACATTACAAACATACAATTCCATATGTGTTGGCAAAACAAGTCCTTGTGCCAGTAAATCTTTATATTCTTTGATCTCTTCAGGCGTTTTTGGCCTTGATGATCTGAAGATCAGCTTGGTCCCATCCGGTGAAAAGAACGCACCTCCGTCATACCCCAGCTCATGCGTTACTTGTTTTACATTGCTCCCGTCAATATCCATAGTGTAAAGCTCAAGATCTCCTGAACGTGTAGAAGTAAATACAATCTTATCTCCTTTGGGGGATACTGTAGGTTCCGCATCATACCCGGGAGTATTTGTAAGTTGCTTCATCTGATTACCTTTGGTATCAGCAATAAAAATATCAAAGCTTTTATAAACAGGCCATACATATCTTCCTCCGTGGTCCTCTTTTTTGGGTACAACCGGACAAGCATCTCCGCCCAGATAAGTTGAAGAATAGATGATGGTAGAATCTCCCGGCATAAAATAACTGCAAGTGGTTCTTCCTTTTCCGTTACTAATCATTTGTGGCATTTTATCTCCGCTCAGGTCTTCATCAAGCCCCATGGTAAAGATCTGATCACACTGCAATCCCCATTTCGGATTTGTAGCCTGAAAAACCAGCCTCTTACCATCAAAACTCCAATAAGCCTCAGCATTATCGCCTCCAAAAGTCAGCTGCTTTATATTTGCCAGATGTTTTTCTTCCGGATAATGAATTACATCAACTATCTTAGTGGCTCCCGAAGCTGCATCTTCCTTTTTAGCCTTCTCAACCTGCTCCTTTCTGGAATTTTTACAAGAAGTTAATAGTGCAGCAATAAGAAAAAAAGTAATGAAGATTTTTATTTTCATAATCATAAATTTATTTTTTGAAATCTGTTTCCTGAAAAGAAAATTACAGGATTAACGCTATAACTCTTAATTTTAAAAGCACAAATGTAATTTTTTTAGAATAATCTGCACTATCGTTTAAAGCAGAATTTATAACGATAAAAAATAAGAATCTGTTAATATCACTTTTAAATATACTTTTAAGTCCTATTTTTGCAAAAAACTAAACGGCCTGGCGGAATAAACTGATAAAAATTAAAAGATGGCAAAAATAGGAAATATTGATCTGGGAGATTTCCCACTTTTATTAGCACCTATGGAGGATGTGAGTGATCCACCATTCAGAACCTTGTGTAAAGAGCAGGGAGCTGATGTGGTTTACACCGAGTTTATTTCTTCTGAAGGACTGATCCGTGATGCCGAAAAAAGTATTCAAAAGCTTGATATTTACGATAAGGAACGCCCTGTTGGCATACAGATCTTTGGTGCCAATCTGGAATCCATGCTCAGAACAGTTGAGATCGTTGAACAGGCTCAGCCTGATTTTATCGACATCAACTATGGTTGTCCGGTAAAAAAAGTAGTGAGCAGGGGAGCCGGAGCAGGCATCTTAAAAGATATCCCTCTGATGGTTAAGCTTACGGAAGCCATGGTAAAACACACCCATCTTCCGATCACAGTAAAAACCCGGTTGGGTTGGGACCATGATTCTATTCGTATCATGGAAGTTGCCGAAAGATTACAGGATGCCGGTTGTCAGGCCATTGCTATTCACGGACGTACCCGCGCCCAGATGTATAAAGGAGGTGCCCAATGGGAACCTATCGCCGATGTAAAGAACAATCCTCGAATTCATATTCCGGTCTTTGGAAATGGCGATGTGGACACTCCCGAAAAAGCAGCACTCATGCGCGATAAATACGGACTCGACGGGGCTATGATCGGCAGGGCCAGTATAGGTAATCCTTGGTTTTTTGCCCAGGTTAAGCATTTTTTTAAAACTGGGGAACATCTACCACAACCAGGCATAGCAGAAAGGGTAGAAACAGCTAAAAGGCATCTTGAAATGGCTATGGAATGGAATGGAGAAAGAGCCGGTTTTTTTGAAACCCGACGCCATTATACCAACTATTTTAAGGGAATTCCTCATTTTAAAGAATACCGTTTAAAACTGGTTACAGCTGAAGATAAAGAAGCAATCTTTAAAGTATTTGATGAGATTATTGAGCAATTCAGCTAAAACCTCAACTCCCTTAATCGATATTCAGACTAATTTAAAATATTTTCAATTGCTTCTAGTTCTTTTGCGCTAAACTCCAGATGATCCAGAGCGCCAAGACTATTCAGTAACTGTTTACTGCTGCTGGCACCCACCAATACCGATGTGATCCTTTCATCTTTAAGCAACCAGCTGATGGCCATTTGCGCTAAACTCTGATCTCTGTTCTTTGCCAGAGTATTGAGCTTTGTGATCTTTTCCATGATCTGAGGTGTCATATGTTCTTTTGTAAGAAAAATATTAGGGCGCCCTGCTCTAGAATTCTTGGGTATTCCTTTTAAATACTTATCGGTGAGTAATCCCTGAGCAAGAGGAGAAAATACAATGGCTCCTACTTTTTCATGCCCCAGAACATCGAGTAAACCCTCTTCAGGTTCTCTGTGAAACATTGAATATTTTGGTTGATGGATCAGACAAGGAGTTCCAAGTGATCTTAGTATTTTTATAGCTTTTTCTGTTTGTTCAGGGTTATAATTTGAGATTCCAGCATACAAAGCCCTACCTGATCTTACAATATGATCCAGGGCTTGCATGGTCTCTTCCACAGGGGTATCCGGATCCGGTCTGTGAGAATAAAAAACATCTACATAATCCAGTCCCATTCTTTTTAAACTCTGGTCACAACTGGCGATCAGGTATTTTCTTGAACCAAAATTTCCATAAGGGCCCGGCCACATATCATAACCGGCCTTTGAACTGATAAAAAGCTCATCGCGAAATCTCATCAGATCGAGCTTGAGGATCTTTCCAAAATTCTCTTCAGCAGAACCATAGGGCGGACCGTAATTATTAGCCAGGTCAAAATGTATGATTCCGTGATCAAAAGCAGTTCTGATAGTCTTTCTGAAATGATTAAAAACATCAACAAAACCAAAATTATGCCATAAGCCTAAAGAAATTGCAGGTAATAAAACACCACTGTTACCCGATCTTCTATAGATCATTTTATCATACCGGTTTTGTGCAGGAATATAGTCTAAATTCATCTTTTTAATTTTTAAATCCCTATAAAATTACATATTTCTGTAAACATTTTTTAAAAAAACTCCTTTTATTATTTTTTTAGCCATTGTTTAATTCTAACAGAAAGATCTGGATACTTTTAAAAATAAAAATAAGTATCTTTAAACTTTAAAATCCATTCAAAAATGAAGAACAGTACATAATATTTACTTATATCCCTGGCAACTTTTATTGTTGGATATATTTATCTTAGGTTTGCTTATGCAAGTACGCAGGATATTCCGTTTGCACAGGAAATCATACTGGTAGTTTTAGGAACAATTGTGACCATTGCTATTACGGCAGCTCTTTTAAACAAACAAAGTGAGGTTGAAATAGAAAAGGAACAGCGGGTTAAAATTTTTGATCTGAAATCAAATCTCTATTTTGATCTTATAGAATTTATAGAAAGTATCTTAGAAAAGAGTGAGATCACTGAAAAGGATCTTATCACTCTGGAATTCTTAACCCATAAGATCTCTGTTGTTGCAAATCTGGATGTTCTGAAAGCCTATTCTGTTTTTACAAATGTTTTTGAAGAAATTACTTTAGACTCTAAGATCAATGCTCTGGAATTGGATGCTATTTCTACTGAACTGGCCAGATTATGTGGGGCCATTCGCTATGACCTGATCAGTAAGGAAAACGATACGACGATAAAAGTACAAAAAATAATCGATTGTAATATTCATACCTTAATTGATGAAGATCCCCCTATGAAAAAATAGATCTATTGTTAAAAAATCAACAAAACTAATCCCTGTTATCCTGATCTCTTTTCCGGTAATAGATCTTTCCTGTAAAGAAACCAATTGTAAATGGAACAACTAAAATAATGATCAATAATATTACAATGTAGATCATCAAATCTTTTACCATATCGTGAAATTCTTCCATGACGGTTTTGGCTACTTTCTCTGAAGTTTGGTCAATACTAAGCATAACGGCCTCCCGTTCGGTTGACAGATCTTCCCGGAAAAGGCCAAGTTCTTCACGGAAAATCAAGGAGACCGAATCGAGATTCTGATTCATATTTTTTACTAGTAATTTAAAATCACGATGAAAAATTTCAGCATCACTTTGCATAGTTTTTCCGCTTTCCCTGATCACATCGATCATTTGGTCAAGATTTTGATTGAATTCATCTGAGATTTTCTGAATATTTAATGAATCCAGTTTTGATTTTTTAAATATTAATTCTGTTCCCCATTGTGCTTCATAAAGGGTCTGCTCACTACCCAATAAAATTTTATTTGAAAAGTTTTTCATCACCTGTGGCATAGTTCCTTTATCTACATTTGCAATACTATCAGATATCTGCTGATCTTTATACCATTTATCAAAGGAAGATTCCATGTAAAAATCAAAATCCTTAAATGGTTTTTCAGCTCTGTATTTGTCTACAAGGATCTTTGCATTGGGATACCCCTCCATAAACACGGACCTCGCAATTGTATCTATTTTATAAAGTAATAAATCACTTGTTGTTACAGCAACACTCTGATATTCTCTAAAGAGTTCCTTACCTTCTGCGCTTTTAAAATAATCGCTCAAATTTCCGGCAAGCATCCAAACATCTATCAGTGCCACAACAGGATCTTCCTGAAAGGCTTTATTCTTAACTTCTGAGGTCGCCGCAATTTTCCAGACCAGTGCGTTGATCTGAATATCTCTGCTGTCGGTTTCATCAAAAATCGTATCAGCTGCCGAACGGACATCATGAAAGAACTCCCTTGCATAATCATTTAGTAATCTCCTCGCTTTTAATTCTTTCTTATTCAGCGGAACAGCTTCAGTTTCTAATTCTAATTTAAGCAGAGAACAGCTCTGAAGAAAGAACAGCAATAACAAAGAAATTATAAAAACCGAGGATCTTTTGATTGTCATAGATTTAAGCTGTTTTAATTTCATATTAAAAGTAATAAAAAAGAAGAAATACATTCAATATTACTGAGAATTTTTTAAATACTACAAGAATGAGGAGATCAAACGCGCTACTGAATATATAAGAAGTTTGAATTTTCCTTGCTCTACCCATTCCTGATAATTCAGTTCGCGACTGTCTTTTAGGTCTTTTAAAAAATCTTTTTCCATCTGTGCCCCAAAATCACTACCATAGATCAATGCCATGATCTCAAAATTAAGATCGAAGCTACGAATATCCATATTCGCAGTTCCCACAACACTTAAATAGGAATCCGCAACCAGGGTTTTAGCATGCAAAAAGCCTTTTTGATAGAGATAGATCTTCACCCCCACTTCGAGAAGCTCTTTAAAATAAAATTTAGTGGTAGCACCAACCACAGCAGAATCCGATTCTTCGGGCACAATGATACGAACATCTACGCCACTTATCGCTGCCTGTTTTAAAGCATCGAGTACACTCTCATTGGGAACAAAATAGGGATTTGAAATATAAAGTTTTTCACTGGCCAGAGTAAAGATCTTAAAATAGGTAAGCATGATATTTGAAATATTATCAAGCGGCCCCCCGGCCACGACCTGAGCCAGTTCTTTTTTATGATCTTTATTAGTATCCGGAAAATCGGTAAACAGATCCTCTGTGAATTCTAAGTTTTCCGTAGCTTTAATCAGGTTCCAGTTGATTAAAAAGTGTCTCTGCAGATTTAAAACAGATTCTCCTTTGATCTTTAAATGCGTATCTCTCCAGTATAGGCCGGTATCAATAGAGTTATCATAGCGATCGGAAATATTGATACCACCAACATAGCCTACTAACCCATCAATAATAATAATTTTTCTGTGATCCCGGTGATTTGCCAGAGTAGCAAATTTTCTTAAGATTACCTTTAAAATAGGATAGACCATTACGCCCCCTTCTTTTAATTCCTTAGCAATATTTTTTTTAATCCCTTTACTGGCATAGGCATCGTATATTACTCTTACAACTACACCTTCCTTTGCTTTTTTAAGCAACACCTCTTTTATCTGATTGCCGCGGATATCGTTTTCCCAGGCATAATATTCCATATGGATATATTTCTTTGCCTTATCGAGTTCTTTTAATACATCAGGAAACTTTTCTTCTCCATTTTGTAATAAATAAAAATCGTTGTAATTCAGATTTTCATGACTGTGACTGTTGATGAATTTTATAAGAGCTGCATATTGTTTCAGATCTTTAGAATAGGCCTTAAGAAGTTCCGGGGTGTTATCATCGTTTTGTTTGTTGATCTTTTCTGTTAGAGATTTGGCTTCTCTATATCTTTGATGTGTAAGGTCAACATGCCTGAAATCACCTCCAAAAGCTAAAAAGAAAATTACTCCGAAAACGGGCACAAAAATAACCAGCATAAGATAAGCCAGTGTTTTAGGTGTTGATTGTGTTTCCAGTAGAATCTTAAAAACGGTAAAAATGACAAGTAAAATATAGAGAACACCTATAAAATCCAGATAGAGGGGATTTATATCTAACATAAGGAAATTCATAAAGAAAAGTTTCGGTTAGTCTCTATAAAAGTAATATAAATATCAATATTTTAATAATCTTTAAGAAAATATTACGCACTATATCGTTTTTCAGCCCAGGCACTTATTTTAAAACCAATCTTAAACTATGACTATTCAACCAGTTTTTTCCCAATCCTGGCACTGGCGATCAAAGCAGCCAGATAACCCAAAACAGCAATGGTAAAGATCACGATAAGCACATTGGAAAAATAGAATTCAACCGGATAGGCCAGGGATTGTGTGATCATGATCAAACCGAATTTTTTTTGCAACAACACAAAGGGAATAGCGATTAACAAGCCAATGATAAGTCCAAAAATAGTAAGTAAAAACCCCTGAAAAATAAATACTTTCCGTATACTTTTTATCTCGGCACCAAGATGATACAGGGTTTTAAGATTGTATCTTTTATCGATGATCATCATTACAATGGCTCCGATCACATTAAACAGGGCAATGATGAGCACCAGCGTAAAAACCAGGTAAGAAGCGAGGTTTTCTGTGTTGAGCATCTTATAAAATACCGAGTTTAACTGTTCCCTTGTCTGGATCTTATACTTGTTTCCCAATTCCTTTTGCAGTTCTTGTTGCAATTCTGATATTTGTCCCGGATCAGTAAGTTTCAGTTCTATACCTGTAACCTGATCCGGTTTAAAATTAAGAAGGTATTGTGTTAATTCTAAATTGGCATAAACATATTTTTTATCCAGATCATCTGTAAGTTTATAAATGCCTATGGGCTGTGTTTCCACACTTTTAAAAGCTGTTTTCGGATTGGTGATATAGCCCTTTCCAGGTTTAGGCACAAAGACTTTTAAAGATTCAAGAAAATCATAAGCCCCCACCGAAAGAATCCTTGAAATTCCACTACCGATCACCACGGTATGTTTTGCATCATAATTAACCCAGTTGCCAAAATACACGGCTGTATCCATACGGTTTACATGCAAATAATTAGAATCTACCCCTTTGATCACTGCAATATGCGATTTATCATGGTAATTAAAAAAAGCCCTTTCTTCAATCACTTTGGTGTAGGCTGCAATTTTTTTACGCATCAGGGCTTTTTTAAGCGAATCGTTAAAATGGAAAGATTTCCCTTGTACGGCAGTGATCTTAAGATCCGGATCGGCAATACGAATAAAACTCAGACTAAAATTTTTCAGTCCGGAAAAAACAGAAAGTACCACAAATAAGGCTATGGTACTCACAATAACGCCCAGTGTGGCAATAAGGGTAATGATATTGATCGCATTGTTACTGCTTTTAGATACCAGATACCTTTTTGCTATGTAAAGCGGAAAATTCAAATTATTTCTTTCTCTTTTTGGATAAAATCTCCGGATGCTCAATAGGATTCTCATCTCCTTTTAATGCCTCATCAATTTCCTCGATATAATCCAGAGAATCATCAATATAAAAAGTGAGTCCGGGCATTTTTCGTATCTGATGTTTTGTCTTTTGTGAAAGATTATGTTTGATCTGATGTGCATTCAGCTTAATACCTTCAAAGATCTCCTCCTTTTTTTCATTGGGAAAGATACTTAAATAGGCTTTAGCTTCATTCAGATCAGGAGTAACCTTTACTTTGGTAACCGAAATGATCACACTTAACAAACCCCTTTGTGCATCTTCCCGTAAAACATCGGCAAGATCTTTTTGAATAAGCTTGGCTACTTTTTTTTGTCTGTTTGTTTCCATAATTGCAAAAATAAGCTTTAAATGTTTAAAATTATTTATTTTTGAAAAAATTCAAAAGTCATTCAAGATGCAAAAGATCGAACATATTGGAATTGCTGTTAAAGATATAGAAAATTCCAATTCAATATTTACTTCCCTTTTCGGAGAATCCCCTTATAAAACTGAAGAAGTTGAAAGTGAAGGTGTACGGACATCTTTTTTTAAAACAGGCCCGAACAAAATAGAATTACTGGAAGCGACAAGGGCCAACAGCCCTATTGCTAAATTTATTGAAAAAAAAGGGGAAGGCATTCACCATATTGCATTTGCTGTTGATGATATTGAAAAAAAAGTTGCCGAATTGAAAATAAAAGGCTTTAAAATACTGAATGAAATACCCAAAAAAGGAGCCGATAACAAAATGGTTGTATTTTTACATCCAAAATCAACCAACGGGGTTTTGATAGAACTTTGTCAGGATATTAAACCCACAAAATAATCTGATAGAATTCCGTTTTACACACCCAATATCACCCTGTTTTCTGGCTGAAAATTTATTAGGGAATGTTTTATTTTTAAGTTTGCAAAATGATTTGAAATAAGTACCTTGCAATTCGATAATTCGAAACAGTTTTCATGAGCAAATCCTTTGAAAAATACCAGAAACGTCGCTTGCGTTCTTCTTATCTTTCTGTTATTGTTAGTATTGCACTGGTTTTATTTATGCTTGGAATTTTAGGTTTATTGATACTGAACACTAAAAAAGTATCTGATTATTTTAAAGAACAGGCAGCCATTACGCTTTATCTGAAAGATGAAATAAGCAAAGAACAGATCAAAAAATTACAAAGTTCCATCGACAAGGAAGCCTTTACCAAAGAAACAAAGTTTACTTCAAAAGAAACCGCCGCTGAGATCTATAAAAAAGAGAATGGTGAAGATTTTATGAATTTTCTCGGATACAATCCCCTGCAAAATTCGATAGATATTTTTGTTAAAGCTGATTTTGTTACCCCGGAAAAAATGGATGAGATCGCTAAAAAATATAGAAAGAATCAGTTTATTGAGGATCTTTCTTATGATAAACCTCTTATAGACCTGCTGACCAAGAATGTAAAACGAATTAGCCTTTTTATTTTGATATTCAGCGCATTATCAACTCTTGTTGTGGTAGTTTTGATCAACAGCTCCATACGCTTATCGATCTATTCCAAACGCTTTACCATCAAGACCATGCAAATGGTGGGGGCTACAAAAAGATTTATCAGAAGACCCTTTATTTGGGGAAGTATCAGATTAGGTATCATTGGCGGACTCATAGCCTTGTCAGCCCTGGCCGGATTTGTTTTCTATATTCATAAAAATTTCCCGGAATTCAATATGATCAATGATAAAATTCAATTGGCAGGATTATTTGGAGGAGTTTTTCTTATTGGAATCTTAATTACCTGGCTCAGCACCTTTTTTGCAACCCAAAGATTCTTAAATTTGCGCACTGACGAATTGTATTATTGATCAGGTATACCTAAACAAAAAACAAATGGCAAAGAAAAATCAAAAACAGGAAGGAGAATTTTTATTCGGTAGAAAAAACTATAAGATCATGATCATTGGAATTATTATTATCATGGTTGGTTTTGCCTTGATGGCAGGAGGAGGCAGTGACGACCCTAATATTTTTAACGAAGAGATCTATAATTTCAGAAGGATCAGACTTGCCCCTACAGTGGTATTGATAGGTTTTGCGATTGAGATCTATGCCATTTTTGCAAATCCGAAAAAAAATTCTTACAAAAAGTAAGTCTAGTCAGTCTATTTTCTCTTACTACATCTATAAAATTATATTATGAGTTTATTAGAAGCCATCATCCTGGGAATCATCCAGGGTTTAACAGAGTTCCTGCCTGTTTCATCAAGCGGACATCTCGAACTGGGAAAAGCTATTTTTGGAGACCACCTTGTTGCCCATGATAGTCTTACTTTTACCGTTATCCTACATTTTGCCACTGCATTAAGTACTATCGTAATCTTTAGAAAAGAGATCGCCGATATTTTTAAGGGACTCTTTCAGTTCAAATGGAATGAAGAAACCAAATTTTCTTTAAAGATCATTATCTCAATGATTCCTGCAGTAATCATCGGTTTGTTCTATGAAGAAAAGCTCGAATCTTTCTTTGGGGGCAGAATCATGTTTGTCGGGTTTATGCTTCTGGTTACAGCAGTTCTACTCTACCTGGCTGATAAAGCCAAAAACACCAATAAAAGTGTATCCTATAAAAGTGCTTTAATCATTGGCATCTCACAAGCCATTGCCATGTTACCGGGTATTTCCCGTTCAGGAGCTACAATCTCTACATCAGTATTACTTGGAATCGACCGTACTAAATCAGCACGTTTTTCATTTTTAATGGTTATTCCTTTAATCCTTGGAAAGGTTGCTAAAGATATGATGAGCGATAGTATTAGTTTAGAAAGTAATCAACTTGGTGTATTGAGTGCCGGGTTTCTGGCCGCTTTTATTTCAGGCCTTTTTGCCTGTACCTGGATGATCTCACTGGTTAAAAAAAGTAAGTTATCTTATTTTGCTATCTACTGTCTTGTGGTAGGTTTTATAAGCATTATTTATGCATTAATGAATAAATAATGGAGGTAGAAGATTTTTTAAACGGACAGGTAATTCTAATCGATAAGCCTTTGAAATGGACTTCCTTTCAGGTGGTCAACAAACTAAGAGGTGCCTTAAAAAAACGTTTTAAGATCAAAAAGATCAAGGTGGGGCACGCCGGCACACTTGACCCGCTTGCAACCGGACTCTTGATTATTTGTACCGGAAAATTCACAAAAAGAATCAATCAGTTTCAGGCTGAGACAAAAGAGTACACCGGAACTTTTACCATAGGAGCCACCACCCCTTCTTATGATCTGGAAACCGAAATCGATCAGGTCTTCCCAACAGAGCATCTTACCGAAGAACTGATCTTAAAAACCACCCGGAAATTTATAGGCGAGATCGAACAATTTCCACCCATTTTTTCCGCAATACAAAAAGACGGCGTACGCTTATACGATCTGGCAAGAAAAGGAGAATCGGTTGAAATAAAATCTCGAAAAACACATATCTACGAGTTTAAAATTACCCGGATCGAATTACCCAACATAGATTTCAGAGTGGTTTGCAGCAAAGGAACTTACATACGTTCTCTGGCCTACGACTTTGGAAAAAGTTTAAATTCAGGTGCACATCTTTCTGCCTTAAGGCGGACAAAAAGCGGTGATTTTAATGTAAAAGACGGGGTTTCTCCCAATGCTTTTGTGGAGTCAATTTTTAAAGATGAGGAAAGGTCTTAGTCTTATTAAATACCCAATCCTACTTAAAAAAATGTGAGATCCAGCTTTCGTCGGCGGGTACCTCCCAGCAACAATCAAATTCGGCTTTGGTATTGATAAAATTATTAAAAACAATCGTTTTTTTGGTAATACTTTTGTTTTTGATCATTTTTTTAAAATCGGGGACTTCCTTTACCTGAACATATACTCCCTGCTTAAAGAAAACTTTGATCTTATCGATCAATGAAAGCTTATAATCTTTTTCCAGCTGTTGAATAAATTCGATAATCTTTTCATTTTGTTCTAGATCAAGAGGGGTGTCTTCTGCAACAAAAAAGATCAGAAATCGATCGTATTCAAACTTAAAATGAAATTTGACGTCTGTAAAGCTTTCTAAAAAAATATTGATTTTTTTAACAATCTCAGGCTTTTCATTTTTGTAAAATTTTCTATCGGAAGGGAAGATCAGGATTTTTGAAAAACCGGTAATTTCTTGGAAATCTACAATCATAATTATATCATTTTATTCATCAGTTCGAGTATCTCTTTCTCAATACTTTGACCCTTATCATTATTATACCATACCTGAAGGTCCTTTTTCAGATCGGTATCCACTTCACCCCATTTTTCTTTATAAGCTTTGATCTGTTCAACAACCGGTTTCGGATACGGGCCCCAGCTCCCCAAAACCTTCATCGAATCTTTTTCAACCAGAACAAGTTTAGGAATTGACCGTGAGCCTTTGGTTAAAAAATGATCCATCAATTCAAGATTTTCATCTCTGGAAATGATCTGCAGATCAATATTTTGATTAACCTCGGTAAATCTGTGTAAAACCGGTAAAGAATGTGCTGCATCCCCACACCAGCTTTCGGTAAGAACCAACCAAAGATACTCCCTTTTCACTTTCTCAGCTTTTTCCTTTGCTTTATCGGAGATCTTCAACTTTTTGCTTAGACGTTTCAACCTCTTGTCATTCAGCTTAGAATATTCAAGAAACCTGTCATTCTGTGTAACTCACGTTGATTTTCCTTCTTTTAAAAGATCGGATACAAGTTGTTTATATTCAATAAAGCTTTTACCTTCTATCAGGCTTTTCTCGATCAGTTTTTGCATAATTATTTTATTTCACCTTATTACAGACGAATTCATTAACTTTTTCTTACTAATAAGTAAAATGCAATCCTTCCAACATAGTCTTTACCAGATCCTTCAACTCATAATTATGCTTCCAATTCCAGTCTTTTCGCGCCTGTGAATCATCAATGGTCTGCGGCCAGCTCTCGGCAATTTTTTGTCGGTTATCAGGTTTATAAGATATTTCAAATTCGGGAATAAAACCTTTAATTTCTTTGGCAATCTCTGCAGGATCAAAACTGATCGCTGCAATATTATAAGGAGTATATTTTTCAAATTTATCATGTTGCATCACATTGATGGTAGCATCAATGGCATCTTCCATATACATCATAGGCAGTACCGCATCTTCTTTTAAAAAGCTCTTATAAGCCTTATATTTTTTGGCAGCATGAAAGATCTCAACAGCATAATCGGTAGTTCCTCCGCCGGGATTTGTTTTATAACTTATAATTCCTGGGTAACGTACCGTACGAACATCAACGCCATATTTTACATTATAATAATTGCACCAGTTCTCACCGGCTACTTTACTTATTCCGTAAACCGTTGTTGGATTCATGATGGTATCCTGTGGCGCATTCTTTTTTGGAGAATCCGGACCAAATACAGCAATAGAACTGGGCCAGAAGATCTTATCAACTAATTTGGCCTTACCAATTTCCAATACATTGAAAAGGGAATTCATATTGAGACTCCATGCTTTTTTAGGTTTCTTTTCTGCTATTGCAGATAACATGGCCGCCATCAAATAAATATGGTTGATCTTATGTTTTTTAACTACCCTTATAATTTCTTTTTTCTTTAAAGCATCAAGAATTTCGAAAGGACCTGATTCCATAACTTCATAATTCCCGTTACGAATATCTGCTGCCACAACATTCTTTTTACCGTATATTTTCCTTAGTTTAAGTGTGAGCTCTGTACCGATCTGACCGCTGGCACCTATGATCAATATTTTAGTTTCCATGACAAGTTATTTATGCCTGCAAATATAAAATTATTAAATGTAATAGGGAGCTACTTTTATTTTCTGTTGCATAATTTTTATGTATTTTTGGAATCCTATTTAGAAGAAAATGAACAGTTTAAAATTTTTTATCTTTTTTATCATCCTCCTGTCCTTTTCATGTAAAAAGAATAAAACACAGGAGAACGTTTTTCAAACTGAAAAACTAAGAGATACTACACTTAAGAATTACACTCTAAAAATTACCGAAAACCTGAAACCTAAGGCTAAGGAACAAGTAAAAAATTGGGAAGAATATCAAAAAATAGATGAATTTTTGCGTAACAATCAAAATACCAACGCTGAAGAAACTCTTTTCAATGCAGAAGAACTGGCCCGGTTAACTCAGGAACTCAAAGATTCTATCCGTATTGAGACCTTTAAAACTCCCGATTATAAGATCCGTTTGAATGTAATTAATAATGAGGCTTTACGACTTAAAGATATGTCAACCATACCTAATTTGTCCTCAAATGAGGTCTTAACCGAATATCAAAAAGTGTTTGAAGCTTTTAATGCCCTCAACTCAAAACTAAACAACAAAGTAAGCAAAGAAAAGATCAATAAAGAACTTAAAGATTTTATCGAAACAGTAGCTACCGACAGTGTAGTGATGGATACTGTTAAATATGAAGAATTTAAATAATAAATCATGGTTTCAAAACGTTTCATACCCATATCATTTTTATTTCTGTTATTGATCAGTATTTCATCTGCAGCTCAAAATAAAGATGAAAAACTTGTAAATCAGACCCTTGATCAATGGCATAAAGATGTTGCCGATGCCAATTTCGACAACTATTTCAATGCTTTTACCAAAGATGGTGTTTTTATAGGAACAGATGCAAATGAAATATGGAATGTTGACGAATTCAAATCTTTTTCAAAACCGTATTTTGATAAAAAACAGACCTGGGATTTTAAACCTTTAAAAAGAAATGTTTATTTTTCAGAGAATCAAAAAATAGCCTGGTTTGATGAAATTTTGGATACCTGGATGGGTGTTTGCAGAGGATCGGGAGTAATGAAAAAAGTAAAAAACGGCAAATGGAAAATCGCACAATATGTACTTTCTGTAACCGTACCCAATGATGATATGAAAAAAATAATAGAAGTTAAAAAAATTAATGATTCAATAATAACAAAGAATCTGAGCAACAAATAATACATTTTTTATATATTAGGAAATGAAAACATAACCCCCGCAACTATGAGAAGGTATCTTATTCTATATATTATTTTTTTTACTATACATTCCTTTGGGCAATACAATGAAAATGCTCCATGGTTGCAGCAGGATCAAAAAAATAAGAATACAGTTTCCAAACTAACCTTCAAAGAAATCAATCAAAGATTTAACGATTATTTTAAAAACAGAGACTGGAAAGCTAAAGGTAGTGGTTATAAACCTTTTAAACGATGGGAAGACCACTGGAGGAATTACTTATACAATGGAAGTGTAGCGGCTCCTTCAGAACTCTGGAGTGCATGGAAACAAAAGGAAACCATTGCGAAAAAATACGATAATACCAGTAACTGGACTACCTTAGGACCCTATACAACCAATGTGAAATCGGGACAGGGACGCGTCAATACCTTTATCATTGATCCGAATAATTCAAGCACCTTTTATGTTGGAGCTCCCTCCGGAGGACTCTGGAAATCCACCGATAAAGGAAAAAACTGGAGCCCCTTAACCGATAATCTGCCACAAATAGGTGTTTCAGGAATAGCTATTGACCCTAAAAATTCAGAAATTATCTATATTGTTACCGGAGATGACGATGCACGTGATACCTACAGTGTTGGAGTTATGAAATCTATTGACGGAGGGAAAACCTGGAACAAAACAGGACTCGAATTTAACAGTCCTAACAGTGTAGCCAATGAAATTATTATCAATCCCGATGATTCCAAAATTCTTTGGGTAGCCACCAATCAGGGCTTTTACCGAACTGATGATGCTGGAGTTAACTGGAGAAGAAAATTAAGTGGTAATATCCGGGATATTAAGATGAGGCCAAACGATCCAAATACTCTTTATGCAGTAACCTCTTCTGAGTTTTATAAATCTGTCAACGGTGGTATAAGCTTTTCAAAAATTTCCAGCAACTTACCTGCTTCTTCCTCAAGGATGACTATTGGTGTTTCTCCAGCAAATATAAATATAGTTTACGTATTAAGTGCCACTAAAGACAACTCCTTTAACGGGATTTACAGATCCACTGACAGTGGAACAACATTTACCAAAACAGACGAAGAAGATGATATTTTTAGTGGAAGTAAACAGGCCTGGTATGATATGGCACTCACGGTTTCTCCAACCGATGCGAATACCCTGTTCGTAGGAGTACTCGATATATGGAAATCTACAAGTGGAGGTGATGATTTTACCCAGTTGAATCACTGGTGGAATACTTCTGAACCAAATTACACCCATGCAGATATTCACTTCTTAAGATATTACAACTCTAAACTTTACGCCGGAACTGACGGTGGAATCTATGAATCAGCGGATAATGGTGCAAGTTTTAAAGATCTTACAGAGAATCTTGTGATCAGTCAATATTACAGAATCTCTACTGCCAAAAATTCAAAAGAATATATCGTAGGAGGGCTTCAGGATAACGGAGGTTTCGGGTATAACAACAATGCCTGGTACAAATATCATGGAGGAGATGGAATGGATTGTGCCGTTGACCCAAATGACCAGAATATTTATTACGGTTTTACGCAACACGGCAGTAGTTTGAATGTTTCTTACAATGCCGGGGTTTCAAGTGGTGGACAGATCACGCAGGCTCCTGATGATGAAGTTGATGAGGATAATAACGATAGTGGCGGAAACTGGATAACCCCTCTGGTAATCAACAGAGATGGCGAAATTTTTGCAGGATACAAAAAACTTTATAAATTAAATAATAATAAAACCTGGGAGGCTGTATCGGATGGAGTTTTTGGTGGAGACCTGAACAATATCCGAATCTCAAAAACTGATCCTAATCTTGTTTATGTTTCCAGAAGTAATGAATTGTACAAAAGTACTGATGGAGGAACAAGTTTCACTAAGATTGATTATTCATTTCCAAGTTCGATCACTTCAATCGAAATTAACCATAATGACAATTCTATAGTTTATGTGACCATTGGAGGTTTTAATTCTAACGGCGTAATGAAATCGATAGATGGTGGTACAAAATGGACTGATATCAATATCAATTTACCCGGTGAACCCAAATTCATTATCAAACATCAAAGACATAGTCCGGACAATGATCTTTATGTTGGTACCAGTTTAGGGGTTTACCATATCAATGATAAAATGCTTCAATGGGAAGTTTTCTCAAATAACCTACCTAATGTGCCCGTAAAAGACCTGGAAATAAATGTAGACGACGAAACCCTGACTGCAGGCACCTATGGCAGAGGAGTATGGCAAACTCCGATAATAGTTAAAAAGGCCGGAAAGGATATCAGCCTCTTACAGATGGTAAATAAAAATTCCGTGAGCTGCAGTGGTATTACACCAAAGATTCTTGTTAAAAATAATGGACTCAACGATATCAATACGGTTGACATCAACTACCAAATAGACGGTACCGATTATGCTCATCAGTTCAAAGGAAATATAAAATCCAATCAGACTCAGGAGATTCTGCTTCCCGAAAATAATGATCTGGCTTTTGGCAATCACCGAATTCAGGTGGAGACCACTATAAACGGAGATGCTTTCTCTGATAATAATTCTTTATCCGCCGATTTTAACATCAACAATTCCTCTTCAGGGAAATATATCAACACTTTTGGCGATGTAAATCCTGATGAATGGATGGTGGAGACTACAGGTAATAATACACAGCTTTGGCAAAAAGGTATTTCAACAACTACCAAATTTAAAGACCTTACACAAAATGCATACATCACAAATCCAACAGGTAATTATACCGATGAAACTACCAGTTATCTGATCTCTCCCTGCTACGATCTGTCAAAAATGGAGAATCCTGTTCTAAAATTCAAAATGGCTTTTGATATAGAAGAAAACTGGGATGTACTTTATATGGAATACACTACCGATCAGGGTTTAACCTGGAATATTCTGGGCAGCAAATCAGATCCGAACTGGTATAACAGTAATTACATCAATGCCGAGAGGCCTATAACTGTTGGGAAACAATGGACAGGTACTCAGGCCTCACTAAAAGAATACAGCTATAATCTATCTGCATTGAACGCTGAAAAAAATATAATTTTCAGATTTGTTTTTGCAACAGATCAGGCTACAAATGGTGAAGGAGCTTTAATTGATGACTTTACCATTGACGCCACAGCAGTATTGGCGGTAAATGGCTTTGAAAAGAAGAGCTTTACACTGTACCCCAATCCGTCAAGAGGAACATTCTTTATTCAACGGGAAAGCAATGATGAAATGCAGATTTCTGTTTACGATCTTACCGGAAAAATGGTTTTTAGAAAGAACAGAATCTTACAAAATTTTTATGAGATCAATTTAGATCACCTCTCAAAAGGAATCTATTTCATTAAAATAATTCAAGGAAATCAACAAGCTGCTAAACGCCTGATCTTAGAATAAATTGATCAAAATTACCTGCAAAAAAAGACCCGGATCAGAAATTTCTGACCCGGGTTTTTCCCACTAACAAAAAACTAAATTTATTAAACTAATCAACATTATCGTGTAAAAAGGAATTATTTGATCTAAACTGGATCTCATCATTATCATCCAGATTTAGGGTAGTTCTCGATTTATTCATACTATTCTCAGAAGAAGGAATTCCTCCGTCAATATCAACCCCCATTCTTTTATAGGCAGGCTGACTTTCAATATCATCGATATTCTGATTCAATCTATTGATAAATTTATAATTAAAATCCTTCATTCTTTTCCTCCTTTCATCAGCTCTTTTTCGTAACTCAGAAATGGTCAGATTAAGCGGTGATACTTCCTCCTCAGTAATATTATCACTTTCATTAGGTTCTTTTTTACTCAGGTTAGGGTTTTGTATCTCCTCGTTCCTTCTGTTATCAGCCTTTAACTCTATCTTCATATCTTCATCTTCTTTGATCTCGTTCAGTGCTTTGATCTCAGGAGCAAATTCATCTTCTAACTCAAGCGTATATTTGATCTTCTCATTTTGTGGTCTTTCAGGCTTAACCACCTCCATATCCACAACCTCCATTTCTCTTACATCAGTGGTTTGCTTAACCTGCTCAGAATTTCCTGAACAGGAATCCTTGATAGGAAGATCAAAAGTGAATTCGAATTGATTTTCTGTTTCTTCAACAGATTTTTCTTTAGCTTCCTCAATATGAGAATCAAAAATGATAAAATCATCCTCATCAACCTCTTCTTTAACCTTTTCTAAGGAATGAACGATCTCATCTTTTGGCTTTTCAGTCTTTTCTTCTTCAACTTCTTCAAGCCTGTGCTTTACCACCACAGGCTCGGCAACTTTGGTTTGAACCTCCTTCTCTACAGGTGAAGTTTGTTTTATATTCTGTCTGGTGTTGTCTTCCAGTTTATGAATGATCCTTCTTGAATCGAGAGATGTAATTGCTTCCTGCTGATCATAGGCAAATCCCGTTGCAATGATTGTTACAGAGATCGCATCTCCCAGACTTTCATCTTCTCCAACTCCCATTATAATATCCACATTGGTTTTGGCTTCAGACTGGATATAATCATTGATCTCTCCAATCTCATCAATGGTAACCTCAGTAGTTCCTGAAATGATCAACAACAGTACTTTCTTGGCTCCGGTGATTCTGTTATCATTCAGCAACGGAGAATCCAAAGCCTTGGTAATTACATCCTGAGCACGGTTAGTTCCTGAAGCTGTAGCAGATCCCATAATGGCAGTACCACTGTCGGAAAGAACTGTCTTGGCATCTCTTAAGTCAATATTCTGTGTATAATGATGAGTAATTACCTGTGCAATTCCGGTAGCAGCTGTAGATAAAACCTCATCAGCTTTTGAAAAGCCGGCTTTAAAGCCCAAATTACCAAAAACCTCTCTTAATTTATTATTATTGATAATGACCAGCGAATCTACATGTTCACGCAATTTTTCAATCCCTAACTGGGCTTGTTCATTACGTAATTTACCTTCAAAGGCAAAAGGTGTGGTTACTATACCCACGGTAAGGATATCCATTTCTCTGGCAATCTTGGCAATGACCGGAGCAGCTCCGGTACCTGTTCCACCACCCATTCCTACCGTAATAAACAGCATTTTTGATTGCCTGTCGAGCATATTTCTTATATCTTCTATACTCTCTTTGGCTGCTTCTTCACCAATGGTAGGGTTAGCTCCGGCTCCTAAACCTTCGGTAAGGGTTGCCCCCAGCTGGATCTTTATAGGCACCGGGCTGTTGTGCAATGCCTGTGAATCGGTATTGCAAATAACAAAATCAACACCTCTGATTCCTTTTGAGAACATATGGTTCACGGCATTACTTCCACCTCCACCTACTCCAATTACTTTAATCACGTTGGATTGATTCTTAGGTAAATCAAATGAAATGTTATTAAAATCTATACTACTCATAACTTATTATTAAAGAGGTTTTATATTTACTTTTTTATTCTGCATTTTCTAAAAAGTCGCGAAACTTTTCAACCCATCTTTCAAAGATGGTCCTTTTGGGTTCTTTTTGTTTTTTATCTTCTTTTACAGCATCATCCTTTAAAACTGTAGTTTCCCTTACAGAAACTTCTTCGGCCTTGGATTTTTTATCTGATTCGTTTAACCCGTTCATTAAAAGACCAACAGCAGTTGCGTATTGCGGACTCGATAATTCCACATCGCTGTTACCAGACAGATGCTCATTCGGGTAGCCGATACGGGTATCCATTCCTGTAATGTACTCTACGAGTTGTTTTACATGTTTTAACTGAGCACCCCCACCCGTTAGAACAATTCCGGCAATAAGTTTTTTCTTCTTTTCTTCATAACCGTAATTCTTGATCTCAAGATAAACCTGCTGTACGATTTCAACTACCCGGGCATGAATGATCTTGGAAAGATTCTTTAAGGTTATCTCTTTCGGATCTCTTCCTCTTAATCCGGGTATGGAAACGATTTCATTATCCTTATTTTCTCCCGGCCATGCCGAACCAAATTTAGTTTTCAGCAATTCTGCCTGTTTTTCAATGATCGAACACCCTTCTTTGATGTCTTCTGTGATCACATTGCCTCCAAAAGGAATCACGGCCGTATGCCTAATGATTCCATCTTTAAAGATGGCAAGATCCGTAGTTCCCCCTCCTATATCTATCAGAGCAACACCCGCCTCTTTTTCTTCCTGACTCAACACTGCATTGGCTGAAGCCAGAGGTTCAAGAGTTATGCTCGATAATTCAAGTCCGGCACTTTTTATGCATCTACCTATATTTCTGATGGAAGAAACCTGCCCAACCACCACATGAAAATTAGCCTCGAGCCTGCCTCCGTACATTCCGATAGGGGTTTTGATCTCGGCCTGACCGTCTACTTTATAATCCTGAGGCAACACATGAATGATCTCTTCTCCCGGTAACATCACAAGTTTATACACTTGATTGATCAAACGCTCGATATCATTTTCATCGATCACCTTATCAGGGTTTTCACGTGTTATATAGTCGCTGTGATGTAAACTTCTTATATGTTGTCCGGCGATGCCCACATCCACTTTTTCAATCTTTTTTCCGGAAATATTTTCCGCTTCTTCTACTGCTTTTTGAATAGACTGAATGGTTTGAGTGATATTATTTACCACACCTCTGTGAACACCCAGACTCTTAGAGCGCCCCATACCGAGTACCTCTATCTTATGATAAGCGTCCATTTTACCAACCATGGCAACAATTTTTGTTGTCCCGATGTCTAAGCCTACAGCTGTATTATCATTTTCCATATTTTACTTTTTAGAGCAAACAACCTGATTTTTAAACTTTAAATTGATCGTATCATATTGTTCTAAGATACTATCAGATAAAGCCTTTTGATAGAATGCTTTAAGTTTATTCTTTTTTTCCTGAAAATTAAAAATAGTTCCCAGCACGATTAACTGATCTCCTATTCTGGTCTTAAGATTGAACTGATCTCCATTTTCTTTGTGAATCTGTTCAATTCCGGTTACCTGTTTCTGTAAAAAAGCATCCTTATTAATTTTATAAGCAAGATCAATCAAATCTTGAGTCTTGCTTATTTCGCCACTGATGATGGGGACTCGGGCTGAATAATTATCTGACAAGGGCATGATTTTGCCCTCCTCATCCAAATAATATGATTCCTTACCCATGACCACACGTAAAATTGGTGTTCTTTGAGTTATCACTGCCCCTATCTTTCCATCGATGGTTTTATAGATATCAGCATTCCGGATCATTTTATTTGATCTTACTTTTTTTTCTAAATCATTCAAAAATAAACTATCTACAGATTGTATCTGACTCGTGTCTAAATTTTGTATTAACAATTTATTAACTGCTTCATAGGTAATAAAAAGGTTTTCTCCATTGGTAAAATACACATCTACAGCCTTTATTTTTTTATGGGAATTTCGCTTGGCTGCAAATCCAAATAAAAAGGCTATTACCAAAAACAGTAATAAAAATTTGATATGTACAATGTATTTCTTCACTCTATATTTTATTGTAAACCAACTACTTGATTAAAAAGCTATGGCAAATCAAAGCAAATCCCCCTTTTTTTTTATGACTCACTTTAATCTTGCCATAGCAACCACAGTATTTAGCACATAATTTCTCATTTATCTTTTTAAGGCCTCAACAGCATCGACAATTTTTTTTGTCGCATTGGGTAAAGCCATCTTTTTTATATTTCTACTCATTTCTTTTTGTTTAGATTCATCGTGCAGAATCAACCTAATCACGTTTATAAATTCATCCAGTTCGTTTTCTCTCACCATCAGGGCTGCATTCTTATTAATCACTGCCTGCGCATTTTTGGTTTGATGATCTTCTGCCACATTGGGTGACGGAATAAAAATTACCGGTTTTCCCACAATACAAAGCTCTGAAATAGTACCGGCTCCTGCCCGGCTCACAAGTATATCTGCGGCAGAATACAACAGGTCCATCTTCTGAACAAAGGGAAATACCTTTACTCCATTAAGATCATTGTATTTCTTATACTTTTCATAATACAGTTTACCCGTCTGCCAAAGAACCTGAATATGTTCTTTCAGGATCATTTTTAAATTCTTTTCAACGGTCAGGTTAATCATCTTAGAGCCCAGACTACCGCCCAGAATTACCAATGTTTTTTTATTTTTATCGAGTTTAAAGAACTTCAGTGCATGATCGTGTTTCTTATTGATCTCCAGCAGATCCTGCCTTACGGGATTACCGGTCTTGATGATCTTTTCCTTTGGAAAGAACTTCTCCATATCATCATAAGCCACACAGATTTGTTTAGCTTTCCCGGCCAGCAACTTATTGGTAATTCCCGGATAAGAGTTTTGCTCCTGGATCAAAGTGGGAATCTTCTTTTTATTTGCCATATAAAGCGTAGGACCTGAGGCAAAACCTCCGGTTCCGATCACCAGATCAGGTTTAAAACCACTTATTATTTTACCCGCTTTAACCAAACTACTTATGAGTTTAAAAGGAAACATCAGATTCTTAACTGTTAAAGATCTCTGCAACCCCGATATATTCAATCCCTTGATCTGATAACCTGCCTGTGGCACTTTTTCCATCTCCATCCGATCACTGGCTCCCACAAACAAGATCTCTGCTTTAGGATTTCTTTTTTTTATTTCATCCGCTATGGCCACAGCAGGGTAAATATGCCCTCCAGTACCTCCACCACTTAATAAAACCTTATCCAACCGCTTCATGTAAAATATCTAAAGGATTATCAAAATTTTCTTTTCTTGCTTTTTCTTCTGATTTTTTCGTACTGGCGGCACTTACACTCAATACAACTCCAATAGCAAAACAGGTCATCCATATTGACGTTCCACCGGTACTGATCAGAGGCAAAGGCTGTCCCGTTACCGGAAAAATACCTACTGCAACACCTATATTTACAAATGCCTGAAATATAATAGGCAAACCTACCCCCAGAGTAAGCAAGGTGCCAAATATCGTATCCGATTTGGTGGTAATGATCACAATTCTGAACAGCAACCCTATGTACAACATAACTACTAGTATAGCACCGATCAAACCAAATTCTTCAGCTATGATCGCATAGATAAAATCGGAGGAGGACTGAGGTAAAAAGTTCTTTTGAGTGCTTTTCCCCGGCCCTTTTCCATTGATCTCTCCTGAAGCTATTGCTATCTTAGCCTTTTCCAGCTGATAATTATCTTCTTTATCTCCCGACAAATAATTCTCTATCCTGCTATTCCATGTTGCCACCCTGGTATTTTCTATAACATCCGGAAATGCTTTTGCCAATAGTATAAACAGCACCAAAACCACAGCACCCATTCCCAAAATATACATCAGATATTTTACCGGATACCCACCCAAAAAGGTCAGAATCATGATCATAAAAAAAGACATGGCTGTTGTTGAAAGGTTGGCCGGCAGAATCAAAACCAAAACCAAAGCAACAGGCAACCACAGATAAAGTAAACTCTCTTTAAAATTGATCTCTTTTTCTTTGTTCCTCGCCAGATATCGCGACACAAACATCATCAGTACCACCACGGCTAATGTTGAGGTTTGAAAGCCAACCCCCACAAAAGGAATTTGAATCCATCTTGAAGCATTGGCTCCTCCTATCACAGTTCCCTGAGCCAGGGTAAATACCAACAATACAATAACAACCGGCATCAGCAGGACTGAAAGTCCGCTAAAATATTTATACGGTATTCTGTGCACTGTGTAAACGATAATAAAACCTAAAAGGATCAATATAGCATGCTTTACCAAATAACCTAAAGTTGTTCCCTCTCCGGCCACATAAACCAGATTTGTTGAGGCACTGTAGACCGGTAAAAATGAGAAAATAGCCAGAACAGCCGTAATGGCCCATACCGTTTTATCTCCCTTTATATTTGATATCAGCTGCTTCATTATTTATTACAGATTTCTTACCGCTTCTTTAAATTTCAATCCTCTTTCTTTATAATCACTAAACATATCACCTGCTTCACCTGCCGGTGAAAGCAGAACCGCATCTCCTTTTTTTGTCAGTCTGTAAGCTATTTGCACAGCTTCTTCCATTGAATGCACCTCGATCATGATATCGACAACATTACCAAAGGTTTGAATGATCTCAAAATTATTTTCCCCAAGGCAAATAATCGCTTTTACTTTTTCACGAACCAAAGGCATCAACGAGTCATAATCGTGTTTATGATTCACTCCCCCAACAATCCAGACCGTTGGCATCGCCATGGAATCGAGAGCAAAATATGCCGAGTTAACATTTTCAGCTTTAGAATCGTTTATATACTGTACTCCACTGATCTTCAGTACTTCTTCCAGCCTGTGCTCTTCATGATCATAAACCGACATACATTCTCTTATCGTCTGTTTGCGCACATGCATCAGTTCTGACATCATATTGGAGGCCATAGCCTTTTTTACCTTGTAATTGTTTTCTAAAGCATACGCTGAAATACTCATGGGTCTTATTATTTATTATCTTACTTTTAATGTTAAAATTGATAGTACTGCAAGCAAAATGCCTACAATCCAGAATCTGGTTACTATCTTACTTTCGTGATATCCTTTCTTTTGATAATGGTGATGCAAAGGAGACATCAAGAAAATACGTTTCCCTTCACCAAATCTTTTCCTTGTATATTTAAAATAGCTTACCTGCATTACCACTGATAGATTCTCGATCAGAAATATACCTGCCAATATGGGTATCAGCAATTCTTTCCTTACAGAGATAGCTAAAACAGCAATAATTCCACCAATGGTCAAACTTCCTGTATCTCCCATAAAAACCTGTGCAGGATAGGCGTTATACCATAGAAATCCTACCAAACCCCCAACAAAAGCACTGATAAAAATGGTCATTTCTCCCGAGTTGGGTATATACACTACATTGAGGTAATCAGAAAATATAATATTACCGGAGATCCATGCAAAAACAGCCAATGCCAAAACAATAATAGCAGAAGTTCCTGCCGCCAGACCATCTATTCCATCGGTTAAATTCGCTCCGTTGGATACAGCTGTTATGATAAAGATCACCACCAAAATGAATACGATCCATACATAATCTTTGGCTTTATTTCCCATCCACCCGATCAGACTGGCATAATCAAATTCGTTGTTTTTCATAAAAGGAATCGTAGTTTTGGTTGATTTGATCTCTTTTGTAAAATGATTGGACGGTACGGGTAAGACTTCAGTAAGCTGAACAATCTGTTCTTCCGGTAATTTTTCTTTTACTGTTACTTGCGGACTAAAGAACAAGGTAACCCCTACAAAAATTCCAAGAGTAATCTGACCGATCACTTTAAACCTCCCTTTTAATCCTTCCTTATTCTTTTTAAACACCTTTATATAGTCATCGAGAAAACCAATCATACCCATCCAGACTGTGGTAACGATCAGTAAAATGATGTACACATTGTGTAGTTTCGCAAAAAGCAGAACAGGAATCAATGTTGCAATAATAATGATAAGCCCTCCCATAGTTGGAGTACCTTCTTTTTCATACTGTCCTTCAAGTCCGAGATCTCTTACAGTTTCCCCTACCTGAAGGTTTCTGAGTTTATTGATGATCTGTTTACCAAAAATTGTTGAGACCAGCAGGGAAAATGCAAAAGCCATAGCTGACCGGAACGAGATATACTGAAATAACCCGGCTCCTGCCATGCTGTAGTGTTTATCCAAATACTCAAATAAATAGTAAAGCATTTCCCTATATGTTATTTTTTAGTTCGTTAAAGAAATTGCTGACCATTTTAAAATCATCAAAATCTGTTTTTTCAGTACCTATGATCTGATAAGTCTCATGCCCTTTTCCGGCAATCAGAATAATATCTCCTTTTTCTGCCAGTTTACAGGCGGTCTTGATCGCCTGCCTCCTATCGGTAATCGAAATGGTCTTTTTTACATTTTCGGGAGAGACACCTGCTTCAATTTCCCTGATGATGGTTTCGGGATCTTCGGTACGTGGATTATCAGAAGTAAAAATTACCTGATTGCTAAGCATAGAGGCAATATTTCCCATCTTCGGCCGCTTCTCTTTATCTCTGTCACCACCGCAACCTACCACCGTAATTACCTGTTCATTATGAGTGCGTATGGCATTAATGGTTTCGAGTACATTTTTTAAAGCATCAGGGGTATGTGCATAATCAACAACAGCCGTAATATTTCCTTCAGAGGTGGTGTATTGGAATCGTCCGTCAACAGTATTGAGCATACTCAGAATTCTCAGAATCTCAATCCTTTCCATTCCCAACAGATCTGCTGTAGCATAGATAGCCAATAAATTATAGGCATTAAAGGCTCCGATGAGTTTTGTAAACACTTCCTGGTTCTCAATACTCAGCACTAAACCTCCAAACTGATTCTCTAAAATCCTGGCACGGTAATCTGCCATAGTCTTTAAAGCGTAGGTATATTTCTTTGCCTTTGTGTTTTGCAGCATCACTTCGCCATTCTTATCATCGATATTTACCAAAGCAAATGCTGATTTAGGTAATTCATCAAAGAAAAGTTTTTTTGTATCTCTGTAAGCTGCAAATGATTTATGATAATCGAGATGATCATGTGTAAGATTGGTAAAAATACCCCCTTTAAAATGCAATCCCGCAGTTCTGCGCTGGTCAATCCCATGTGAACTTACTTCCATAAAGCAATGGGTAACACCCTGATTCAGCATTTCTGCCAGATAAGAATTGATCGTGATCGAATCAGGAGTGGTATGAGTTGCCGGAAATTCATTCTGATCGATCATGATCTTGATCGTGGATAACAAACCGGTTTTATATCCTGCTTCCTGATACAGTTTATAAAGTAAAGTAGCTATAGTGGTCTTACCATTGGTTCCGGTAACGCCAACCAGATCGAGTTTTTCTGAAGGATTATTGTAAAAATTTGAAGCGATCAATGCCAGAGCTTCCTTACTTTCTTTAACTTTTACATAAGTTACATCTTTTTTGATCTTTTCAGGAAATTCTTCACAAGCAATGGCAATCGCTCCCTTTTCAACAGCCTGTTCTATATACATATGCCCATCAACATGTAAGCCTCTCTGAGCAATAAAAAGTGTTCCATTGGTTACTTTTCTCGAATCGAAGGCAATATCAAAAACTTCAACTTCGGTAGAACCCTGAACGGCCTCAACAGCAACTTTAAACAATATATCCTTTAAAATTTTCATCCTTATGACATACTTATACTGATAACACTTCCTTTTTCAACTTTTACTCCCGGTTTTATCGATTGTGATCTTACTTTACCAACTCCTACAGCATTTACTTTTAACCCCATATTCTCAAGTAAAGGAATAGCATCCATTCCCGACATATTTTTCAGATTTGGCACTTTTTTATATTCTTTATTTACCTTTTTATAAAAACTCTTATAGTTTGAATCGATCTGTGTCAATTCATTTCTCAGAATCAGCTCATCCTGTACCGGAGTTTCCGAATAGATCTTATTCGCAATTTTCTTAAATACCGGAGCTGCCACAACATTTCCGTAATAACCCTTCTTTTTATTGGGTTTATGAATAACCACAATACAGGAATATTCCGGATTATCAGCAGGGAAAAATCCGGCAAAAGAGGCTATATAACTCCGTCCGCCTTCCTTCCAGTATTCTGTTTGACAGGTTCCGGTTTTCCCGGCCATCGAAAAATTTTTATCGTAAATATTGGCTGCCGTACCTCTTTTTACCACATTTTTCATCATTTCTTTAACCTTATTGATGGTTTCCTGTGAGCATATCTTTGGATTGATCACCTCCTTTTCATAAGTGGCTACTGTTTTATTTTGTGTTCTGATCTCTTTGATAAATTTTGGTTTTACCATTTCTCCGTTATTGGCAATAGCATTATAAAAGGTAAGCATCTGAAGAGGAGTAAATGAAACTCCGTAACCATATGCCATCCAGGGAAGTGACAAGCCATTCCAGTCTTTATCCTCCGGATTCGGTATCTTTGGAATTCCTTCCCCTTTAATGTTTAATCCAAGTTTTTTACCAACACTCATTCTGTTAAGCGCTTCAACAAACTTTTTAGGATCATCTTTATAATTTCCATTTATAATTTTTACCATACCTACGTTTGAAGATACTTCGAAAACACGTGCTGCTGAGATCTTTCCATAACCTCCGTGATGAGAATCCCTTACTTTTCTTCTGTAAAAGGTTAATACTCCGTTCTCTGTGTCAATCACATCAGAAGTATCGATTACTTTATCCTCCAGTGCTGCAACCATCCCCATCAGTTTAAAGGTTGAACCCGGCTCATGGGTTTCCCATACCGCATAATTTCTCTGTTCGGCGTAAGTACCATCTTTAAGTTTACCCAAATTGGAAATGGCCTTGATTTCTCCTGTTTTGGTTTCCATAACCACTACAGTTCCGTGATCGGCTTCAAATTTTACCAGTTGATCAAGCAGTGCATTATGAGCTATATCCTGCATCTTCAGATCTATGGTAGTAACAATATCTTTACCATCTACCGGTTCGATCTCATTGTTGTCGCTGATCGGTTTCCACTGACCTTTAGCTATTTTTTGTTTGAGTCGTTGTCCTTTTTTACCTCTCAGGTATTCATAGAAATAACCTTCTACTCCCACTTTTCCCCGATAATCGTCAAAACCCACCAGCCTTTCAGCCATTTTTCCTATAGGATGCTCACGTTTTGTGTGCTGTTCTATAATCAGGCCTCCGCGATAAGTACCCAGTTTAAAGATCGGATACTTTTTCAGTTCCTGATAATCATTATAATCCAGACCCCTTGTAATAAAAAGGTAACGATTTTTATTTTTTCGTGCTTTGCGGATATAATTTTCGTAGAAACCCGGACTTTTACCCAGCATTTTTGATAAGGATGTACTCAAACCTTTAATCCCGTTTTCAAAATCTTTATCGGAAATACAAACCGGATCCATCCGAACATCAAAACGGGAAACTGAAGTTGCCAGCAGACTACCGTCAGAACTGTATATATTTCCCCTGTTGGCCTTGATCTCGAATTTTTTTACCGTAGTCTGTTCTGCCAAACCCCTGTAGGCATCTCCCTCCACAAACTGGATCACTATCAGTTTATAAACTATAGCTATAGAAAACAAAAAGATCAATCCTGAAAGGATATATGCCCTGTTTAAGATTTGCTTTTTCTCTATTGCCATTTTATTCTTTAATTATTACTTTAATTTTTTGAGGAGGATCCGAATAACCATAAAACCCCTTGTTTTTAAGCTCTTTGTCAATACTTGATTCCATTTTCAGCTTCATCAGATCAGATCGTGTTGCTACAAATTGAGATCTCAGCTCCCTGTTCTTTTTGTTTAACTGAGAGATATATTTAACTTTCTTTTCCACATTATGAGAGCTGGCAATCATCAGCAAGGCCAATACGGTTAAAAAAATGATAAACCCCCAGTTTTTCTGAGCATCTTTATCAACAAGAAATCTGCCTTTCAGGATACCGTACAGAGTATGTTTTGTTGTTGACATTTTTTGGAGTTTTATCTTTTTTTATATTTTCTCTGCTATTCTTAATTTAGCACTTCTTGCCCTGTTATTCTTTTTAATCTCTTCCTGTGTTGGCACGATCAACTTTCCTGTTTTCTTAAAGGGAACACTTACATTTCCGTAAAAATCCTTTTCTGCTTCTCCTTCAAATTTTCCGTTCTGAATGAATCTTTTTACCAGCCTATCTTCCAGTGAATGGTAAGAGATCACACTCAGCCTACCTCCCTTTTTTAACAATTCGGGCGTTTGTAAAAGAAATTCTTTTAAAACCTCTACCTCCTGATTCACTTCAATCCGGACTGCCTGAAAGATCTGTGCAAGGATCTTGTGTTCCTTACTTTTTGGAATAAACCCCTGTAAGATCTTTTTCAGATCAAAACTTGTTTCTATAGGTTTTTCACTTCTTGCCTTTACAATTTCAGAGGTCATCTTTCTGGCATTTCTCAGTTCACCGTATTGAAACAGCACATTACTCAACTCCTCCTCTTCATAATCATTGATCACATGATAAGCAGTAAGATCACTTTGTGTATCCATTCTCATATCCAGCTCCGCATCAAAACGGGTTGAAAACCCCCTTTCGGGAATATCAAACTGATGAGAAGAAACACCCAGATCGGCCAGTATACCGTCAACCTGTTTAACCCCTTTAAACCTTAAAAACTGCTTGATAAAGCGGAAATTTTCAGGAATCAATACAAACCTTTCATCATCGATCACATTATTCAGAGCATCGGGATCCTGATCAAAAGCAAAAAGCTTTCCTTTTTCTCCCAGTCTGTTCAGAATTTCTTTTGAATGACCACCGCCACCAAAAGTTACATCCACATAAACCCCCTCTTGCTTTACAGCTAATCCATCAACACTTTCAAAGAGCAAAACCGGATCATGATAAGACATCTTCATCATCATTTAAATTCCCCATCACTTCTTCAGCCAGATCGGCAAAATCAAGTGTAGCTTCATCAATAGCAATTTCATATTTCGCCTTATCCCAAATCTCAATGATATTCACCGAAGACGACAACACTACCTCCTTTTTAATTTCTGCAAACTGATGCAGATCTTTCGGAATCAGTAAACGGCCCGAACTATCCAGTTCAATTACCTTTACTCCGGCTGTAAATCTTCTGATAAAATCATTATTCTTCTTCACAAACCTGTTTAGTTTGTTTACTTTCGCCATCAGTGTATTCCATTCGCTCATAGGATACAGCTCGAGACAAGGTTGAAAAACCGACCGCTTTAAAACAAACCCGTCCTGCAAAATGCTGGACAGCTGTTTTTTAACGGGAGAAGGCAACATCAACCTGCCTTTCACATCAGCTTTACACTCGTATGTCCCTATCAGATTTACCACTTAGACAGTTTTTTGAAGAATTATTATGACAAATATACAGAATTTTACCACTTTTTACCATTTTTTACCACATTGTTAATAACTTTATTTTAAAATTTTTATTGTATTGAAAAACAGGTGATTAAAAAAATGTGTGATATTTTTAAAAAAAAGGGTGAAGTAATGACTCGAAATTTAGGACTTTAACACAATTTATTTAAATTTGTACTGCACTATAGATTAAATTCATTTTTAATGAGATTTAGCTTAAAAAAAGAGGAAAAGTTTTCTTATGTCGATTCAGGTAAGGGATTACCCATAATCTTTTTACATGGTTTGATGGGTAATTTAAGTAATTTTGACGCTATACTAAATTACTTTTCCAACCATGGATACAGGATTTTGATGCCTGAATTACCCATCTACAAGATGCCAATTCTAAAAACCAATGTAAAAAAT
This sequence comes from Flavobacteriaceae bacterium, assembly GCA_024762795.1. Taxonomy (GTDB): domain Bacteria; phylum Bacteroidota; class Bacteroidia; order Flavobacteriales; family Flavobacteriaceae; genus Namhaeicola. The sequence goes on along the minus strand of JANTGS010000001.1, from coordinate 55,714 downwards.
ATCTCCTTGTTTGTTGAACGTTTTGCAAAATTCAAAGAACTTGATAAATACATTTTGGTAGGCAATTCGCTCGGTGGACATGTAGCTCTTTACCATGCCAAACTCAATCCTGAAAAAGTATTGGGAATTGTTTTAACCGGAAGTTCCGGGCTCTATGAGAATTCTATGGGAGGAAGCTATCCGAAAAGAGAAAATTACGACTATATTGAAAAGAAGGCTCAGGAAGTTTTTTACGATCCGAAAGTTGCCACTAAAGAAATTGTAGATGAGGTTTACGAATCGGTTAACAACAGAAATAAACTGATAAGAACTCTAGCCATAGCCAAAAGTGCTATCCGTCATAATATGGCTCCCGACCTGCCTAATATGACTATGCCCGTTTGCCTGATCTGGGGTAAGAACGATTCAGTTACACCACCTGAAGTTGCAGAAGAATTTAATGAATTATTACCCAATTCAGAGCTCAACTGGATCGATAAATGCGGGCACGCCCCTATGATGGAGCATCCGGATGAATTCAACCGGATCATGGAAAAATGGCTTAAAAAGAATTTTGATTAGTTTAAGGTTTCCTAAACTCCCTTATATAAATTTTACCTGTGAAAATAAAAACTGCCGAATTTGTGATCAGCAACACGGATGTTACTAAATGTCCGAAAGATCAATTACCCGAATATGCCTTTATCGGAAGGTCAAATGTAGGAAAATCATCGCTGATCAATATGCTTACCGGAAATAAAAATCTGGCAAAGATTTCAGGCCGGCCGGGAAAGACACAACTGATCAACCATTTTTTAATCAATAAAGATTGGTTTTTAGTAGACCTGCCTGGTTATGGATACGCTCAAATATCAAAAGGCCAGCGTAAAACCTTTCAGGAGTTTATCAAAGATTATTTCCTGAAACGCCAACAATTGGTAAACACCTTTGTACTGGTAGATTCTCGACATGAACCTCAAAAGATCGATCTTGAATTTATGAATTTTTTGGGAGAAAACGGAATTCCTTTTGCTCTTATCTTTACAAAAACCGATAAACTCGGTTCAACCGTGATTCAAAATAAGATCTCAAAATACAAAAAAACACTTTTAAAGTTCTGGGAAGAACTTCCTCCCTATTTTATTACTTCATCAGTTGACAAAACAGGGAAAGACGAGCTTCTTGATTATATTGACAGAATCAACAAAAGTTTATAATCTTAGAGTTTAGAAATTAGTTTCATACTTTTAGGTTATTAAAACTACCCAATCAAATGCAATCGAGTATTTAAAGTAGTATACAGTTCTCAACTGCACTCGAACCGACAAAGATCATTAATGCCTATAATATCAATGAATTATGTTTTTTTCTAAATACTGATAGACCTCCGTTTAATTATTTTTCATCATTCCCCTGCCCATTCCTTTGCCCATTCCTCTGCCCATCTTACCATGCATTTCTTCTTCATGCGCAGCAAACCATTCGGGTTGTTCAATTTTATGATCATAAATATATCCGGCAATCTTACGCAATTCCTCCTCCTTAAAGACCTGCTTTGGCATTACTTTAAACTCCATTACAGCACCTCTCATCAAGGCTCTTCCTTCCTCAGGATCCATAGCCCACTTTGTTACAGCATTTACAAAATCATCCTTGTTTTTATAACTCATTGAATACCTTCTTTTAACCGCAGCCATTGGGGGAGCAATTAGTTCTTGATGTGATTTCGCATTTGGATTATGACAGGCATAACACCTCATTTTAAACAAATCATACCCTTCTGAATCTGTTTTCATTACTGTTTTATCAGAATCATTTACAACCTCGGCAGTTTCTTTTTTTCCCTGGTTACAGGAAATAAAGGCCGTTAATCCCAACAACAATACAATAGTTTTCTTCATCATTATATTTTAAAAATTACACTTTTCATTTGAATTATTAATAATCTCAATATATTCCTCTTCCGTTATAAACTGAGGTTTATATTCAATCCCTAAAGTAGTTAAATTATTTGTAAAAGCCCTCATATGATTTCGCGATCCGCAGGATAATGAAAGATACATATTCATCACATCTTGTAAATCGGTATCTTCCACAAAATCTTCAATATCATTGATATCCACATCCTCAATTGTTGCTCCGGCTTTAAGAGCATCTTCCAGTGACCTGTCACACATTTCGATCAGGTCATCATAGAGCTTTTGTAGTTCAGCATTGGTAAACTTTCCCCTTTCGGGAAGGGAAAGATCCTCCACCTGATAAATATTCATAATCTCTGTAACTTTATCCATATGCATCTGTTCACTTTTTGAAATATTCTTGAACACCTCATGAGCACACAGGTCATAAGCGTACAAATACACATCACGCGCCAGTTTTTCTTCTTCTTTTAAGAATTGTAAATCCTCTTTTTCCTGGAGCGTAAGCGCTTCAGAAATCAATTCCTGATCATCAGCAGCCTTATCACATGAAATGAATAAAAATACAAACAGAATAAATAATACGTTTTTCATGGTTATAGAAATTTTTGATCTATCTTTAAGACCCTTGAAATTCATCTTAGTTTAATCGATTTTGAATCTGTTTTAGTTACTTTGGTAACATAAGATCTTATTCAAAAAATAATTAAAAAAATGCACAGTACGGCAGAGAACCTGAAAATACTTTATGAAGACAACCACCTGATCATTATCAACAAAAGAACAGGAGATATTGTTCAGGGAGATAAGACAGGTGACAAGCCTTTGAGTGAAGTAGTTAAAGCCTATATTTCTAAAAAATACCATAAACCGGGTAAGGTTTTTTTGGGTGTAGTCCACCGGCTGGACCGTCCTACCAGCGGAATTGTGATCTTTGCCAAAACTTCAAAAGCGCTCGAAAGACTTAATAAAATGCTACGTGAAAAAACCATTAAAAAAACATACTGGGCAGTGGTAAAGAATACTCCTGGAAAAGAAAAGGATACCTTAATTCATTATCTTAAAAAGAATCCCAAAAATAACAAGTCAACGGCTTTTACCCAAAAAACTGAGGGAGCTAAAAGAGCTGTACTCCATTATAAGACACTTAAAAAGACAGAGAATTATACCTTGCTTGAGATCGATCTGGAAACCGGCAGACATCATCAGATCAGATGTCAGCTTTCAAAAATCGGCTCTCCAATAAAAGGCGACCTGAAATACGGTTTTAACAGAAGTAATAAGGACGGTGGCATTCATCTCCATGCCCGAAAGATCAGTTTTATACACCCGGTTAAAAGAGAAGAGATTTCCGTTACGGCTCCCGTTCCTGAAAAGGTTGTTTGGAGGTTGTTTATTTAAGTTTTTCAATTCCAAACCCACCACTCTCCTTTAATACCAAAATAATAACCCCAACGCCTGCTACCTGTAAACTGAAGATACGGAGAATATAAAGATTCCATGGCAAAATCATTGTATCTTGCCACAGAAGCTACAAATCTGATATGTGGTCTGGCCCAGGTATCCCGATTCCCGGTGGGCACATAGATTGGAGCAAGACTAAACTTTAGCATATTTGCTACCGGATTTTCACCATCTTTTCTTTGAGAATAATGTACTTCCCCTAATAAATGAAAATAATCATTGATATAGTATTCATTACGGAATCCTATTGTAAAATCGGTTTTTCGATTAAAGACTTCCTTACCAAAATAAGTTTTAGACATATGATCAGAATCAGCAGCGCCTTTGCTTTTTGTGAAGATAACATATCCATTTAATGTATATCTATCAGAAAAATTCATCAAAAAATGATCAACAATTGCAAGTGAATGTGCTCCTTTAAAACTTAAAGAAAGTGTGTCGGGAGCACCGTATGTAAGCCATGTTTTTGACATTCCTCCGTCACCTCCGTTGGCAATTCCTGTTCCATACCTCATCGTAAAATCATTAAATGAACCCGGTTTTTTATTTTTAAAATCTATATGATGCCGGATTCCTAAAACAAACCCGTTATCGGCGGGAAAATTTAAAATCGTTTCAACACTGTCTATTTCCGTACTTGAATCTGCATCGGCCATACGGTGATATTCCCCCAGCAAAGAAATAGTATTTTGTTTATCAAGTTCTATATCGTGCTCAGCCAACATAACTGTTCGCTGCCTGAGGGCTGCACTTGGAGTACCTGTTTTGATATTCAGATAAAAGAAAGGCGGAACCGTCGCCGTTGTATCAGTAGATGCTACAAAAATAGTAGCAAATCTTGTTTTCTTATATTCAATTCCAAAACCCTGTCCCGAATGATCATTGTAATAAAAATGATCGGCTATATGAACATCAGGGCCCCTGTATAACCGGGCGCCAACCCATATACTCAAATCTTTTCCTTTAATATTCCGTGCTTCAACAAATAATTCCGGAACGGCAAAATTTAAGCCTCCCAGACTTGAAGAAGTGCTATTTCCAATACTCGACAAACTTGTTGAATAAACAGAGAATCTCGCTTGTGCGAAAATATCAGTACTGTCTCCTTTTTTAGGCTTAAAATGAAATGCCGGTGCAATCTCCAAATAATCCTGCTCTTCCAACCGGCCTCCTATACTTCCCATATTATTCAGATTCAATCGCCGGCCTATGGAGCCTCCATTCTCGAATGACCAGTCTACACCTATCCTTCCGTAAGAACCTAAAGATACTTTCTTATTGGTTACATTTTGATAAGATATTTGTGATCTTAGAGATGACAGACTGAGAATTGCAAACAAGATCGGAACAATATAAGTTCTGAATAATTTAAGTTGATAGTACATGGTAAAAGGTTTGGATTCTACCAAAAATACAACTAAAATTAAAAATTACCTATAAAATAGAAATGAAAAAAAAGAAGGGCCTCCATTTACAGGAAGTATTTTTTAAATAAATCCAAACTCAAAAACAGTACCTTACCGGACTATATTAAAAACTGGAACAATTGCGGGTTATCATTCAGATATTCTCCTAAAAACCCTTTTTCTTCCATCCTTTTGACCAAAGGATCAAAATCTTCTTTAGATTTTAATTCTATACCTACAACCGCCGAACCTGTTGTTCTGCTGCTTTTCTTTGTATATTCAAAAAAGGTAATATCATCATTCTCTCCCAACACATCTACCACAAATTCTTTTAAAGCTCCCGCCCTTTGCGGAAAGGGAACTATAAAATAATGTTTTAGCCCTTCAAAAAGCAATGCCCTTTCCTTGATCTCTTCCATACGGGTAATATCATTGTTACCTCCACTGATCACACTCACTGCTGTTTTTCCTTTGATCTTTTCCTGGTAAACATCCAGTGCCGCTACCGATAATGCCCCGGCCGGTTCAACCACAATAGCCTTTTCATTGTAAAGTTTTAATAACGTGCTGCATACTTTTCCCTCCGGAATGGTAATAACATCATCAATAAACTCCCTGCAAATGGCAAAGGTCTTATCTCCCATTTTTTTAACTGCAGCTCCATCCACAAATTTATTGATCGAGGACAATTCTGTATTTTCTCCTTTTTCCAAAGAAGTTTTTAACGATGGCGCTCCTTCAGGCTCTACGCCGATGATCTTAGTTTCAGGACTCAATTCCTTAAAAACACTTATAATTCCCGATGCGAGTCCGCCCCCTCCTACAGGAACAAAAATATAATCAATGGCTTGATTTGAATCTTCGAGTATTTCCATAGCAAGGGTTCCTTGTCCGGCAATGATCAGCTCATCATCAAAAGGATGCACAAAAGCTATGTTTTCCTTTTCAGAATACGCTTTCGCAATAGCGTATGATGCATCAAAAGTATCTCCGGACAATCTGATCTCGACATTATCCCTGCCAAACATTTCCACCTGTCTGATCTTTTGCATAGGCGTTGTGGAAGGCATAAAAATAACCCCTGAAATATTTAAAAAATGACAAGCCTGGGCGACACCCTGGGCATGATTTCCTGCACTGGCACAAACCACAGACTCAATTTTTTCAGCATCAACCAAAGATTTGATCTTGTTAAAAGCTCCACGGATTTTATAAGATCGTACCCGTTGTAAGTCTTCTCTTTTAAAGAAAATATCTGATTGGTATCTTTCTGAGAAAAGCTGCATTTTGATCAAAGGGGTGTGCCTTACCAGGTCTTTGATATTTTTCTGAGCCTTTCTGATCTCATCTAAGGATATTATGTTCTTTGTAGTGATCATAGATTTCTAAATATAACAAAAAACCACCAAATTCTAGGAAAGAATACGGTGGTTTAACTCAAATAAATAATTATTCAGACTAAACAACCTTAGTCATGGCAGTCATCGCTTCTCTCAATTCATAACCTACAACCTCAACCGGATGGTAACGAATGATTTCATTTACGGCGATCAATTGCTGATTATCTACTCCGTTATCTTTATCAGCAGCATATTTTTTACCAATCACATCCGTATCGATCTTTTTCATAAAATCGCCTAAAAGTGGCTGACAGGCATGATCGAACAGATAACATCCGTACTCTGCTGTATCAGAGATAGTTCTGTTCATTTCATACAATTTCTTACGTGCAATGGTATTGGCAATAAGAGGGGTTTCATGTAAAGATTCATAATAAGCTGATTCTTCTATAATTCCTGAATCTGTCATGGTTTCAAAAGCCAGCTCAACACCTGCTTTTACAAAAGCCACCAGTAATACACCATGATCAAAATATTCCTGTTCGGGGATCTCTTTATCGATTGCCTCAGTTTTTTCAAAAGCAGTTTCTCCTGTAGCAGCTCTCCATTTTAGCAGATCTTTATCATCATTTCCCCAGTCTTCCATCATGGTTTTTGAGAATTCTCCCGACATGATATCATCCATATGCTTGTTAAACAATGGTTTCATGATCTCTTTCAGTTCTTCAGCCAGCTCAAAGGCTTTGATCTTAGCAGGATTTGAAAGACGATCCATCATGTTGGTAATTCCCCCATGTTTCAGCGCCTCAGTAATGGTTTCCCATCCGTATTGTACCAGTTTGGCCGCATATCCCGGCTCAATTCCTTTTTCGATCATTTTATCAAAACTCAAAATAGATCCGGTTTGTAATACGCCACAAAGAATGGTTTGTTCTCCCATCAGATCGGATTTTACCTCTGCAACAAAAGAAGATTCCAGTACACCTGCCTTATCACCTCCTGTGGCAACGGCATAAGCTTTTGCATAATCCAGACCTTTACCTTCCGGATCATTTTCAGGGTGAACAGCAATCAGGGTAGGAACGCCAAAACCACGTTTGTATTCTTCCCTAACTTCTGATCCAGGCGACTTGGGGGCCACCATGATCACTGTAAGATCTTTTCTTACCTGCATTCCTTCTTCCACAATATTAAAACCATGGGAGTAAGACAATGCGGCTCCTTTTTTCATCAATGGCATAATGGCACTGATAACTGAAGTATGTTGTTTATCCGGTGTAAGATTACAAACCAGATCAGCAGATGGGATCATTTCCTTATAGGTTCCCACCTTAAAATCATTTTCTATAGCATTTTTGTACGATTGTCTTTTTTCTGCAATGGCTCCTTCCCTAAGGGCGTAACTTATATCAAGTCCTGAATCACGCATATTCAAGCCCTGATTGAGTCCCTGTGCACCACAACCTACAATTACTATTTTTTTTCCTTTTAGTGCGGAAACTCCATCTGAGAATTCAGAAGCATCCATAAATCTGCATTTTCCCAACTGTTCCAGTTGTTCTCTTAGCGGCAGTGTATTAAAATAATTTGTCATTCTGTTATTAATATTTTATTAAACTAATTCTTTTTCCAATAGTTCGGTTATTTTCATCTCTTCCTTGGTTACAGAGATTCTTCCGGATCTTACAAACTGCATAATTCCATATTCAGCCAATCCATCATAAAGTTCCTCAATTTCTTCTTTTCTTCCTGATTTCTCAAGGACAAAGAACTCGGGATTTACCGTAACTATACGGGCATTGCTCTTTTTAATGATATTCTGAATTTGCCTTTTTTCGAACAAAAGTTCTGACTTCACTTTAAACAATGCCGATTGCAGGTAAATAGCTTCATCATTAGTATGATAAAAGGCCTTGATCACCTCAATTTGCTTCTCGATCTGTTTTATTATTTTTTTGACCTCATCCTCTGTTATATAGGCAACGATTATAAAACGGGATACATGCTCTATCTCTGTACTCGAAACGGTTAAACTCTCGATATTGACATGTCTTTTCAGGAAGATTGTTGCAATTCTGTTCAACAAACCTAAATTATTTTCGGTGTAAACCGATATGGTATATAATTGTTTTTCCATTTTCTTTTTATTTTAATCTTACATCAGAAACAGAAGCTCCTGAAGGTATCATTGGGAATACATTTTCTTCTTTTTCTACAATAACCTCAACAAAATATGCATCTTCTGATGCGATCATATCGGCGATGGCATCTTTCAGGTTTTCCCTTTTTGAAACCCTTTGAGCTTTGATTCCATAACCTTCAACAATCTTAACAAAATCCGGATTGGTCATTACAGTTGATGCATATCGACGATCAAAGAAAAGTTCCTGCCATTGTCTTACCATTCCTAAGAATTCATTGTTTAGCACAACGATCTTCACCGGAATTTTTGTTTGCATAATGGTTCCCAGTTCCTGAATGGTCATTTGAAAACCTCCATCACCGATAAAAGCAACCACTTCTCTGTCCGGACGCCCTAATTTTGCCCCCATGGCAGCAGGTAATCCAAATCCCATGGTTCCAAGCCCACCCGATGTGATCTTGCTTTTTGTAGTGTTGAATTTACCGTAACGGCTGGTCATCATTTGATTTTGTCCAACATCCGAAACGAGAATAGCATCCCCGTTAGTTTGTTCATTAACGGCCGCTATTACCTCTCCCATGGTTAATTTTTCCTGAGTAGGTTTAGTTTGCGGATGAATGATTCGATCGTATTCAATTTTTCTAAGATCATGGAATTCCTGATGCCATTTCTGATTTTTATTCTTATCAATCATCGGAATAAGTTCTGCCAGAGTTTCCTTTACAGTACCCAAAACAGCGATATCGGTTTTTACATTCTTATCTATTTCGGCTGGATCAATATCAAAATGAATAATCTTTGCCTGTTTGGCATAAGTATCCAGGCTGCCGGTTACCCGATCGTCAAAACGCATACCAATAGCAATAAGTACATCGCATTCGTTGGTAAGCACATTAGGAGCATAATGACCGTGCATTCCTACCATTCCCATATTTAGATTGTGATCAGTGGGTAATGCCGAAAGGCCTAATAATGTGGAAGCAGCAGGAATATCAGCTTTTTCTATAAAATCCTTAAATTCCTTTTCTGCCTGAGCCAAAACAACTCCCTGTCCAAAGACCACAAAGGGTTTTTTAGCTTTATTGATCATATCAGCAGCTTCCTTCACCTTTTCAGGATCCATTTTTGGCACGGGATGATAACTTCTTATTTTTTCACATTTTTTATAACTGAAATCGAATTCTTCAAACTGAGCATCTTTTGTAATATCGATCAATACCGGACCCGGACGACCGGATTTGGCAATATAAAATGCCTTGGCAATCACTGCAGGGATCTCAGAGGCTTTTGTAACCTGATAATTCCATTTGGTAACCGGTGTGGAAATACTTACAACATCAGTTTCCTGAAAAGCATCACTTCCCAGTAAATTTGATCCTACCTGCCCGGTAATACATACCAGCGGAGTTGAATCGATCTGAGCATCAGCTATACCGGTTATCAAGTTGGTAGCCCCGGGACCTGATGTTGCAATAACAACCCCTACTTTTCCTGAAGATCTGGCAAAACCCTGAGCAGCGTGAATTGCACCCTGTTCATGACGGGTAAGCACGTGATGAATCTTATCCTGAACTTTATAAAATTCATCATAAACAGGCATGATAGCTCCACCCGGATACCCGAAAATCAAATCAGCGCCTTCTTCGATCAAACTTCTGACAACAGCTTCAGAGCCTTGAATTTTGACAGTAGTTTCCTTTTTAAACTCTTGTTTTACCTCCTTCTCAGGTAATTTTGTTTTGGTTATTGTTTCCATACCTATAATATTTATTCCTTGAGATATTTCTCGTTGCTAATCTTAATTACTTCAGTCCCTTTTAGTGTACCTGTATAAACATTAGGCCAACTGTTCAATTCTTGTAGAATTAACTCCAAAAATAAAAAGCCATCTCCACCCTTATTTTTACTTATCTGTTTTTTTACAACATCCAATACATATCAACTCACCTTATTTTACTATGTTTCAATGTGTTAACTTTTTATATTTACAAAGTTTAAAACAAAAAAAAACTTCCTAAAAATTAGGAAGCCTTCGCTGATGTATTAAATATCAAACTACCTCCTATGCTTATTCGAAAGAATAATAATGGAAATAATAGTGTTGATATTTAAACCTAAAATATTCATTTTTTATTTGAGTAAATATTTAACTGAGCAAATATAGTATTTTAATTTATTCTTTTTTAGTTCCTAAGACAAAGATTCTTTCGGAAATCTGAGAAAATCCTAAAAAGAATTACTTGATGGGATAATAAGGAGCAGAAATAACACCTTCATCACTTAATAACAAGTTTAATTTTGGTGACATTAACACATCTTTTACCTGCAATGTATCTCCATCTACATACACTTCGTTTTGTATTAATCTGATTCCATGACTATAATCGGCATAATTATCAGAGTGTCCGGCATATAGTGGCTGGATGTTTTTGCCTGAGACATCATGCCAGCCATAGATAACGACTCTTCCGGGAGGTGATGAACTATAGATTAAATTACTGATAACCACATCTTTTTTATTTCCACTTACCAAAGAACCTAAAGGATTCTCAGAAAGAAAGTTTCGGCGTGCATCCCAAACCATCGAATTGTGAATGGCAAAAACAGGAATTGTTGTCATTTCAGGACCCGGAGGAATGGGTTCCGGTCTTATTTTAACTGTCGCAGCATTCCATATTTGATTTACCATTTTCCGGGTAGGTAAAGTGCAATTAAGTTTATTTGCAATTTTTTGTCCTAAAATTGGGCTCATCGGACACAGAAAATAATTATGATTGCTGCCTAAAGCTAAATAATCAGGGATTACATAGTAAACAATATGTTTGTATTCTCCATCAATGAGTGCACTATCAGCAACAGCAGACATCTTTCTGTAAAAAACAGGTATATTGCCCTTTGATACTTCTTTAAAAATAAAGTCTTCTCGCTCATCCAATGGCATATTCCTAATATCACTGATTATCTGACTTCCATTCTTATCTGCTTGATTTCTTGGTGGAATATTTAAGATCTGAGCTATAGAAAAACTGTAATAAAAAATAAGCAAGAGTGTTTGTAAAACAGACTTATACATTCCTTTTTACTTATTTAATTTATTCTTAATAATAGATTCAACCGGAATTCCCTGAATTTTACTCTCTAACCAGGATAAAATATCGAGATACATAAATGATCTTTTTTCGTAAGGATGATTTTCAAATACCTTTAATTCATCATACAATTCCTTAAAAGCTGCCTTGATCTCATGCGGATAAATAGAACCCAGTTTTCTTAAAAAAGTCATAATCTTTTTCTGAACGATATGCATGTCATCCATCTTGATCAGGAATTTATAGGTTGATTTGATCAGAGCGTCAAGATTTTGATCATAACCGGCTTCATAGTGTGCTACCAGATTCAGTATTCTGCTAAAACACAATAAGTCCTCACGCATTTTCAAATCTCTGTTGTTAATAATCTTACCCAGATAAAAAATACACAAATCATTATCCTGAGCACCAAAATACATACTGGCAATCTTATAATAAAAAACCATGATATGATGCTCATCGAAAGTTTGTTCTATGTATTTAAGTTTTTGTAAAACCTTGGGTACAAATTTAGTACCTTCAGTAAATTCTCCTTTAAGAAAATATAAATTCAGTTTGTTTTGGTAATAGGTTAGTGTGGCCAACGATTTTGTATTTTCGTTGGTAAATGATTTTTTATCTTTGTACTCTACCTTAAAGTTATTTAAAACCTCTTCAAATTTTACCGAATGTTTGATCAGAAAAAGTGATTCAAGCAGATAATTGATTCCCTTTAGATAAAAAACAGGATTGGTCTTTTTCATTTGAGGATTGGCAGTAAACAGATCTACCCACCTTTGCGAATACTTATAACAGGAAACAAACTCCTGAATGATAAAATTATACCACAGATATGCCTTATTCAAGTATAGCTTTTCTTTAAATCCAAGTTGATCTAATTGATAATCTGGTATTTTTGAGTGAAAGAACTCTTTAATATTCTGATAATCCTCATCATTTCTAACATAACCCTTTTTCAACAGAAGTCCGTACAACTGCAGGGATAGATTTGACAACTCACTTAAGATAAGGGTTTTGTTACTCAAATCTTCCGATTGTCGTGTCAGATCATCAGCTCTCGACTGCAAACTTCGGGTAATATACTGTGATTCAATAACTTTTTCAAGCTCAACAATCTCAAAGGCCAGATTATTCTCAAAATTGTTCATGGCCAGATGTTTTGCCTTTTCAAGAACTTTTAGACTTTGCTTATGCAATCCTTTATAATATAAGATCGAAGCAAAATCGAGTTGTTCCCTAATCTGTACTTTTGTGCTTTGATGTGCAGGGTTCAGTCTTAAACTGATCAGGATCTGTTTGTACAAATGCGCTTTGGCATTGGATAATTGTTGTTTTTTAATATTAGTGCGTTTCAGAATTATGCTTTCATCAAATTCATCAAGACGATCCAGCACCATAAATAAGGCCATAAAATTCTTTTCTGCATTTACCCCTAATCTGCCTGCATAGAGTTTAAATTGTCTTTTTTCCGATTTGGATAATGATTTAATCAATAAAAAAAGTGCATCTTTTTTAATCATAGACATCGTAATATAATACAGTTATATATTTGTTTTTCAGGTTTTTATATATATTGATTTGACCTTGAATATAGTAAAGAACCGAAAAAGCAAAAACAAAGGTAGTATTAACCTGTTTATTTTTGAATATTAATTGTGATAAAATAGTTAAAAAAATGAGTACAGATAAGGTTCAAATATTTGACACAACCCTTAGAGACGGTGAACAGGTCCCGGGATGTAAATTAAATACCAAACAAAAATTAGTAATTGCCGAGCGTTTGGATCTGCTGGGGGTAGATGTAATCGAAGCTGGATTCCCAATCTCTAGTCCGGGTGATTTTGAATCGGTAGCTGAAATTTCTAAATTAGTCAAAAATGCGACCGTTTGTGGTCTTACCAGAGCCAATCAAAAAGATATTGAAGCTGCTGCCCAGGCACTTCAGTATGCTGTAAAACCAAGAATTCATACAGGTATCGGAACTTCCGATTCTCATATCAGATATAAATTTAATTCTACACGTGAAAAGATCCTCGAAAGAGCAAAAGAAGCAGTAAGCTATGCCAAAACTTTTGTTAATGACGTAGAATTCTTTGCGGAAGATGCCGGAAGAACCGATAATGAATTTCTTGCAAAAATTTGTGAAGAAGTTATTAAATCAGGTGCAACGGTATTAAATATTCCCGATACTACAGGTTATTGTTTACCTGAAGAATACGGAGCAAAAATTAAATATTTAAAAGAAAACGTAAAAGGAATTGATGATGTAATTATTTCCTGTCATTGCCATAATGACCTGGGTATGGCCACTGCAAATTCAATTTCCGGAGCATTAAATGGTGCAAGACAAATTGAGTGTACCATCAACGGAATTGGTGAAAGAGCCGGTAATACAGCTTTGGAAGAAGTGGTAATGATCTTAAAACAGCACCCTTATCTTAACCTGGATACCAATGTAAATACCCGCTTATTACACAGTACCAGTCAACTGGTTCAGGAAAGTATGGGCATTACCGTACAACCTAATAAAGCCGTGGTAGGAGAAAATGCTTTTGCACACAGTTCAGGGATCCACCAGGACGGAGTGATCAAGAATCGTGATACTTATGAGATCATGAATCCGGAAGATGTTGGTTTAACCGAATCTTCTATCGTTTTAACTGCCAGAAGCGGAAGGGCAGCTTTAGCATTCAGAGCCAAAAACTTAGGTTATCATTTAACTAAAGATCAGCTGGATGTAGTTTATCCTGAGTTTTTAAACTTTGCCGACATTAAAAAAGAAGTTATTGATGATGATATCCATCAAATTATAGAAAATTGTAATATCTTTATCACGAAAGTGGAAGTGTAAAAAATATTATAATGAATTTAAACATTGCGATCTTACCGGGTGATGGTATAGGTCCCGAGATCACCGAACAGGCTGTAAAAGTCTTAGAAGCCATAGCGCAAAAATTTAATCATCAGTTTAATTTCAACTATGCAGAGGTAGGCGGTGCTGCTATTGAAAAAACAGGTAATCCACTGCCCGAAGAAACCCTGAATATCTGTAAAGAATCAGATGCCATACTTTTTGGTGCCATTGGTGATTTTAAATACGACAATGATCCGGATGCTAAAATCAGACCCGAACAAGGGTTGCTTAAACTCCGTAAAGATCTGGGATTATATGCAAATATTCGACCCACTGCTGCTTACGAACCTCTTATCCATAAATCTCCAATTAAAGAAAAAGTAATCAAAGGAACTGATTTTCTTATATTCAGAGAGCTTACCGGAGGTATTTATTTTGGTGATAAAAGCACTTCTGCTGACAGGAGGTCTGCTCAGGACGATTGTGCTTACACCGCTGCAGAAGTTGATCGGATTACACACCTTGCTTTTAAAAAAGCAAAATCAAGAAAAAGAAAACTTACCCTTGTCGACAAAGCTAATATCCTGGAAACCTCACGATTATGGAGACGAAGAGCCAAGGAGATCGCAAAAGAGTACCCTGAAGTTACTCTGGAATTTCTTTTTGCAGATACCGCTTCTATGCAGTTGATCCTAAATCCACGTCAGTTTGATGTGATCCTTACCGATAATATGTTTGGAGATATCCTTTCCGATGAAGCCAGCGTGATTTCAGGTTCTATCGGTCTGGCCTCATCAGCATCCATTGGCGATCATTACGCTATGTTTGAACCTGTTCACGGGTCTTTTCCTAAGGCAAAAGGTAAAAATGTTGCCAACCCCTTGGCCACTATCCTTTCTGCTGCCATGCTTTTGGAACATTTTGATCTTCATGAAGAAGCTGAAGCCCTGAGACAAGCCGTTGAAAAATCAATCGAACTTCAAATCACCACACCGGATATCAATTCAAATGAGATTCACCACACCAACGATGTTGGCGAATTCATCAGCGATTATATCATCGATAAGAAAAGTTCGCTCTACAATGCCGAAAACATTGATCTGGGGCAATCGACTATTATTTAATGTGATGATAAGCAGCGTTTTAATAGGCTGATTTTTTAAACAGCTTATTTTCTGATTACATATCTTACATATCAATTTATCCAGGATGACTTGTTTGTAATCTGTTTTTTTAATTCTAATTATCAGTCTCGTCACTTGTTTTTGTAACTTTAAAGAAAAATGAATTTAAGAGAAACCCTAAATTACAGACGCTCCGTCAGAGTATATGATCCGGAAAAAGAAATCGATCCGGAAAAGGTCAAACAATGTATTCAACAGGCCACACTGGCACCCAACAGCAGTAATATGCAACTGTGGGAATTTTATCATATTACCTCTAAAGAGGTATTACAAAAGGTCTCCAATGCTTGTTTTGACCAACTCGCTGCAAGAACTGCCAAACAAATGGTTGTTTTTGTTGTTCGAAAAGATTTATGGAAGAAAAGAGCCCATGCCAACCTAAATTATTTACAAAATGCAAATATTAAATATGCCGATCCGAAACGGGAAAAAATCGGTTTGGATTACTATAAAAAATTGATTCCGCTAATTTATTCAGAATTTCTCGGCATCTGGGGATATCTAAAATATTTTGCTTTTTACATGGCCGGCTGGTTTAGGCCTATTTACCGGCAGGTAAGAAAAAGTGATATGAGAATTGTTGCTCATAAAAGTGTTGGCCTGTCCGCCCAGACCTTTATGCTGAGTATGGCAGAATTAAAATATGATACTTGTCCGATGGAAGGCTTCGATTCGGTACTCATCAAAAAAGCATTGAAATTACCCCGAAAGGCCGAGATTAATATGGTTATTTCCTGTGGGATCCGCTTACCGGAAGGAGTTTACGGAGATCGGTTCAGGATTCCGTTCGATGAAGTTTATTTTAAAATGTGATTTAAAAAGCAATCCTGTAAACAATCAATTTAATCATCGTCTAAACAAATAAAATGTCCATACAAAGAATAAGCGAAAGTATTAGATCTAACAAACAGGTCTACCATCTGGATTTTAGTTTAAAGCAAAAAACAGAGGTTTTTACTAATGATCTTTTTTATATTTTATTCGATACCAATACTACATTGGCTGAAAATATAGATTCATTGGCAGCTTCTTTTAAGGAAATTACCAACGTCTCTTGCAAAAATGATCATTTTGATTATCATCAGGCCTGGAAGAAATTTCTCATTTGCCTTCCGGAGATCTTAAAGCAACTAAACAAAGATGCAAACTGCATGTATCAGCATGATCCTGCATCCAATAGTATTGAAGAAGTAATTCTGGCCTACCCGGGATTTTATGCCATAGCTGTTTACCGATTGAGCAATATATTTTTTAAACAGGGAATGCCTCTGATACCCAGAATGATGAGTGAATATGCACACAGACTGACCGGAATCGACATCCATCCGGGTGCCAGTATCGGCTCTCCATTTTTTATTGATCACGGAACAGGAATTGTTATCGGAGAGACAACCCACATCAAAAATCATGTAAAAATCTATCAGGGGGTAACCTTAGGAGCTTTACAGGTAAGTAAAGAAATGAAATATCAAAAAAGGCATCCCACTGTAGAAGATCATGTCACCATTTACGCAGGGGCGACCATCCTTGGTGGGGAGACAGTTATAGGTAAAAACAGTACCATTGGCGGAAATGTATGGCTTACCGAATCCGTTAAACCCAACTCTACTGTATATAACAAAACAGAAACCCGTTTAAAACAAAAAAAGAACAAATGAAAGAACTAAGAATTCTCGACCTTATCGGTAATACCCCCTTGGTAAAATCACAAAATATCATTAAAAACAAGGAGGTTTCTGTGTTTTTTAAACTCGAAGGAAACAATCCGGGAGGCAGTATCAAAGACAGGGCAGCTTACCAAATGATCAAAGGAGCCCTGGAGCGTAAAGAGATCTCAAAAAATGATAAACTCATAGAAGCTACCAGCGGTAATACAGGAATCGCTTTGGCCATGATCGCAAGAGTTATGGGATTGAATATGGAACTGGTCATGCCCGATAATGCAACGGAAGAACGTGTTCTGACCATGAGGGCATATGGTGCTAAAGTTACCCTTACCCCTGCTGCTGAAGGTATAGAAGCTTCGCGGAATTATGCAGAAAAAATGGTAAAGGAAAAAGCATATTTTATGCTGAATCAATTTGGAAATGATGACAACTGGAAAGCACATTATCTTTCTACTGGACCGGAAATCTGGAAAGATACCAATGGAGAAATAACTCATTTTGTTTCAGCTATGGGAACCACAGGAACCATTATGGGCGTTTCCTCTTTTTTAAAAGAAAAGAATCCGGAAATTCAGATCATCGGAGCACAGCCTGCCGGAGATTCAAGTATCCCGGGGATAAGAAAATGGCCTAAGGAATATCTGCCTGAAATCTATCAACCCGAAAAGGTAGATCAGCTGGTTGATGTAACAGAAGAAGAAGCCAGAATCATGACCAGACGTCTTGCGAGAGAAGAAGGGATCTTTGCCGGAATGAGTAGTGGCGGAGCCGTGGCCATAGCCGAAAAACTAACTAAAAATCTTAAAAAAGGAATTATTGTAGTGATTATCTGCGATCGTGGAGACCGGTATCTCTCTTCAGACCTTTTTAAATGATCAAACCAAAAACAATGAAATTTCGTACAGAAATAAGAATTCCGGAGAGTAAAAATAAGATCGGTTATCAATCTGAAATTGTTCTTTTTGGCTCTTGTTTTACCGAGAATATACAACAAAAATTAAGCTGGTTCCAGTTTCAAAACAGCAGCAATTCTCACGGAATTCTCTTCAACCCAAAAGCTATTGAAAAAGCAATAGTGGATTGCATAGTAAAAAGAGAATACAAGAAGACCGACCTTCTTTTTTTTAACGATCTGTGGATCAGCATGAACCATCATAGCAAATTTTCTTCTCCAAAAGCTGATACCGTAATTGATCATATCAATAAAGAGATCATTAAGAATCATTTTCTTTTAAAGAAAACTACACATATCATCATCACACTTGGAACGGCCTGGGTGTACCGTTATCATAAAAACAATAAATTTGTAGCCAATTGTCATAAAATTCCTCAAAAAGAATACACCAAAGAATTACTCAATACAGAGGAAGTTTTTAAAATTCTACAAAACATCATTAATAAGATCAACTCTTTTAATCCTAAGGCACAGATCCTTTTTACTCTTAGTCCGGTAAGACATTTAAAAGACGGATTCACCGAGAATAGTTTGAGTAAAGCTGTGCTTACTACTGCCATAAACAGGGTTTTAAATACTAAAAATATTTCCTATTTCCCCGCTTACGAGATCATGATGGATGATTTGAGGGACTACCGGTTCTATAAAGAAGATATGGTTCATCCCAATGAAACAGCTGTTAACTATATCTGGAAACTTTTTAAGGAGACCTGGATCGATAAAAAAGACCACAACCTGATGAAAGAGATCTATAAAATTAAAAAAGCTTTAGAACACAAACCCTTTAACCCGGATAGCCCGAAACATCAGGAATTTAACATCCATTTGCATGAAAAAATCAGAAAACTGGAAGAAAAACACGGTTTTCTTCATTTTGATCAGAAGTAATTGGTGATGCGGTGATACGGTGATACGGTGATGCAGTGATGTGGTGATGTGGTGATGCGTTGATGAAGGGGTACGGTGATACGGTGATACGGTGATGAAGGGGTACGGTGATGCAGTGATGTAGTTATTTGGTGATGGGGTGTTGCAGGGATGTGGTGATCTCTCAAACAGAACTGAACTTTCTTAAAAAAAACCGAAATCTCCTTTAACAGGAAATCCCAAATTATACTTTAAAAAATATAAAATTTTGTTTGAGTCTATTTTATACAGGCTGCAACATTTTGCCAGGGTCCACCATTAATAGCATCCACACCATTTTGTTTTAAAATAGAAGCTGCAGACCCGCTCCTGGCTCCACTTCTGCAACAAGTAATTACCGGTTTGCCAAGATTCTTTATCTCCTCAATATTAAACGGAATGGTATTGAGAGGTATATTCTCTGAACCATCTACATGTCCCTCATAAAATTCGGGTTCAGTCCTTACATCGATCACAACCGCACCTTTTGCAAGATAAGCCTCAATTTCTTTATTTCCGTTTCCGCTTCCAAATACATTAAAAAATCCCATATTCTTTCTATTAAGTTTCAGATTGCAAATTTCGTTTAAAGTAATTTTAATATTGTAACATGAGTTACATTTAAAATGTTAATTGTTGTTAAATAATCCCGTATAGGGGTAAGCATGGCTTTAACTCCCGGTATCAGTCTGCTTTCGTTAATATAAAAATCAGAGGCATGATGAGAAGAAGCGTCTTCCTTCATAATACTCAAACCGATACATAAAAACACTACCAATACTTTGCATATATTCTATGATCTAGAATCATTGGCACAGTAAAAATAAAGCTTTATGTATATCAAAGCCATAAAAATTTATTAAAAATGATATTATTTTGATCATTCTTACAGATCTCGTTTCATTTGTTCTAATCAAATTAAAAAAATATTAGGGTTTTCTTAAAACCTTCTGCTCATTGTCATAAACAGAAATAAAAGATAATATTCTTAGATTTTCAACGTTTAATAACAGGAGTATAAAGTAAAAAACTTTATATATCTGTCTATTCTCCTCGAAATAATTAATAAAAACCAAAAATTTAATTCTATGAAAAAGTTAATTTATTTCGCCGCATTTTTACTATTCGTTCTTACCAGCTGTAACGAAGAAGATAGTCCGTTAGCGACTACTAAAGTTGGTTTTAGTGTACAACAACAAACATCCTTAAACAAATCTGACGGGAAAAACAAAACCGTTGTCAATCCGTTAAACGGAAACATCAATTTTTCAAAGGTACTTTTAGGGGTGACTGAGATCAGTATCAAACAAAAGAGTGATATTTCGGAAAAAGGATCAACACAAGAAATTTCTTTCAGCGGACCCTATGTTTTTGATATTTTATCAGGAACAAGCAATCCGCCCGTAGCACCGGTAGAAATTGAGCCCGGTAAGTACAGCAAACTTAAATTCAAGATAGACAACGTACTACCCGAAGGTAATTCTATTCTTATTTACGGAACCTATCAATACAATAATATTTCATTCGATTTTGAATTTACAACCGATATTACTCAGGAATTTGAAATTGAGAACAAATATGGATTACAAGTCAGTGAAGGAGATATTTCACAGTTTCTTTTACTTTTAGATATCAAAGCCTTATTTGAAGGTATTGATATCACCAATCTTAAATTTGATTTTGACAATGTAGTTAGAATCAATCTTTCAAGTAATACAGAACTTGCAAAGGTGATCAGCCAAAATTTTAATTCTGCCATGTGCCTGGAAAAAGATCATGATTAAAAAAGATCTGTATGATAAAAAGCCGTCCGGGATTAATTCCGGACGGCTTTTTTGATGCTCTTAAAATATCTTTTAGGAGTTACTCCGTATTTCTTTTTAAAGGCTGCAATAAAATGACTTGGTGTACTGTAACCCACCTCAAAACTTGTTTCTGCAACATTATATTTTCCGCTTAATAAAAGTTTTCGTGCATGTTCCAGTTTGTAATTTAACAAATAAGAATAGGCGGTATTACCATAAACCTGTTTAAATCCGTCCTTTAAAAGTTGCAGCGGAAGGTTTACCTGATAGGATAAATTACTTAGCCCCGGCGGATTTGACATATTTTCAATAAGTATATTCTTGGCCTTTCTGATCTTTTCTACATTCTCATCATCTTCTAAAAAAGGGCATTGTTGGGCTTCTTCTTTAGAAGACGGGTTAAAATACAGACTAAGCAGCTCAAAGACCTTTCCTTTTGAATACAATTTTTCCAGTGAATTGTGTAAGTTGTTATTAAAGATCTGATTTAAAACAACTATTTCATTGGATTCAAGATCTTTTTCTTTATAAAAATGTTTGCTTCTATTTTCCTCATTCAGAAACTGGATAAGTCCGGACTCCAATGTGAAAAATGAATGAAATTTTTCTATTGATATCAGTAAGGCTAAATATTTAGAATGAGGTTCAAGATGGAGATGAAAGGGCAGAACTTTTTGGGGGTTGTACAACATCAAAGAAGTATCCTTATTAACCGGAACTGAATAGGAACCATGATTAAAAAGAAGTAAAGCCTGATCTTTTAAAGAAAAATGAAATTGTATAATGTCCCGTTTACAATCTCTTATATATTCATAAACGGAATCCTGATCATTATTAATCTTCAGAATACTGAACCCTGACTCAATTTCAAGTAATTCTAATATATTTTTATCGCCATTTTTAATCACCTTCTTCGATTTATATATAAAAGGTAAGACTGAAACTCTTTAACATAAAAAAGAGCTAACTATTTAAAATTAATGCAGATATTATTTACTGCGTTAATATTGAAAATATCATCTCCAAAACTTCCAAAAAAACCATGGTCTCCAACATTTTTTAAGATCAAATGTTTTGGAATCTACATTTGGTCTTGTTCATAGATTAAAATGTTAGAGATCGGGCATACTACAAATCCGTATTATAAAATACTTGTGCATTTGAGGATTGAATTTTAAACAATTACAGAAATACCGCACATTCTAATCAAGTACTATTTAACGTACATTACCTTTTTAACAGCTTTAATCACATCATGGGCGTTAGGCATCCATTCTTCAAGCAATACAGGTGAAAAGGGTGCTGGAGTATCAGCGGTTGTAATTCTCTGGATCGGTGCATCAAGATGATCAAATACATTTTCCTGAACCTGATATGTAATTTCACTGGAAACACTGGCAAAAGGCCAGGCTTCTTCTAAAATCACCAAACGATTCGTTTTTTTTATCGATTCAAATATCATTTCAAAATCAAGAGGTCTGATAGTTCTTAAATCGATCACTTCAGCTGAAATTCCTTCTTTTTCCAGTTCATCCGCAGCTTTATAAGCCTCTTTAATGATCTTTCCAAAAGAAACAATAGTAACATCTTCCCCTTTTCTTTTAATATCAGCAACACCAATAGGAATGATATATTCTCCATCAGGCACCTCGCCTTTATCACCATACATTTGTTCCGATTCCATAAAAATCACAGGATCATCATCTCTGATGGCAGCCTTAAGCAAGCCTTTGGCATCATAGGGATTGGAAGGAACTATTACTTTTAAACCCGGTGTGTTTGCATACCAGTTCTCAAACGACTGAGAGTGTGTTGCGGCCAGCTGACCTGCGGATCCTGTTGGACCCCGGAACACAATAGGAATATTAAATTGTCCTCCTGACATCTGACGCATCTTTGCTGCGTTATTAACAATCTGATCTATACCCACCAGCGAAAAATTAAAGGTCATGAATTCAACGATCGGACGCGTTCCATTCATTGCCGAACCTACTGCAATACCGGTAAATCCCAGCTCGGCAATGGGAGTATCAATTACCCTTTCCGGGCCAAATTCATCCAACATTCCTTTGGAAGCCTTATAGGCCCCGTTATATTGCGCTACTTCTTCTCCCAATAAAAATACTGATTCATCTCTGCGCATCTCTTCACTCATCGCCTCAGCAATAGCTTCTCTAAATTGTACTGTTCTCATATTCTGTTTTTAATCGAGGCGCAAAAATAATCAATTTTATACAAAAACTGATAAATATCATACTTTTTAGCTCTTAAAATTCAATTTGTATATTTTTTACTATGCATGCATAGTATTTTAAAAAGAATTTGTAACTTAGCAGCAGACTAATTTATTAAAAAGTATTAAAGATGAAAATATTAGTATGTATAAGTCACGTACCTGATACGACTTCAAAGATTAATTTTAAAGATAACGACACCAAATTCGATTCGAATGGTGTTCAGTTTGTGATAAATCCACACGATGAATTCGTGCTGACCAGAGCCATGTGGTTTAAAGAAAAACAAGGGGCAACAGTTACTGTTGTCAATGTAGGAAATGTAAGTACCGAACCTACTTTAAGAAAGGCCCTTGCGATTGGTGCCGATGATGCCATAAGAGTTAATGCTGAACCTGAAGACGGTTTCTTTGTAGCCAAACAACTGGCTGAAGTAGCTAAAAATGGTAATTACGATCTGATCATGGCCGGCAAGGAATCTATCGATTACAATGGTGGTATGGTACCCGGACTCACCGCTTCTATTTTGGATTACAATTTTGTAAATGCCTGTATCGGTATTGAAGTAGAAGGTAACAAGGCAACCGTAACCCGTGAGATCGATGGTGGTAAAGAAGTATTGGAAACCGAATTACCCATGGTGTTTGGCGGACAAAAAGGGCTCGTAGAAGATAAAGACCTTCGCATACCTAATATGAGAGGAATTATGATGGCAAGAAAGAAACCATTAAATGTGATTGAACCTGTAGCTTTTGAAAATACCAGTAAAAGTATCCGATTTGACAAGCCTGTTGTTAACACAACCTGCAAATTAATTGATCCTGAAAATGTTGGAGAACTTGTTGATCTGCTGCACAATGAGGCAAAAGTTATTTAATTATTGTTTATCAAATTATTTTAATCATCTAAAAGAAAAAATATGTCAGTTTTAGTATATGCCGAAAGTTCGGACGGAAAATTTAAAAAGATCGCCTTTGAAGCAACCTCTTACGGAAAAAAAGTTGCTGAGATCGCTCAGACCAATATGGTGGTTTTAACCATCAATGCTGATGATGCATCAGAATTAAAAAATTACGGTGCGGAAAAGATCCTCACTGTAAATAATGATCGATTAAATACTTTTAATGCTAAGGCCTACGCCGATGTGATCAAACAGGCTGTAGAAAAAGAAGGAGCTGATATCGTAGTTATCGATTCAAGTTCTAACGGCCTGTATCTCGCTCCGCTTGTAGCCGGAAGTTTAAACGCCGGATACGCCTCTAATGTACTGGATGTACCTGAAAGTGTTTCTCCCTTTGTGGTAAAAAGAAAAGCTTTTTCTTCTAAAGCCAACAACCATTCAGAGCTGACCACCAACATCAAGATACTCGGATTAGCCAAAAATTCTTTTGGCCTTGTTGAAAGTGCCGGAGCCGGAGCTGAAGAAAATTTTGAACCCTCACTGGAGGACGCTGATTTCAGAATCACTTCAAAAAGTATCGACAAAGCTACAGGTAAAGTTACCATTGCTGATGCAGACATAATCGTATCGGGAGGCCGTGGTTTAAAAGGACCGGAAAACTGGCATCTTATTGAAGATCTTGGCGAAGTTCTCGGAGCAGCAACAGCCTGTTCAAAACCCGTTGCCGATATGGGTTGGAGACCTCATAGTGAACACGTGGGACAAACAGGTAAACCTGTAACTTCAAACCTTTACATCGCCGTTGGTATCTCGGGTGCTATTCAGCATCTCGCAGGCGTAAATGCAGCAAAATGTAAGGTAGTGATCAACACTGATCCTGAAGCCCCATTCTTTAAAGCGGCCGATTACGGTATTGTGGGAGATGCTTTTGAAGTTGTACCTAAACTCATTGATAAATTAAAAGAATTTAAGCAAAATCAATAAGTAAATCATATTTTTTAGTAAATTGTGCCTTCAAAAGGCTGATTAAATTTACGGGCCTGAAATGTCCAGATTTATCAGCCTTTTGGAGTTTTTTTATTGTAATTTATCCAACCAAATCCTATCTAAAAAGTGAGTTTAGTTCGATTAAACATCAAAGGAATTTCATATAGTCAGACTCAGAGTGGTGCATACGCGCTGGTTTTAAGTGAAGTTGACGGAGAGCGCACCCTGCCAATCATTATCGGTGCCTTTGAAGCCCAGTCTATTGCTATAGCTCTTGAAAAAGAGATCAAACCCCCAAGGCCGCTTACTCATGATCTTTTTAAAACCTTTGCCGACCGGTTTCATATTGGTATCAAACAGGTCATCATTCATAAACTGGTGGATGGAGTTTTTTACTCAAGTCTGATCTGTGAATACGATAAAGTTGAAGAGATTATCGATGCCCGTACTTCTGATGCCATTGCTCTTGCTATTCGTTTTAATGCTCCTATCTTCACCTTTGAAAATATACTGGATAAGGCAGGGATCATTTTAAAAGTAAAAGACGAGTCCAAACTGGAAAAATCAAAATTTAAAATGGAAGATCTTGTTGCCGATCTGCAAGATGTTGAAGAAGAAGGAGAAAAGGGTGCTTTTGTTGAGGAAAGTATGGAAAAATTGCAAGAACTGCTGGAAAAGGCCGTTGCCGATGAGGACTACGAGATGGCAGCAAAAATACGTGATGAGATATCAAAACGAGAAAAAAAATAACTCCAAAATCTTTTTATGAGTATCAAACTAAAATTAATTGTATTAAATTTTCTTGAATTTTTTGCATGGGGTGCCTGGCTTTTGTCGGCCGGTGCATATATGTATAATACCCTTCATTTTTCAGGAATTCAGATTGGTGCTGTTTACGGCACTTTGGGTATATCATCACTTTTTATGCCGGCCATTATGGGAATTATTGCCGATAAATGGCTTAATGCCGAACGCCTTTTCGGTATCAGTCATTTGATCCTGGGGATTTTGCTTATCTGGATAACCAGCGTTACCGATTTTGGCACTTTCTATATGGTGATCTTCCTGATCTCCATGTTCTATATGCCCACCATTGCATTAAATAATTCCATTTCTTATGCTATTCTGGAAAGAAACAATTTTGATATAGTAAAAGTTTTTCCACCTATCAGAGTATGGGGAACCGTTGGATTTATTCTTGCAGCCTGGCTTGTTGATGTTTTAGGCTGGAAAGTTAGTAAAGAACAATTTTTTGTTAGTGCTGCCGCGTCAATTTTACTGGGAATCTACGCATTTACTCTTCCCGGTGTCCCTCCTGAAAATTCGGATAGTAAATCCATGATGCAACGCCTCGGACTTGATGCCTTTGTTTTATTTAAGGATAAAAAAATGGCGATTTTCTTTATATTTTCCTTACTATTGGGAGCTGCATTACAAATAACAAATATATGGGGCGTTCCATTCCTGGAAGACTTTGCCGCCGATTACAAAGGTTATTTCGCCGTAGAACATTCCTTATTTCTGATGACGCTTTCACAGATTTCCGAAACTCTTTTTATTCTAACAATTCCTTTCTTTTTAAAGAAATTCGGTATTAAAAGGGTAATGTTGATGAGTATGGGAGCATGGGTCTTAAGGTTTGCTTTTTTCGGCATCGGTAATCCGGCCGGAGGATTTGTATTCCTGATCCTGTCTATGATCATTTACGGTATGGCATTTGACTTTTTCAATATATCAGGTTCCCTTTTTGTTGAAAAAGAATCTAAACCCTCCATGCGCTCTAGTGCTCAGGGATTATTTATGTTGATGACCAATGGTATAGGCGCTATTCTAGGTAGTTATGCCAGCGGTTTTATTGTAGATCATTACACCAACTCAGAGGGTATAAAAGACTGGCAAAGTATTTGGTTTATCTTTGCTGCGTACGCCCTTGTTATAACTGTAAGTTTTGCCATTTTATTTAAATATAAACACAACCCGGAAGAAGTTACAGAGCCTGTTAAACATTAAAATAGAAGAAAGAGAAAAGAACGATGAAGCAATATTTAGATCTTTTAAAACATATAAAAGAAAAGGGAGTAGAAAAGGGAGACAGAACAGGTACAGGTACCAAAAGTGTTTTTGGATACCAGATGCGGTTTGACCTTTCGGAAGGTTTCCCGATGTTGACTACTAAGAAATTACACCTTAAATCGATCATTTACGAATTGTTATGGTTTTTAAAAGGAGAAACCAACATCAAATACCTCAATGAGAACGGGGTAAGAATATGGGATGCCTGGGCCAATGATGAAGGAGAGCTGGGTCCCATTTACGGACATCAATGGAGGAACTGGAACGGAGAAGGAATCGATCAGATCACGGAAGTGATTGATACCATACAGAATAATCCCGAAAGCCGGAGGATGCTCGTTTCCGCATGGAATCCAAGCGTTCTACCCGATACAAAGGTTTCTTTTGCTGAAAATGTGGCCAATGGAAAAGCTGCTTTACCTCCTTGTCATGCTTTTTTTCAGTTCTATGTAGCCAATGGAAAATTATCCTGTCAACTTTACCAGAGAAGTGCTGATGTGTTTTTAGGAGTACCTTTTAACATCGCTTCCTATGCCCTGCTGACTATGATGATGGCTCAGGTTACCGGACTTGAATACGGAGATTTTGTTCATACTTTCGGAGATGTACATATTTACAGCAATCATAAGGAACAAATCGAATTACAGTTAAGCAGGACTCCTAAGAAATTACCAAAAATGGAATTGAATCCAAATATTAAAAATATCTTTGATTTTACTTATAAAGATTTTAACTTAGTAGATTATTTTCCTCATCCTCATATAAAAGGAAGGGTTTCTGTTTAATTATATAAGAAAAAGGACTATGAATTCGCTACAGTTAAAAAACAGTATCATCCAAAAGATCTCTCAGATCGATGATACAGATCAGTTAAAAAAGATTCTTGAACATATAGGACCTATTTACCAGAGAGCGATAGACAGAATCGGTAAGGTTCCTCCATTGAGCAATAATAAATCTGACATCAACAACGATAAAGAGAATTTTAACGAGTACATCAAAGAATGGCTCAAGGATATGTAACTTAAACCAACCCTGCTTTGGAACCAAAAGATCAACATTTACTCTACGAAGAGGCACGTAAAAGAGCCAAACAAAAAAAAAGTTTATACTTTCATTTTATTATTTTTCTGGTAGGCTCTGTTTTCATTATTTTGCTCAATAAATATTTAGGCATTATGCCTGAATACGACTGGTACTTATGGGTAGTTCTCGGCTGGTTATTTATTCTGATCATTCATACTTTTAATGTTTTCGTGATCAATCGTTTCTTTGGAGAAGAATGGGAACGTAAAACCACCGAAAGTCTAATTGCCAAACACGAAAAAAAATCAATAAAACTGGAAAAGAAGTTAGAGAAAAAAGGTGTTCTGTCTCAAAATATCCAGCAGGAAGATAACACCGAAACCCTTTAAGTTTATTCTATTTTATGATCATTATCATAGCTGCAATAGCACAAAACAACGCTCTTGGAAAAGACAATCAGCTGATCTGGCATCTACCTGCTGATCTGAAAAGATTTAAAAAGGTCACTTCAGGACATCATGTAATCATGGGGCGAAAAACCTATGAATCTTTGGGGAAACCACTTCCGAACAGAACCAATATCATCATCTCAAGAAATAAAAACTTTATTGCTGAAGGATGTATTGTAAAAAACTCTCTTGAAGACGCCATTGAATCTGCAAAAAAAGATTCCACTCCATTTATTCTGGGAGGAGCTGAGATCTATAAACAAGCCCTGGAATTCGCCGATATACTAGATCTTACCTTTGTACATCACGATTTTGAAGCAGATGCATTTTTCCCTGAGATCGATCCGGATATATGGGCAGAGACTTCCCGTCAGGATTTTAAAGCTGACGAAAAAAACAAATACGATTACAGTTTTGTTACTTATAAACGGACCTAAAAGATAAAACAGTTAAGAAATAATACTTTTTTAATGAATCTCAATATAAAAAGGCAACCTGGTCTGTATTCCTTTTAAACTCATCAATTCTTCAAGCTCTTCATATCTGCGGTAATTATCTGCTCCCAGTTTTTCTTTTAAAACAGCTTCTTTATCCATTTTCAGGAAAGGAACTGAGTTCAAGGTTTTTTTAAGATCCTTCTTATAAGTTGGATAGTTTCTAATCTTATAATCATCGATATCCGCCAATCCGGCAGCGGCTTCAACAGCATCTTCCAGGCTTCCCAACTCATCTACAAGTCCGTTCTCTTTAGCCTGTTTACCTGTCCATACCCGGCCTTGTGCAATACTGTCAACCTGAGCAAAAGTCATATTTCTTCCATCCGCTACTTTTTTAACAAAATTATTGTAGAATTCTTCCACGCCTTCTTTGGTAACTTTGTAAAATTCCGGAGAAATAGGCTCAAAGATACTGTATCCCATAGACTGTTTGTTTGTCTCTACCTGTTCTGCATTGATACCGATATTATTTGAAAGTTCATGAATATTAGGTACTGCACCAAACACTCCAATTGATCCGGTAATTGTAGTAGGTTCCGCATAGATCTTATTGGCATTACACGAAATATAATAACCTCCTGAGGCTGCCAGATTACCCATTGAGACCACCAGAGGTTTTTCTTTTTTGGTAAGCTCCAGCTCACGCCAGATAATATCTGAGGCCAGTCCGCTTCCTCCCGGTGAATTCACCCTCAGCACAACGGCTTTAATATTCTTATCTTCTCTTGCCTTTTTAATGGCCTTGATCATCATCTTCTGCCCTACTTCTTTTTCATCTCCTTCCCCATAAATAATAGTTCCCTGAGCATAGATTACCGCAATTCTGTTTCTCGATTTAGAGGTTCTTTTACCTTTTCCGGAATCGATATAATCAGCAAGACTGATCCTTTGAAGTTTATCTTTCTCCCCTGTATTTGTCAATTGCTTTAAAACACTGAGGTATTCATCGAGGTATTTTTCCCGGGTTATCATACCATTTGTTTTAGCCAGTTTAATATTTCGGCTTAAAAGGTCATCAGCAATATGATTCAGCTCTTCTGATGTTTTGTTCCGGGAAAAACCTATATCCTCAATAAGTTCATCCCATATTGAGTTTAAAAAAGATTCGGTTTGCTCACGGTTCTCATCACTCATTTTATTAGTAAGATAAGGTTCTACAGCACTTTTGTATTTTCCGTGCCTTATCACTTCCATTTTAATGCCGTATTTATCTTCAAAATCTTTAAAATAAAGTATTTCACCACTCAAACCTTTAAATTCAATGCCACCAACCGGATTGACATACAATGAATCTGCAACAGAACTCAAATAATAATTCTTTTGATCGTAAAAATCGGCATAGGAAGTTATAAATTTCCCACTTTCTTTAAATTCAAGTAATTTATCTCTCAGTGCCTGTAATTGTGCAATTCCGGCATTTATCTGTAAGGCTTCAATGCTGATCCCTTTTATTTGATCATCTTTCTTTGCATTTTCTATGGCAGTGATCATTTTATTCAGGCCCATTTTTTCATCACCCAATCCGAGCATATTCTCAAACGGATCCTGACTTTTTGGAGCGTAATCTTTTATCATCTTATCCAGTTTCAGGGTAAGCACTGAATTTTTCTTTACCGTGATCTCCTCCTCTGTGTTAAAAACCGATACCATAAGTGCCATTACCATAAATAAAAGGAAAATAGAAATAAATATTCCTAAAATAACAGCGAGTAACTCTCTTAAAAATTTCATATTATTATTTTAATTATAAGTAAAAAATATATCAGCTGTTAGACGTAAAAAAATCTAAACTGTTACATTGTTTATAAAATAGGAAACAAATATAATCTTTTATCATATAGTTTTATTTTCTTTGCAAAGAATCATGAAAATTGTTAGAAATACTTACTTATCCTTAGGTACAAACCAGGGTGAAAAATTACAGAATCTACAGGAGGCTGTTGATCTGATAGCCAAGAAGACCGGCCGTATCAGTAAGATCTCTTCTGTTTATAAAACTGCATCCTGGGGTTTTGAAGGGAGTGATTTTTTGAATATCTGTATAGGACTCATCACTGAGATGGAACCTGAAGAACTTATGATTACCCTGCTTGAGATAGAAAAATCTCTTGGCAGAACAAGAGATGGTTCGGGTAATTATTCTTCCAGAAAGATTGATATCGATCTGCTTTTGTTTGAAAATAAGATCATTGACACAAAGAATCTGATCGTTCCACATCCCAGAATGCTCGACCGGAAATTTGTTCTGGTTCCTTTAGCAGAGATTATTCCAAATACGATTCATCCGGTAACCAAAACCACTATTTCTCAATGCTTAAGATCCTGTACCGACAATACAGAAGTTTTTTCTACCGATCTAAAGGTCAGACAACCCAAATCACTGATCGAAAAATACAATTATATTGCTATTGAAGGAAATATTGGCTCAGGAAAAACCTCACTGGCCCATATGTTCAGCGAAGATTTTAATGCCAAACTCGTTCTGGAACGCTTTGCTGATAATCCATTTCTGCCAAAATTTTATAAAGATCAGGAAAGATATGCTTTTCCGCTGGAGATGAGTTTTCTGGCCGACCGGTACCATCAGTTAAGTAATGACCTTTCTCAATTTGATCTTTTTAAGAATTTTATCGTCTCAGATTACTACATTTTTAAATCGCTGATCTTTGCTCAGGTTACTCTGCCTTCTGATGAATTTAAGCTTTACCGTAAAATGTTCGATCTTTTGTACAAGGAAATTACAAAACCCGATATTTATATTTACCTCAATCAGGATATCGACAGGCTCATCAGCAATATCAAAAAAAGAGGAAGAGCTTACGAACAGAACATCAGTCCGGAATACCTTAAAAATATCCAGCAGGCTTATACCAATTTTATAAAAAGTGAAAAAGACCTGAACACACTCATCATCGATGCTACCGAACTCGATTTTGTAAACAATCCCGGGGATTATCAGCTGATCATTGAAAAGATCCTGGAAAAAGATTAACTCTGCGTACCGCCAAAGCCCATTTTTTCGGCAAAATAATCGCAAAAATCACGCATAGTTGCAGTCATTTTCTCATCTCCTGTAGCTATTTCAAATGAATCCGACATGGTTAACAGGGTTTGATGAAAGAATTGCTTCATTTCATTGACCGGCATATCTTTTGTCCATAAATGGATCTTATAAGTATCTTTATCCTTGGGATCCCAAACTGATAAAAAAGCAGCTTTTGCCTCCATATTTTCTATATTCCCGTCATCTGCGCTCCAGGCCAGTTCTTCAGGAACCCTGTTCTCATCCAGGCCAACGTTTATTGTAATCTTCGATTTGTGTTTTACTGCCATTTTAAAGCTTTTATCAATTCTTATTCGGTTTGTATTTTGATCTTTTAAAAATAATATCATTTGGGGTAACCAGCATTTTTTGTAGCGTGGTCTTATTATGGTTGAGATAGGATCTTACAATCCTCCAGCCAAACCATACCCCTATTCTACCCGGGGAATCTTTATCATTGGCGATATAGAACTTAGAAAAAGGTGCCTGATCGAGAAAACGAAGCGACAAATCAGGATCGTTACTAAAAAGCATTTCATTTTCAATAAAATATTTCCAGATATCGACTTCATTTACCTCTGCCCATTCCATCTGATCTTTGTTATACCCCATGATTTCTGCATAGGGCAGGTCCGGTAAAAGCCGGTGTACGAGTTCTTTTTTCTTTCCTTCTTGCACCATTCTCCCGGTAAAACTCCTGTCACGGGCAGGGGGAACGATCTTTTCTGCATATTGTTCTGCCACATCCACGATTATATGTGACCGGTTAAAATTCTGTTTTACATACTTCGGATAATCCTGATAAACCTTATGATCTTTCCCCAAATAAACATCTAAAGAGATCAACAAAATACTATCGGTAAGAATAACACTGTTGTCATAATCTATATTACTCAGCAAAGTGATCACTTTTGGCTCTTTAAACTCAGGATAATAATATTTTAAATGTCTGAACAGATCATTTAATTCTTTTTCTTCTTTTGAAAAATCATTATATAGTTTCTGAGTTTCCTCAAAAAGCTCCAGCTCATCTTTATTCTTCATCTTATTAATCCATACTGTATCATTGATCTTTACCGGGAACAAATAAGGATATTCTTTCTTTAAGGAGCCTAATTCCTCAGGACTTGTTGTGTAGAATTTCTGATCAAAACGTTCAATTTTTGTTTGTGCCTCAATACCTGAGACATCTGCATCTGCTTCTTTATTTTTAGAACAGGAAAGAAACAGAATTGTAAAGAAAATCAACAAATAACTATATTTCATAGGTGCAATTACTAATAAAAAGATTAAAATTATTATACCTTTGTTGCTCGCAAAACTAATAAATACTTTCAGAATGAACACTAAAAATGTCACAAATCATATTGTAAACTGGTTAAAAGAATACGCTCAAAATGCAAAAGTGAACGGATTTGTTATAGGAATTTCAGGAGGAATTGATTCGGCCGTAACCTCAACTCTTTGTGCCAGAACCGGGCTTCCTGTTTTATGTGTTGAAATGCCTATCCATCAAGCTCAAAATCAGGTAAACCGCGGAAAAGAACATATTTCATTTTTAAAAGAGCAATACAGCAATGTGAATTCTGAGATCGTTGATCTGACAGAAACCTTTGAAGTGTTTAAAAAAGCAGTTCCGGAGACCAAAGCAGGAGAGAATATTGATCTGTCACTCGCCAATACTCGAGCCCGATTAAGAATGACCACCTTGTATTATTTTGCAGGAAAAGATGGATTACTCGTAGCCGGAACCGGAAATAAAGTTGAAGATTTTGGAGTAGGTTTTTATACCAAATACGGTGATGGAGGCGTAGATCTGAGCCCGATAGCCGACCTGATGAAATCGGAGGTCTATGAACTCGCTGCTTACCTAAAGATTACCCAAAGCATTCAAAAAGCACAGCCAACAGACGGTTTATTTGGCGATTCCCGTACCGATGAAGATCAGCTGGGAGCCAGTTATGATGAGCTGGAATGGGCTATGAAGAAACTCGACGAAGGAAAAA
This sequence comes from Flavobacteriaceae bacterium, assembly GCA_024762795.1. Taxonomy (GTDB): domain Bacteria; phylum Bacteroidota; class Bacteroidia; order Flavobacteriales; family Flavobacteriaceae; genus Namhaeicola. The sequence continues at coordinate 21,787 of JANTGS010000001.1, read as the reverse complement.
CCAGTGAGGATTTTACAGGCAGAGAAAAAGAAGTATTTGATATCTATGTAAAACTGCACCGGGCCAATCAGCATAAAATGGTTCCGATACCGGTTTGTGAGATCCCTGAAGAAATTAAAAATTGATCTAAATCACACGATTTAGTTTTTCGTATAAAAGCTTCTTTAAATCAGTATAATCAATAATCATTTGCAAATTTTCTGTCCTAAAAGATTCTTTATCTGAAACTTCTTCCTCCGAGCTTAGCACTTGTTTTAGGTCTTTGATCTTTTCATCGATCAGAACACGTCTTAAATTATAGATCACATCAGTTACCAGTTTACTGATGTTCTTTTCTTTTTTCTTTACCCAGATATCTTTACGTTCCCAGTCGCTCAAAGCATATTTATCATCATCCATGATCAGGTCACTGACAATACTTCCAAGATCCACATCAAGATGATGGATAAAATTATCAATTTTTATATCCTCCTCCTGATTCAGTAAATTGATGATCTCAGCATAGATACGGTTAAAATGCTCATTGGCAAATTCAATCTCATCATCATGTAGATGCATATAAACCTCATCAGATACTTTTTGCTTATATTTTTCTTCTTTCAGGATCTCTTTCCCATTTTCATCAAATTCAGAAATATAATCCATAAATTCCACCACTTCGTTACCATACAAGAGTAAGATCTCTATGATCTTTTTTTCCAGAATATATTTCGGATCGATCTTTGAAGCCTTTTGGGTTTCTTTTTTTACACCCGTTACAGGGCTCGAGATCTGCCTTATCTTATCAGAGGAATTTCCCTGTGCTTTTTTAAGGATCTGCGCCAGTTCACTGAAAAGGACATTCTCAGATATATCCATAATTCTGGAACATTCCTGAATATAAACCTCCCGCTGAATATTGTTAGGAATCTTTGAGATACTGTTAACGATATCCCTGATGAGCGATGCTTTTTTTACAGGGTCATTTCTGGAGTCCTCCAGCAATAAAGAGGCCTTGAACTGGATAAAATCCTGAGCATTTTCTGTAAGATATTCTCCAATCTCTTCGCCGGAATGTTTCCGGGCAAAACTGTCGGGATCTTCTCCGTCAGCAAAGGCTACTACTTTTACATTCATTCCCTGGGTCAGGATCATATCAATACCTCTTAATGAAGCCCTGATCCCCGCGGCATCCCCATCAAAAAGAACGGTAATATTCTGTGTCAGACGATTGATCAACCTGATCTGATCGGGGGTGAGTGCCGTTCCGGAAGAAGCTACTACATTTTCAATTCCTTTCTGACTCATGGAGATCACGTCGGTATAGCCTTCCACCAAAAAACAATTATCTTTTTGTGCGATGCTCTGTTTGGCTTGAAAAATACCATACAGCACCTTACTTTTATGGTAGATCTCACTCTCGGGGGAATTGACATACTTTGCAACTTTCTTATCGGTAAGCAGAGTCCTGCCTCCAAATCCCAGTACACGACCGCTCATAGAATGGATAGGGAAAATGATCCTTCCTTTAAACCTGTCAAATTTTCTGTCGCCATTTACAATGGTCAGACCGGTCTTTTGCAGATAATCCAGACTGTACTTTTGTGAAAGAGCACTATCTGTAAAAGCAGTCCATTCATCCAGGGCATAACCCAGTTCAAACTTTTTTATACTTTCATCGCTGATGTCCCGTTCTTTAAAGTACGACAGGCCAATGGCCTTGCCCTTTTCATGATTTAAAAGAATATCATGAAAATAATTTTTAGCATATTCGCTTAGTAAATACATACTCTCACGCTCATCAGCATGGGCTTTTTCCTCTTCGGTTTGCTGTGTTTCCTCTATTTCAATATTGTATTTTTTTGCCAGAAAACGGAGCGCTTCGGGGTAAGAATAATGTTCGTGTTCCATCAGAAAAGTAACCACATTCCCTCCTTTACCCGAACTAAAATCTTTCCAGATCTGTTTTACCGGAGAAACCATAAAAGAAGGTGTACGTTCATCACTGAACGGACTCAGGCCTTTGAAATTACTCCCGGATTTCTTTAAATGAACAAATTCACCAATCACCTCCTCCACACGGGCGGTTTCAAAGATTTTATCAATGGTGTCTTTGGTGATCATTGTTTACATGTGAATTTGATTCAAAAACAAAGCTACATTTTTGAATTGTAAAAATAAAAAAAAGACTGCCTTTTCAGACAGTCTTTAAAAAATTTAAGAAACAGCCTTAAGTTTCTTTATAGTAGATTTTGACAATTTTTCTTCGGCATATTTTTTAGTTACCCTGAGTTTTGTCTCTTCGGCCCCCGGTAATTCAAACATAGCATCGGTAAGAATCTCTTCACATAATGAGCGGAGTCCTCTTGCCCCCAGTTTATATTCCACCGCCTTATCCACAATATAATCAAGTGCTTTTTCATCAATGGTCAAATCGATACCATCAATCTCAAACAATTTCTTATACTGCTTGATCAATGCATTCTTAGGTTCGGTAAGGATCGATCTTAAGGCTGCATGATCCAAAGGTTTCAGATAAGCGAGCACCGGTAACCTGCCGATAATTTCAGGGATCAATCCAAAAGATTTTAAATCGGAAGGAATAACATACTGTAAGATATTTTCCTGATCTACCTTATCATCAGAAATTGATGCACTGTAACCTACAGCCTGCATGTTCAGTCGTTTTCCTATAAGTTTATCAATACCACTAAAAGCACCTCCGGCGATAAAAAGAATATCTTTCGTATTTACTTCTACAAATTTTTGATCCGGATGTTTTCTTCCTCCTTTGGGCGGAACATTAACTTTGGCTCCTTCGAGTAATTTTAACAATGCCTGCTGAACCCCTTCTCCTGAGACATCACGGGTAATGGAAGGGTTATCGCTTTTTCTGGCGATCTTATCGATCTCATCGATAAAAACAATACCTCTTTCTGCTTTTTCCAAATTATAATCTGCAGCCTGCAGCAAACGGGTAAGGATGGTCTCCACATCTTCTCCCACATAACCGGCTTCGGTAAGTACCGTTGCATCAACAATAGCAAAAGGCACATCGAGCATTCTTGCAATAGTTCTGGCAATAAGGGTTTTTCCTGTTCCGGTTTCCCCTACCAGAATAATATTACTTTTTTCAATCTCAACATCATCCGTACCTTTCAGATTGGTTTGTCCGAGACGTTTGTAATGGTTATAAACTGCAACCGACATCACTTTTTTAGCAAAATCCTGCCCAATAATGTACTGATCAAGAAATTCTTTAATCTCATTGGGTTTTTTAACCGTCAGATCCGAACCCGAGCTCACTGATAGTGATTCCTGAAGTTCTTCCAGCACAATACCATGTGCCTGTTCTATACATCTGTCGCAAATATGTGCATCAACACCGGCAATCAGTAAATTAGTTTCTTCTTTCTTCCTTTTGCAAAACGAGCATTCTAAATCTTCTTTTTTTGCCATCATCTATATCGATTAATTATTATTTATTTCTTACAAGGATCTCATCGATCATTCCATAAGCTTTTGCTTCCTCGGCTTTCATCCAGTAATCCCTGTCGGAATCCTGATGTACTTTATCTACTTTTTGTCCGGAATGCTTTGCGATGATCTCATAAAGTTCATCTTTTAATTTTAATATCTCACGCGCAGTGATCTCTATATCAGAGGCTTGCCCCTGAGCTCCTCCCATAGGCTGGTGAATCATAATTCTCGAATGAGGTAAGGCCGAACGTTTCCCTTTTTCACCGGCACACATAAGCACAGCTCCCATAGAAGCAGCCATTCCGGTACAGATTGTTGCAACATCAGGTTTTATAAACTGCATGGTATCGTAAATACCGAGTCCTGCATAGACTCCTCCTCCGGGTGAATTGATATAAATAGAAATATCTTTTGAAGCATCAACACTTTCCAGAAACAATAATTGCGCCTGAATAATATTAGCTACATAATCATCAATGGCAGTACCTAAAAAGATGATCCTGTCCATCATCAATCTAGAGAAGACATCCATTTGAGCTACATTCAACTGTCGTTCCTCAATAATATAAGGGGTAACACTGCTGATAATCTTATCAAGATGCATGCTACTAATACCCTGATCTTTAATTGCATATTTTTTAAATTCCTTACCGTAATCCATAAATTGATCTTTTTAAAAATTTTGCTGGTAAATATACTTAAAATAGAAATACCTTAGTACTTATAAAGTATTCAATAATAAATATTTTTACCAAAAAAACCCCACAGGTATAATCCGGTGAGGTTTTTAAAAATATTTTAGTACTTATCTTATTTGTACACTTCTTTGATAAAATCTTCGTAAGTAACCTCTTTGGTTTCCAGACTTACATTCTCTTTAAAGAAATTTAACAACTTCTCGCTCATCAGCTGATCTGATAAACGTTTGGCTTCTTCCTGATTGGCCAGTACGCTGTTGGTAATTTCGTCCAGTTCTTTTTCTGCCGGATTCGGATTACCAAACTGAGCCATCTGAACCTTAATAAATCCTTTGGCATATTCTTTAATATCTTCGTAGGACACATTCAGATTATGCTCCTGACTTAACTTATTTTCGATCAACTGGTAGCGTAAACCTTTTTCTGATCTTTTGAATTCTGCCTCTGCCTCTTCTGGAGTCAGTTGCTTTTCACCGGCAACAGCAAGCCATTTTTGTAAAAATTCAGTTGGAAGATCAAATTTTGTGTTTTCTATCAAACTATCCGTAACCGCATTTAAAAGGTGCTGGTCTGACTGTTGTGTAAATTGTTTTTCAGCATCTTCTTTCAGTTTAACTTTAAATTCCTCCAGATTTTTAACGGTACCTTCACCGAAGATCTTATCAAACAATTCCTGGTTTACCTCAGCCAGTTCGGTCTCTGTAATCTCATCAATTGTAAAGGTCAATGGAATATCCAACCCGTGAGCATCATCATGTGGAACATCCAGCATATGCATCAGTGTATGATCATCGATAAAAAGTCCTTTTGATTTCAATGTAATTACATCACCAACTTTTTTTCCTAAAAATTTCTTATGGTTAACCTTGCCTTTGACTTTATCCAGTTTAAAGGTAGATTTCTTTTCTATTTCCTTTTCTTCATTTACAAAAGTTCCTGTAATATTAGAATTTTCTGTAATTTCATCTTGTGCATTTACCTTTCCGTATTGCTCCTGAATGTTTGCAATTTGCTCTTCGATCATTTTATCATCAGCGATGATCTTGTAACTTACAATTTTTTTCTTGGGTTTCAGGTTTACTTCAAATTCAGGTGCATGCCCCAGTTCAAATTCAAAAGTAAAAGAATCTTTATCCCAGGAGAAATTATCTTGTGCTTTAGGTAAAGGATTTCCAAGTACATCCAGTTTTTCTTCAACCAGAAATTTACTTAAACTATCCTGTAAAAGTTTATTTACTTCATCAATCAATACAGATTTACCATATTGCTTTTTTACCAGACTCATAGGTACGTGCCCTTTTCTAAAGCCCGGAATATTTGCTTTTTTACGATAATCCTTTAAGATATCATCTACCTTATCCTGATAATCCTCATTCGTGATATCAATTCTTACAATTGAATTCAGTTCGTCGATTTTTTCTTTTGTTATGTTCATTGTAATTCTTTATTAAACTTTCAAAAAATTTGAGGGTGCAAAAATAATAAATTTAACACAGATAACAGCCTTTTTATTTCAAAAGCCATTAAAAGTGAGGTTAATATATTGTTAAATATAGGGTTGAAGCGTAAAAAAGTCTTTCTTCGCAATAAGGTTGTTTGTATTTTCAGATAAGAATCAAATTATTCCTTATCGATCAAACCATATAAGACGGATTGAAAAACAGAAAGTAAAATACTAAAAAAGAGCGCCGACCAGAAACCTGAAACCGTAAATCCGTCAACCATATTTCCTGTTAACAAGATGAGAATTGCGTTGATTACAAAAAGAAAAAGACCCAGGGTCAATATTGTTACCGGTAGAGTAAGCACTACCAGTAAAGGCTTTAAAAGTGCATAAAGAATTCCGATGATCACAGCTACCCAAATTGCTGTTGAATAAGTATCTACAGAGATTCCGGGGAGTATTTTTTCAATAATCAGTACCGCTACTGCGGTTAATAACATTTTTAAAATAAATTTCATAGGATTGGTGTTTTTAGTTTTAATTGAGCCAATTTAGTTAATTTTTCATGAAATTCATAAGCTTTTGATAAAATTCGACCGGATTTTCGGCATGTAACCAATGACCGGCATTTGATATTTTCTCAATCTTACTGTTTGGGAAATGCTCTTTGATCAGTTCTTCATCACTTTTCAGTATATAACCGGAACGCTCACCTTTTAAAAAAAGAGTATCTCCGTAATATTTCGATTTTGACGACAGTGCTTTCCCCACCTCAGCCAGATGCTTTGAAATGCTAGTCAAATTGAACCGGAAAGCAAATTTATCCTTTTCTATCCTGTAAATATTCTTCATCACAAACTGCCTGATACTTTCTTCCTCAATGTATTCCTGCAAAACTTTATCAATCTCTTTTCTCGAATGTAAGCTGTCAAAATTCAGCGATTCCAGTGCTCCCACAATAATTTGATGATGAATGGGATAATATTTTGGAGAAATATCAACAATAATAAGTTTTTTAAGCTTTTCAGGATAATTTACAGCAAAAAGCATGGCTGTTTTCCCACCCATAGAATGCCCGATCATATTAACTTTATCCAGTTGATAATGATCTGTATATTCTAAAAGATCCTGCACCATCAGTTCATAAGAAAAATCATCGGCATGAAAACTTCTCCCGTGATTCCGCTGATCGATCAGATGAACTTCATAATCCTCTGCAAATTTCATCCCCAGGGTTTTCCAGTTATCACTCATTCCAAACAAGCCGTGCAAAATTAACAAAGGCTCTCCTTTCCCTAAAATGATCGAATGTAAAAGCGGCATTATTTTAATTTTTCAAGATACATATTGACTACGTTTTGCATACCGTAATACAATGATTCCACGATGAGTGCATGCCCTATAGAAACTTCAAGCATACCTTTAATTTTACTGTTAAAATATTGAATATTCTCCAGATTCAGATCATGACCGGCATTTAATCCGAGTCCGAGTTCACCTGCCAGAACAGCTGATTCCACATAAGGTTTAACGGCTTCTTCTCTGTTTTTATGATAATTATCGGCGTAAGCCTCGGTGTAAAGTTCTATCCTGTCGGTACCGGTTTTGGCAGCAGCTTCAATAAGTTTCGCATCGGTATCCATAAAAATAGAAGTCCGGATTCCATTCCGCTTAAATTCAGTTACAATTTCTTTTAAAAAACTCTGATTTTTTATGGTATCCCAACCCGCATTTGAAGTAATTGCATCTATAGCATCGGGTACCAAAGTTACCTGATCGGGTTTATTTTTAAGCACCAGATCAATGAACTTAGGAATCGGATTCCCTTCAATATTAAATTCGGTGGTTATAACCTTTTTCAAATCAGCTACATCACTGTATCTGATATGTCGTTCATCCGGCCTGGGATGTACAGTTATCCCCTGAGCTCCGTAGTTTTGAAAATCGACAGCAGCCTTGACCACATTTGGAAAATCTCCTCCCCTTGCATTGCGCAAAGTGGCTATTTTATTGATATTGACACTAAGTTTAGTCATCTCTTTTAAGTTTTAATTTTTTTCTATACATTTAATCTGTACAAAATTAACTTATTTAAATATTATTTCTGTTATTTTGTAAAGTATTATGATCGCTATAGAAAATTATATCACCAATGATATCAAACCGCTCAGGTTAAAGGATGATATCAGTAAAGCCTTAAAATTATTCAGGGAGAATAATTTTTCTCACCTGCCGGTTGTTCGTAAAAAAAAGTTCTGCGGTGTTCTTATACGTGAGGAAGTAGAACTGGTTTTTAATTCCGGACAAAAAGTTTCGGATTTAAAGCATCTTTTTCAACCTGTTCATGTTTCGGAAAATATGGGCTGGTTTGAAATTCTGCAGTTCTTTATCAATAATCATTGTAACCTGATCCCTGTTCTCGATTCCGAAGATCATTATATGGGTTATTTTGAACTGGATGATTTTTTAAAGATCCTTGAAAATACTCCTTTTTTACATGAAAATGGTGTTGTACTTACCATCTCCAAGGGAGTTAGAGATTACTCATTTAGCGAGATCACTCAAATCGTTGAAGCCAATGATGCAACACTTTACGGCATTTTTATATCTAAAATAATTAATGATACGGCCAGTATTGTACTCAAATTAGGTGCACATGATATAAGCAATACCATGCTATCTTTCAGAAGATACGGATATCAGATCGTGAATGAGAAATCCAATGACAAATACTTAGAAGAGCTTAAAGAACGCTCCAATTATTTAAAGAAATATCTAAACATCTAATCATGAAGCTTGTTAAAGTTGGTATTTTTGGTCAGACCAATGTAGCTACAACATTAAAATATACCGGTGTATTGGTTGATGAATTATTAGCCCACAATACAGAGATCTTTTTTGAAAGGAATCTGTTCGATGGGTTTGAGGGTCGAAAAGACAACCCGCATTTTCACACCTTCGAAAGTTATCATAATCTGGACAACACCTTTGATATGTTTTTCAGCGTTGGAGGCGACGGCACTTTTTTAAGGTCGATAACCTATGTAAGAGATCTCAACATACCCATCATAGGAATCAATACCGGAACGCTTGGTTTTTTGGCAACCATCCAAAAAGAAAATATCCCGGAAGCTATTAAACTCTTGTTTAATAACGCTTATACAATCAAAGAAAGAACTCTGATCAGTGTTAGTACCAACGATGACAATAAGGATCTTGAAGAAATAAATTACGCACTCAACGAGGTCTCCATCAGCAGGAAAGATACTCCTTCTATGATCACGATAGAAACTTATCTCGATGGAGAGTATCTCACCACTTACTGGAGCGACGGACTTATTATTTCCACACCCACAGGTTCTACAGGATATTCATTAAGCTGTGGCGGCCCCATCATTTCACCCTCCTCAAAGAATATTGTTTTAACCCCAATTGCACCACACAGCCTGAGCGTAAGGCCTTTGGTAATTCCGGAGGAGACTAAAGTTGAACTTAAAGTAGGCAGCCGGACCAATGAAGCTATCTTAACTCTTGACTCTCGTATTACAACCATCTCCAACACTACTAAGATCTACATTAAAAAATGTGATTTTACTATAAAACTGATCGTACTCAATGAACAATCATTTATTAAAACGCTCCGGGAAAAACTGCTGTGGGGAGAAGATACCCGCAACTGACAATCCAGGCATTTTTTACTGCTAATTTCTGTTGTTCAAAAAAGAGAAGGTAAATTAATTCAAAAGCAAATGTTATTTTATATATTTGCGACCTGTTTTGTATATGAAAAAAAGATTTTTAATACTTATATTATTTGCATTAATTTCCGGCTCCGTTTCTGCTCAAAGTCATGAGATAGGAGTGTTTTTGGGTGGAAGTAATTATATTGGAGATATTGGAAATGATTTTCTTATTCTACCTAACAATATAGCCGTTGGAGGTATCTACAAACTTGATCTGAGTCCGCGATATGCACTCAGAGCTCAGTATACCTATGCAAAGATCTCAGGAGATGATGCGGAATCAAAGAATTCCTACCGTATATACCGCGGACTTAATTTTACAAATTCTATACATGAATTTGCTGCCGGAATAGAATTTAATTTTTTCGATTACAACCTGTCAGAATTAGGCCGCGCAAGTACACCATATATTATTGTAGAAGCTGCCGTTAGTAATTATGACACAAGAGAAGACGGAAGAACCTTTAATTTTATTCTTCCCGTAGGACTTGGCTTTAAAGGGCGTTTAACCTATAATATTGCTTATGCAATTGAAACCTCTTTCAGATATACTTTTAAGGATGATATTGATGGCTATTATAACGGAGCTCAATATCAAAGCGGACTTGATCCATTAGGAAATCCGGTATATAAAACCATAGACAATTCCAACACTAATGACTGGTATGTTTTTACAGGTTTTACAATTACATACGTGTTTGATACCGATGCCAGATCGTGGCAACACCTTTGGGAAAGGTTTAATTAATCAAGAACAGATCAGAAGAATGACCATGAAGCAGAAAATAGATAAAGATAAATTGCCCCGACATGTAGCCGTGATCATGGATGGAAACGGCCGATGGGCAAAAAAAAGAGGTTTATCAAGAGTACTGGGACACCGGAAAGGAGTGAATGCTGTTAGAGAAACCGTTGAGGCTGCGGCCGAATTAAAGATCGAAGCCCTGACCCTCTATACTTTTTCAACCGAAAACTGGAACAGACCCAAATCGGAAATTGACACTTTGATGAGTATTCTTGTCAATTCCCTGCAAAAAGAACTTCCCACTTTTCAAAAGAATAATGTAAGATTAAATACCATTGGAAATATCGAAAGATTACCTTCTAAAGCATTTAAAAAACTTACCCATACTATTCAGGCAACTAAAAAGAATACAGGATTAATCCTGACTCTGGCCCTGAACTACGGATCGAGGGAAGAAATTGTTAACATGACAAGAACTATTTCTAAAAAAATTGTTAATAATGAACTCAAACTAGAAGAAATTGATGAAAATATTATAAATAATCATTTATATACATTTACTTTGCCCGACGTTGATTTTTTGATACGAACCAGCGGAGAATTACGCATCAGTAATTTCTTATTGTGGCAAATTGCCTATGCCGAATTTTATTTTACAGAGGTATTATGGCCTGATTTTAAAAAAGAAGATTTTTACAAGGCAATCATCAATTATCAAAGCAGAGAACGACGATTTGGAAAAACAAGTGAACAAATTGAGAACATTAATGAATAAGATAAAAACCGGCGTTTTACCCCTATTTTTGGTTTGGACATTTTTTACCGCCTTTGCTCAGGAAAAAGATTCTCTTAAAAGTAACGATACTATTAAGAAACCGGTTCCTGCTGCGACCTTAAAAAAATCTGATACCATTCGTGCAAATCAGAATCTAAGCAATCTAATCGATCTGAGTAAACCCAAAAAGTATAAATTGGGAGGAGTTACCGTAACCGGTAACAATACCATTTCTGAGCAGTCAATTCTTATTTTCTCAGGCTTGGTTGCAGGCCAGGAAATTAAAATACCGGGAGATAAACTAACCGGTGCCATTAAAAAATTATGGACTTCCAAGCTGTTCAGCGATGTGGAAGTGTACGCTACCAAACTCGATGGCGATACAATTTATCTGGAAATAGCAGTTTCTGAGCTGGATAAGGTAGGTAATGTTACCATTAAAGGAGTTAAAAAATCCAAACTCGAAGATCTTAGAAAGGAGCTGGAATTCCAAAAAGGAGCCATGCTGACCGAGAACCTGATTACTACTACAAAAAATCAGATCCAGGATAAATACCGCGAAAAAGGCTATTTAAAAACTAAGGTTACCATCTCAACAAAACCTGATTCGGCCAATTCTCATGTTCAGGATGCCCTGATTCTTGTGGACAAAGGAGAAAAGATTAAGATCAAAACCATAACCTTTCATGGCAATAGAATTATCGAGGACAAAAAGCTGAAGAAGGCTATGAAAAAAACGAAGGAAAAAAAGATACAGAATATCTTTAAACCTTCTAAATTTATAGAAGATGTTTATAAAGAAGATCTTAAAAAAGTAGTTGAAAAATATCAGGAAAAAGGATTCCGGGATGCAATTGTGGTTAAAGATTCTGTTTCTTTTAACGATGATAATACTATCAATTTAGATATTACCGTAAATGAAGGAGATCGTTACAAATTTGGCGATATCAAATTCCTTGGAAATACAGTATTTACAGATGCCCAGCTAATGAGTATCCTACGTATCGATAAAGGGAGTACATACAATGGTAAAGCCCTGAATGAAAGGGTAAAAGGTGACGGCACTCCTGATTCAAAAGATATTACAAATACCTATCTTGACAACGGATATCTTTTCTCAAGAGTAAATCTGGTAGAGACCAGTGCTGAAAATAATGAGATCAATATTGAAGTTCGAATTGTAGAAGACGATCCGGCAACTGTACGTAAAGTATCTGTGGAAGGAAATGATGTAACCAATGATTTTGTACTCTACCGGGAGATATGGACCCGACCGGGAGATCTGTTTAGTAAATCAAATATAGTCCGTTCAATACGCGAGTTAGGCCAATTAGGGTATATCGATGCAGAAAATATTGTGCCTGATGTAAAACCTAATTATCAGGATAAAACAACAGATATCACATACAGCCTGTCGGAAAAAGGATCGAGCCAGATAGAATTACAGGGAGGTTATGGTGGCGGCGCCTTTATCGGTACACTTGCCCTGTCCTTTAACAATTTCTCTGCGAGAAACCTTTTTAACTGGGATGAATACAAACCGGTACCCCGTGGTGACGGACAAAGCATTTCATTACGTTTACAAGCGAGTAAATTTTCAAGGACTTATTCTTTATCCTTTGCAGAACCCTGGTGGGGAGGAAAACGTCCGAAAGGATTCAATTTCTCTATCTATAGCTCCAGTCAGTATTCTTATGATCCGCTAAAACGCGATGTGGATAAGAATCAACGTCTGGATATTACCGGTGCCTCCGTGGGCTTAAGTCAGCGATTAAAATGGCCTGATGACTATTTTACACTTTCAACTTCATTAAGTTTCCAGAGGTTCACATTAAAAGATTTCTTTTTATCCACTTTTGGTTACAATAACGGAATTTCAAACAACCTAAACCTGACGGTTAACTTTGGAAGAAATTCGGCCGGACCGAGTCCGATCTATCCAAGATACGGATCACAATTTAATGTTATCGCCAAAGTTACCCCGCCCTATTCTTCTTTTAACGACAAAGAATATGCAGGTTTACCGGATGAAGAAAGATTCGAATGGCTTGAATACTACAAGATCAATTTTATGGGCAAATGGTATACACAGATTTGGAAGGACCTGGTTTTGATGTCGAATGCTGAATTTGGTTTTCTGGGAGCTTACAATAAAGACATCGGAATTTCTCCCTTTGAAAGATTCTATGTGGGAGGGGACGGAATGAATACTGGACAATTTGACGGAAGACAGGTAGTACAGCTAAGAGGTTATCCTAACTCGAGTTTATCACCCTATCGTGGAGGAACTGTTTATAACAAAATATCTTTTGAATTACGTTATGCGATCACATTAAAACCTACAGCTTCAATTTACGCACTTACTTTCCTGGAAGGAGGTAATTCATTTGAAAGCTTTGAAGATTTCAGACCCTTTGAATTAAAAAGATCTGCCGGAGCAGGTATAAGAGTTTTTATGCCGGCATTTGGACTTCTTGGTATAGATTTTGGTTATGGATTTGATAATATACCAGGAACCAATGATAAATCAGGATGGCAAACACATTTTATTATTGGTCAGCAGTTTTAAAACACTAAATTGTTATCTTTGCCCAAGTTAACAGTCTGGTATAAAATTAAAAGAGAAATAAAACTATGATAAAAAATATATTTTTTATCGCCTTTTTTCTGATAAGTTCTTTGATTTTTAGTCAAAAACCTCAACGTATTGCATACATTGATATGGATTATATTCTGGAAAATGTTCCAGAATATTCAGAAGCACAGTCCCGACTGGACCAAAAAGTTAAAGACTGGAAACAGAAATTAGATAAGCTCAACAATGAGATCAATATTCAAAAAGCAGATCTTGAAAATGAAAAAACTCTGCTTACCAATGAAATGATCAAAGAAAGAGAAGAGGATATTGATATCAAACAAAAAGAATTAGATCGCTTGCAACTGGCTTATTTTGGTCCTGAGGGTGATTTATACCGATTGAGAAAACAATTTGTAAAACCTGTTCAGGATCAAATATTTAATTCGATCCAAAGTATTGCCGAAAGAAAAAAATACGATTTTGTTTTTGATAAATCGAGTGATCTGATCATGCTGTATTATAACAGAAAATTTGATATTAGCGAGTTGGTTTTAAACACTATTGTAAAGGATAGAAAGAAAAAAATTATAGAAGATAACAAAAATCAACGCAACGTTAAAGGGAAAAAAGCACCTATAGAGCAAGTAATAGAGGCTGAAGCCGTTGAAAGTGCCGTTGATGAAGTGGTTAAAGATAAAACTGATACAACGGATCCTGATGATATCAAAGCTCAGGAAGCCCTAAAGAAACAAGAGGAAAAAGAAGCAAAAAGAGCAGCTTTAAAAGCAAGAATAAAAGAACAACAGGAAGCCCGTGAGAAATTAAGAGACTCCTTAAAAAGAGAATCCGAAAAAAGAAGAGAAGAAAAGCTCAGGGAAATTGAAAAACGAAAAAAAGAAAGAGAACAATTATTAAACAAAGACAATTAAAATTTTATTATTAACAAATTATTGAAAAATGAAACTATTTAGAAATTTATTATTAGCATTTGTTTTATTAGCAGGAATAGGAACTAATACCGTAAATGCACAGAAGATCGCCCATATTGATAGTGAAAAGCTATTAATGTCAATGCCGGAAGCCAAAGCTATGGAAAATGAGCTAAAGAAATTATCTGAAACTTACGCAAATGAGTATAAAACTCAGGCTACAGCTTTACAGGCAAAACTGCAAAAATACAGTCAGGAAGCACCAACTCAAACTGATACTGAAAATGCAAAGCGTCAAAAAGAAGTTGAAGATCTTCAGAAAAGATTACAAAAATATGGTCAAACTGCCGATCAGGAATTACAAAAGAAACGTTTCGATCTGTTAAAGCCAATTCTGGAAAAAGCTCAAAAAGCTGTTAATGAAGTAGCTAAGACCAAAGGTATTCAATATGTACTCGATTCTGCTCCGGGAAAAGGACTTTTAGTTTTTGATGGAGAAGATCTGATGAGTGCCGTTAAAGCAAAACTGGGAATCCAGTAAACTCAATTTAATTATTTTTGAAAGGCTGTCTTATATAAGGCAGCCTTTTTTTATTCATCTTTATACCATCCGGCATATTTGATATAATTATCGGCAATTCTCTCTATCTCTCCGGAGATAAGTTCTTCGCTGATATCCTTTACTTTTCTGGCAGGAGTACCTGCATAAACACTCCCGGATTCGACAATAGTATTTTTGGTAACAACAGCTCCGGCTGCAATAATACTGTTGCTGTGGATCACACAATCGTCCATTACAATGGCTCCCATCCCAATTAATACATTGTCATGAATGGTACATCCATGCACAATGGCATTATGTGCTATGGAAACATTATTGCCAATCTCGGTGGGTGAGGTTTTATAGGTGGCATGGATCACAGCTCCATCCTGAACATTGACCTTATTTCCCATTTTAATAGAATGTACATCTCCCCTGATCACTGCTTGGTACCATATACTGCAATAATCTCCCATTACCACATCGCCAATTACCACTGAAGTCTCTGCAAGGAAACAATCCTTTCCAAATACAGGCGTTTTGCCTCTTAACTCTTTTAAAATCATAGTTGGTATTTTATTGTATTCAAAATATTTGCTTTGTAAATTTACATATAAAACTCTAACCTGTATCAGGAATAATACAAGATAAGTTTCTTAACACTTTATTACCATAAAAGCAAGTTGATTTTTGTAAATTTGTGATCCAAATTAAAATTCATGCCTCAAATAAAGATTGAAATTACTGACAAACCTACACTGGTCAGATTTAAAACAGATCAGACCTTAACCAAAGATCCACAAAAATTTAAAAATATAGAAGAGGCCGATGGGTCTCCGCTGGCCAAACAACTCTTTAAATTGCCCTTTATCAAAAGTGTGACGATCAACCCTAAGGATATCACACTGGAAAGGTTCGATATGCTTCAGTGGAGTGAAGTACAAAGTGAGCTTAAAAATTTCCTCCAAGATTATCTGTTACAAAAAAAGCCTCTTTTTAGCGACCCTGATGATTTCCTGATCGAGGTTTATGCCGAAAGTACGCCAAATCCGGATACCCAGAAGTTTGTAACCAATAAGTTTCTCACCAATCAAACCATCGAAATAAAAGATCTCGATGAAGCTGCAAAGGTGCCTTTAGCCTATGAACTTTTTGAATATCCGTTTGTGAAAAAAGTTTTTATCTCTCAAAATTATATTTCCATAACCAAAGACAAAACACTGGAATGGATCGAAGTAAATGATGCCATTCGTGATTTTTTAAAAGAATACCTGCAAACCAAAAAGAATGTGATCTCTTCCTCTTACTCATCCGGTTCAACCGAAATCAGCCAGGATGAAACCTCAAAACAGATTGTAAGTCTGATCAATGAGTACATCAAACCTGCTGTAAACGGAGATGGCGGTAATATCCAGTTTGAATCTTATGATCCTGAAACAAAAATTGTCAATGTTACACTTCAGGGTGCATGCAATGGATGCCCATCGTCAACCATCACCTTAAAACACGGCATCGAAGCAACACTCAAACGATTTTTGGGAGATAAAATAGAATCTGTAAAATCTTTGAATTAAAAATTAACCCAGATAAACTCAAGTTATGAAATCACTAATTACGCTTTCGCTGATCATGATCCTGGTTTTCACCACAGGAACGGTCAATGCACAAAATAATACTATGAAGATACATTATCCCAAAACCAAAAAAATCGATCATACAGATACTTATTTCGGTGTCAAAGTAGCTGATCCGTACCGGTGGCTTGAAGATGACCGTTCGGCTGAAACCGAAGCCTGGGTTAAAGCTCAAAATAAAGTAACCTTTGCCTACCTGAACAAAATTCCATATCGCAATAAGATCAAAGAGCGTCTGAAAGAACTCTGGAATTATGAAAAATACGGAGCTCCTTTTAAGAGGGGAGATTATACCTATTTTTATAAAAACGACGGTTTACAGAACCAAAGTGTACTCTACCGGCAAAAAGGCAATGGCAATCCGGAAGTTTTTCTCGATCCCAATAAATTCAGTGCAGACGGAACAACTTCTTTAGGTAGTGTTTCCTTTACGAAAGACGGAAGTAAGCTTGCTTATGCGATCTCAGAAGGTGGTTCCGACTGGAGAAAGATAATCGTTATGGATGCTTTATCAAAGAGAATAATGGAAGATACCATTAAAGATGTAAAATTCAGCGGGCTCTCATGGAGAGGAAATGAAGGTTTTTACTATTCCAGCTATGATAAACCCAAGGGTAGTGAACTTTCGGCTAAGACCGATCAGCATAAATTGTATTTCCACAAGCTGGGAACACCTCAAAAGAATGATCAGGTAATCTTCGGACTGGATAAAAAACGACGCTATGTGGGAGGTTATGTTACCGAAGATCAGAGATATCTGGTGGTTACTGCAGCTAATTCCACTTCGGGTAATGAACTGTATTTTGCAAATCTGAAAAAAGACAAAACCAGACTTATACCCATTACAGACAACTTTGAAAACGATAGTTATGTTATTGAAAGTGACGAGAATAATCTGTATATCTCAACCAATTACAAGGCCCCAAATAAACGAGTGGTCAAAGCTCCGGTAGAGAATCCTTCCATTTCCAACTGGACAGACTTTATTCTTGAAACTAAAAATGTTTTGAATATTACTTCAGGAAGTGGATATTTCTTTGCAGTTTATATGAAAGATGCTGTTTCTCAGGTATTACAATACGATAAAAATGCAAAGTTGATACGCGAAGTAAAATTACCCGGTTTAGGTAATGTAAGCGGATTTGGCGGAAGATATCAGGATAAGGAACTTTATTACTCTTTTACCAATTATATTACGCCCTCCACCATCTATAAATTTGATCCGAAAAGTGGTAAATCTTCTGTTTATAAAAAACCAAATATCAATTTTAATCCTGAGAATTTTGAATCCAAACAGGTGTTTTATACCTCAAAGGACGGTACAAAAATACCTATGATCATTACTTATAAAAAAGGCATAAAGCTCAATGGAAAGAATCCTACAATTTTGTACGGTTATGGGGGATTTAACATCAGCCTGACCCCTGGTTTCAGAACTCCTAATGCTGTTTGGCTCGAAATGGGCGGAGTCTATGCTGTTCCTAATCTTCGCGGAGGAGGGGAATACGGAAGAAAATGGCATGATGCAGGAATCCAAATGAAAAAACAAAATGTATTTGACGATTTTATCGCTGCAGCGGAATATCTCATCAAAAACAAATATACCTCAAAGGATTATCTCGCCATCCGTGGGGGATCCAACGGAGGTTTACTCGTAGGAGCAACCATGACACAAAGACCCGATCTGATGAAAGTGGCTATACCTCAGGTTGGAGTTCTCGACATGCTCAGATATCATACCTTTACTGCCGGCGCAGGATGGGCCTATGATTACGGAACTTCTGAACAAAGTAAAGAAATGTTTGAATATTTAAAAGGATATTCTCCGGTTCACAATGTAAAAAAAGGAGTTAAATATCCTGCTACCCTGATACTTACAGGAGATCATGACGACCGGGTTGTACCGGCACACTCGTTTAAATTTGCTGCAGAACTTCAGGAAAAACAGACCGGAAATAACCCGGTTCTGATCAGAATTGAAACCAATGCCGGTCATGGAGCTGGAACTCCGATCTCAAAATCTATTGAACAATATGCCGATATTTTCAGCTTTACCCTGTATAATATGGGGATAAAAAAACTGTAATTTTTTCTACCTTGATCAGATGGCTCTCTTAATAAAAGACAGAGGCATCTGATCTATTGTTTTTTATGATCAAGGCTTCCTTGCGATTAGAAAACCTCTGTAATATAAATCTCTTCTCCCTTAAAATCTATTGAATCCCCGGCCTTTTTTCCCATCAATAAATTCCCTATCGGAGACCGGGCAGATATGGCATAATACTTTGCATGATCTATTACGATCTCTCCCAGACTGGCAGAAATATAGAAATCAAATCCCGAAGTTCTCACCACACTGCCTGTTGCAACGGTTTTCTGTATTCGGTCTGCAGGAATTCTTTTAAGACTTTGCAGCATTTTTTCAATAACAACAATTTGTTGTGATGCCTTTTCCATTTCCAGCTGTAAAACGGCTCTTCCGGTTTCATGTTTATCTCCCGCCGAACTCTTGGTCTCACTTTCTAAAGCCTTTTTATTAGAAAGTAATATTTTATTCACCGTTTCGGCTTTAAACATTACTTCACGAATACAAACTTCAAATAGTGCTTTCTTTATTTTGATATTTTCCTCCATATTAGAACTACTAAAGTAAACTAAACTCTTTTAATTTGGTTACTTTTGCCAGAAAATATATAAGTATGGTCATTTCAGGAAAACGATATCTTTATTACTCTGCCTTTATCAAACAAAAATTTGGCAACAGGGTTCAGAAAATATCCATTGATATCGGTTTTACCTGCCCTAACAGAGATGGCTCCAAAGGTTATGGCGGTTGTACCTATTGTAACAACAACTCTTTTAATCCGGATTATTGCGGTCCGGAAAAAAGCATTACAGAACAACTAAATAAGGGCATTGATTTCTTTTCCAAAAAAGGAAAAACTATTAAATATCTTGCTTATTTTCAAGCTTATACAAACACTTATTCAGACCTCAACACTTTAAAACAAATGTATGAGGAAGCCCTGAGTGTTGAAGGAGTAGCAGGGTTAGTGATCGGCACCCGCCCTGATTGTATATCGAAAGAGATCATAGATTACTTGTCGGAACTCTCAAAGAAATATTTTATTTCTCTTGAATTTGGTGTGGAAAGCACCCTAAACAAAACTCTTTTAAAAGTGAATCGCTGTCATACTTATGAAGACACTGTTAACGCCTATAAAATGAGTGAAAATAAAGGCCTTGATCTCGGGGCGCATCTGATCATCGGACTCCCGGGGGAGAGCAGATCAGATATACTCGGTCATGCCGAAAGAATCTCAAAACTCCCAATCAACACTTTGAAATTACATCACCTTCAGATCGTAAAACACTCTGCAATGGCAATGCAGTATAAAAAAAATCCGGAATATTTCAATCTTTTTACTGCTGAATCCTATGTTGACCTGATCACAGAATTCATCACTTACCTCCGACCCGATATTGTAATAGAACGTTTTATCAGCGAAGCTCCGCATGAATTGTTAATCGCTCCAAAATGGAACCGGTTAAAGAATTTTGAAATGGTCGATCTTATCGATAAAAAGCTTATTGCTAAAAATCTTTGGCAAGGTAAAAATTACACCCTATAATCCTTTCCGTAATAACGCATTCTGTTATCCTCCTGTTCTTTTTCTAAAAAACAATTGTATCTTTAGCTTATGTTACAATTCTTTATCCGATTACTTAGTCTTCAACCCTGGGTCTTTATTCCTGGATTATAATGATATTCCTGCTTTTAATTCATCTCCGTTAAAATTATCATTCACTAAAAAAATAAAAAATGTATAAAATCATTGTCTTAGGAGCCGGTATGGTAGGAAGTGCCATCGCTCTGGATCTGGTAAAGGATCATGAGGTTACCTCAGCCGATCTCGATATAAGATCGCTGGATAAAATCACTGCAAAAAATAAAAATATAAGTACGCTTCAACTTGATGTAACTGATAAAAAATCTTTAAAAGAAACACTTAAACCTTTTGATCTGGTGGTTTGTGCCGTACCCGGTTTTTTAGGTTTTTCCACTTTAAAATCCATCATAGAAGCCAAAAAGGATGTAGTAGATATATCTTTCTTTGCCGAAAATGCACTGGAGCTTAATGATCTTGCAAAACAGAATCAGGTTACAGCCATTGTAGATTGTGGTGTAGCCCCGGGAATGGGAAATATTTTACTGGGCTATCATAATGAAAGTCTCAAAATTACCGATTTCGAATGTCTGGTGGGGGGACTGCCTGCCATAAAAAAGTGGCCTTTTAATTACAAAGCTCCGTTCTCACCAACAGATGTGATTGAAGAATACACCCGGCCGGCCCGCTATATCGAAAACAGCAAACTTATTACAAAAGAGGCTTTAAGCGATGTAGAACTGATTGAATTTGATCAGGTGGGAACATTGGAAGCTTTTAATTCCGACGGACTCCGATCTCTGATCTTTACCATGCCTCACATTCCAAACATGAAAGAAAAAACCCTGCGTTACCCTGGACATGTGGAATTTATTCAGGTGCTAAAACAAAGTGGATTCTTTGAAAAAACTGAAATTGAGATTGAGGGTCAAAAGATTACTCCCATTGATTTTACCAGTAAAATTCTTTTTAAGGAGTGGCTTTTAGAAGAAAATGAAGAAGAGATAACTGTAATGCGAATTACCATACAAGGAACGGATAAAGACGGAAAAGAGCAAAAAATAGTCTATAATCTGCTTGACAGATACAATAAAGAGACCCAAACCTCCTCCATGGCCAGAACCACAGGTTATACGGCAACAGCAGCTGTGAATCTGATATTAAAAAAACTCTTCCATAAAAAAGGAATCTTTCCCCCGGAACTTGTAGGAAAACATAAGGTCTGTTTCGATTTTGTTCTGGAATATCTGGCTGAAAGAGAGGTTGTTTATAAAAGTATTGAGTAGTGAGTAATTAGTATTAAGAAAGATCTATGCAAATCAGCTGAATCTGCGGGAGAATTTAAGGAGCGATCAGGGGAAAGTGTGAAAAAATTTAAGATTTAAAATTCCCCTCCTTAGCGATAGCGTTAAAGGAGGGGTGCCTAAAAGGCGGGTTAAACCAAGATCCCGATAGAAAAAAGCGGGATTAGTTCGACTAACTAAAAAATTGAAATTGATTTTTTAGAGTCTCACGAATAAAATATAGCAATTAGCGAAAAGGGGGGAAATTTAAGATTTAAAATTTAATTGGA